>CAMYAE010000018.1 GCA_947253655.1 uncultured Bacteroidales bacterium
GCCCAGCGGCTAAACACCCAGGTAATCGGCTATGGGACTATCAACAAGAAGAAAGCAAGATTTTCTTATAGCTTTACTAAAAGTGAAATTTTCAAAAAAAAATCGATCGCAAAGGGCAATAAACTAAGGGCGGGCCTATTAAAGAGCCCGCCCTAAATCAAACAATCGGGGAGGCTACTCGAAGGGCTGTGCTATACACCCGTTGTCGCGGAAGACGCCTTCCACGAGCACGTAATCACTAGTGAAGTGCATGAGGTGCGCAAATTCACTATTGCTGGAGGCAGCACTAGACGACCAATAGCTACCGCTGGAACCCAGGGTAAGAAGCTGGCCATTGAGGTAATAGCCCAACGCAGGGAGGAAGAAGTATTTACTAATCTCACTATCAGCAGGCTTGCCGGATATAGGAGAATACGTGTCGGAGTCGGAAATAGTGGGAAGATGATCCTTTAAATCAGCAAGAGTCTTACCATTTTCTTGAGCGATAACACTGAGCCTCTTAAGCCATATACCACCAGTGTGAGTCGTACCGAAAACCACCCACTGAGTAGTATTATCCCAATGAGGATCACCTTTCTCTACGTACCAATACATTTCGTTGGCATTGGGAAGCTGCTTAAAGAGAGCAGTGGAAGCCTCGAAAGCACCGCTACCCTCGTGCCACCAGCGAGCACCATCTGCATCCTTAGACTTAGGATAATTGTCGTTTATTGCACTTTCCGTTGTTGGCTGCCAAGCTTCAGCAGCGTCCCACTCGTGACCAGACCAATAGTTCTGGGCGGCATCCCACATATAATAATTGTGACCGCTGTAAAGAGCAGCAACAACAAGCTGACCATTATTATTATTAGCGCTCTCTTCTTTAGAACAGCCACTCATCAGCACAGATGCAGCCACGGAAGCTGCAAATGAGATAAATAACTTTGTTTTCATCTTTTGAAATTGTTTGTAAAGTTAAGTCATAATAAAATGTTTATTACTAATAAGGTATTAGAGCTTTGCCCTCATACCTCGTAAGGATCGGAGCCCGGTATAGATTCCTCTTCAATAGGAGGCTCACCGGGCAAGGCGGGTTCATGTCCACCACCAAGACTTCCCGCACAAAGCGAATACTCTGCTGCAAAGCAAGCTATGCCGGGACAAATGTAAGCCGCCTTTATACGTGCGGCACTGGTTTCTGTTTTACTCATAACGCTACAACCTTTTTGATTCTTGGATATACGATTTATAAAGCCAAGGGAAGAAATGCCCTACACCAGCAGATACAAGGCTTCGCTTCGCTCTAAAGCATAATGCGCAGAAAGAAAGTCGTTTTTTCTTTGCAACACATCCTGCCCCAAAGGATATTTTGCGCAATACTGTAAGTGACTATGTGAGAAAGCCGATTTCAATCTCTATGGTGTTTTATTTGCCTGCAAAAGATAATATATTTTTTTCGTATTTTATAACTTTTTTAACATTATTTTGCTAATTCCGATGTAATCGTTTGAAAATGAGAGAGTCAATTAACTTAATATAACTAATGGAATTTGGTCAAGTGGCTGATTGTCAGTAACTTTATAGAATTGAAAATAAATGCAAATAATTGAAAGGTTTCTTTTCGAAAGATTATGATTATAGGTAAAACAATAACCGCTGCTGTCGGAACTAATCCCAATAGCAGCGGTTAAGGTCTTGTGGTAGAGGCGATTATTTCTCGTCATCAGTCATTTTCTGACGTTTTTCTCTAATCGTTGTTCTCTTCCTCGTTTTTGATCTCGTCGGCTTTCTCAATCGGTTTGACCGGCTTGACCGGAGCAAATGCCTGGATCTCCCACATATAGGCACTTATGAGTTCACTGTTGTTATAGGCTTTCTCATTCATGTCCTGAACTTTGTGCAGGAGAGCTTCCGCTTTCTCCACATCCTGCTCCTGTATGATAATGCAGGCATTGAATCCCGGCCATATAGCATTGTCCTTGTGAGGTATGTCAAAATCACTCTCAGCCTGTGCGCGCGGAATAATCTGGAACACCTTTATCTCCATTTCCCGGAGAACGGCTTCCATTTGCTCAAGCATGCTGATATTGCAAGTTATATAAATTAGTTTCATATCAGATTCCTTTTGTTTAGTTTCGATTTAACCTCTGCGAGACGTCTTTCCAGTCTAAGCTTGCGTTGGTGCATCATGGCGTAGGCCGTAGGCACCAGAATAAGTGTGACAAGCATTGATACCAGCAGT
Source organism: uncultured Bacteroidales bacterium (assembly GCA_947253655.1). GTDB lineage: Bacteria > Bacteroidota > Bacteroidia > Bacteroidales > UBA932 > Cryptobacteroides. Next base: position 2,222 of record CAMYAE010000018.1, read on the forward strand.
CCTCCGATAATGGTGATGCCGAGAGGAGCATACATCTCCTTGCCCATGCCTCTGCTGAGTGCCATAGGTAGCATACCCAGAATAGTCGTCATAGATGTCATCAGCACAGGGCGGAGACGTGAACGTCCGGCTTCCATAACGGCTTGTTTGATGTGGTAGCCACGCTTTATCAGCATATTTGTATAATCGACAAGCACAATTCCGTTATTGACCACAATGCCGACAAGCATAATCAGACCTATGAATGATACCACGCTGAGGGTAGTTCCGGTCAGGGCAAACGCCAATATGATACCTATAAGCGTGAATGGTATGGCGAACAGTATAATGAGAGGATCCAGCAGGGATTCGAACTGGGCTGCCATAACCATAAACACTAACAGCAGGCCTATGATGAATATAGCACTCAAAGACGAGAATGTGTCGCTCTGGTCTTCAACCTGACCGCCGAGATCGACGTCCACACCTTCCGGTATATCGGCTTCATCGATAATCTTCCTGGCAATCTCTGCTCCTTCTCCAAGCGAAATATCATTAAGCCCTGCTATCACCTTGACATATCTCTGTTGGGTGATCCTCTCGATCTGTACCGGTCCTTCGGTCTCTTCCAGCTCTGCAACTGCAATCAGAGGTACTTGCTGTCCAAGCAGGTTGGTAAGCTGCATTTCCCGGAGCTTGTCTATCGAATTGCGGTATTCCGGGGCATATTGTATCCTTATGTCGTAGTCCTTGCCTTCTTCGGTGAAGACCCCGGCGTCTGCTCCGTAGAGGTTTTCACGTACCTGAATGCCGATAAGGCCTGGGCTCAGAGCCATCTGTGATGCTTTGTCCTTGTCCGGCAGTATGTGCACCTCACGGCTTCCGATAGAGGCCGTAGTCTCGACATTGGAGAACTCTTTATATCCTTTTGCCGTTTCAAGGAGCTGGAATGCCACTTTGTTCAGTTGGCTTATGTCAGTGCCCGAAATTATGAACTCAATAGGCTTTCTGTTACCTGTAAGGGCCGTAGCCATTGCACTACCTCCTGTAACAGTAGCTTTCTCCACTTCAGGATAGGCCTCTACAAGAGGTCTTATGGCATCGGCGATTTCCTGACTGCTTCTGCTTCTCTCGCTGACCGGTTTCAGGTGACAGAGCACCGTACCGATATTCTTGCCCTCCTTGAAACCGACTGCGGTAAGGACACCGTCAGGAGTCTGTCCGGTGATGCTTGCTAAGGCTCCGTTATTGATTTCAGGTACCTTTTCATACAGCATGTCTATTATCTCGGCTCCCAACTCTTCTGTATGGGCATGCGATGTGCCTTGCTCCGTTTCAAAAGCTATGGAGACAGTACCTGCATCGATGTCAGGCAGGTAGTCGGTACCTATATTGCGTCCGAGCATTATTACGGCTGCGAATATTACGACAGCGGCAATCAATGTGATTGCCCGGTGATATACCACCCAGCCGAGGAATTTGCTGTATCTTCTCTCTATCCTTTGGAACATTCTCTCGCTCCAGTCATACAGCTTCCCTTGCCTTTTCACTTTTCTGTCTCTCGGAGCCGGTTTCAACAATACGCTTGAAAGCATAGGCGTCAGCGTCAGAGCCGTAAACAGTGAAGCAATCATACAGGTAACCGTCAATATGGCTAACTGCTTGAACATTATACCGACTATGCCGCCCATAAACAGCAGAGGCAGGAATACCACTATGGTTGTCAACGTAGAGGCTGCAATGGCCAGGCCCATTTCGGAGGCTCCGAACATGGCTGCCTGCTTAGGCTTAGCCCCTCTCTCGATGTGTTGGGTAATGTTTTCAAGCACTACAATGGCGTTGTCCACCACCATGCCGATAGCAATCACCAAAGCTACAAGGGAGAAGATGTTGATAGTATAGTTCAACAGTCTCATGACAATGAATGCCGAAATCAAGGAGACAGGCATTGTAAGGAAGACGATAAGGCTTGACTTCCAATCTCTTAGGAAGAGCAACACAACCAATGTCACGAAGAGCAGGGCGTACCAGAGTGAAGAACTCAGGTTGTTGATTGACGCCTTGACAATTTCGTCGGAACTTATGATTTCAAAAATCTGCACGTCTTTCGGCAGGTCTTCACGTATCTCCGTCATCTTGTTACGGATTGCATCAACCACTTCCACCGTGTTGGCTCCGGACTGCTTCTGTATCACAAGGGCCATGCCGCGTCCTATATGGTTGTATGCGGATGACTCCACTTCCTTGAAAGTGTCCTTGACTTCCGCCACATCCTTTAGCCTTACTATCCGGCCGTTGAATGATTTCAAGACCGTGTTTTCAAGCTGTGAGACTGACTCGTATTTGCCGGGCATACGGACAGTAAAGTCGTAGGCACTCATGGTAACCGAGCCGGCAGGGACATTTATATTGTTCGCCTTGAGCATCGTGGATATCTGGGCGACTGACATCTTATAGGCTTTCAACCTTGTAGGGTCTATCTCAATTCGGATTTCCCTCTCAGGCTGGCCTAAGTAGATGACAGTTCCCACTCCGTCCACCTTGCGCAAGTGCTGTGCTATTTTGTCTTCAACGATTTGTTCAAGACCGTTGTAGTTCTCGTCTGCATTGATAGCATAGCCTATTACAGGCATCATTGACGAGTTGATCTTATATATGATAGGGGTGCGTGCCTGGGACGGGAGCCTTGTCTTGGCTATTTCAATCAGGTCTCTTGCATTGTTGGCTGCAGAGGTTATATCTCCTTCCCATTCATACCGCAGTTGTATGAAAGATACGTTTTCCTTTGATATGGACTTGATCTCTACCAGGTTTTCAGCTGCGGAAAGTACCGCTTCCAAAGGCTTTGAGACCTGTTCCTCAACCTCAATGGCCGATGCACCGGGATAGACAGTTATGACCGTAAGGGAGGGAAACTCCATATTCGGCATCAAGTCTAACGGCAGCTTCGTCATCGAGAAGATACCTATCAACAATATTGCTACGAAAACCATCGCCGTAGCAATAGGTCTTTTTACACCAAATTCCGGGAGTTTCATAGACTTATTTCTTTTTTACAATATTTATTTTTGATCCGTCGTTAAGTTTGTTTTTACCGTCTGAAACAATCATATCTCCGTCACGGATTTCATCACCTTCTATACGGACGTTGCCGGAGTTTATTTCACCGCGTACAACCGGGATACGGCTGACTGTCGAGCCGTCTTCATTTACCTTGAAGACATACTCTTCTGCTGTACCGGCAAGGCGGAAAATAGAGTTGAGAGGAACGAACACGCCTGTTCTCTTCGGCATCTCAATGGACACATTGCAGTACATTCCCGGTTTCAGCTTAAGGCCGTCATTCGGAATTGACACCTCTACTGAGGCGGTACGGGTCATAGCGGACAGTACCGGAGGTATATAGGATATTTTCCCTTTGACGGTATCGCCGGGCTGGGCGTCGAAAGCGATTAATACTCTCTGCCCGGATTTGATGTAGCCGAGCTCTTTTTCGTTTATCTCAATCACCACTTTCAACGGATTGAGCTGGCGTAGTTCCACTATGCCGTTCTCCACTTTAAAATTGTCGGTGATGCTTGGGTTGAAAGTGTATGTTTCTCCTTCATTTACAAGAATGTTGGTGACAATTCCACTGAAAGGGGCGATTATGGAGGTGTTCTTTTTCAGCAGAGCCACCTTAGCCACGGAGGCTTCATATTTGGCCTTGACATGGTCATAGTCCATTTTGCTTACGCTCTCCTTTTCCCTCAGACGGGATATGCGCTCGAAGTCGCGTTTAATGGCATCGTTCTCTATCTGTGCCTGCATCATCATCTCATCGGACATCTCCGCTATGAGAGCACCTTTTGGCACATAACTTCCTTTGGCATAATGGATCTTTTCAACCCTGCCCGGAATGGCTGTACCGAGGCTCGCTTTTTTGGACTCTTCAGCCGTACCTGAAAAACGCAGTACAGGCGTGTACACCGATTGTTCTGCTTGAACGACAGTTACAGGCACGGCGGCTTCATCTCCGGCCTCCTGTCCGTTATCTTTCTTTGGTTTACAAGCAATGGTCATTCCGATAAGCATTGTCAAGGATACCATTGTCAAAACTGATGTTGCTTTTCTTGCGTACATATCTATTCTTATTTATCTGTTATTTTCTTTTCTTCTGCATATTTGTATAGCGCGCCTGTGGATTTCTCCAGTTCGGAAAGCGCGGTGGCTGCCTCTACTCTGGCATCTATTTCCTCTGAAGATGCTTTCTCCCACATTACCTGGGCCTCAAGTATATCCCTTGTGTTGTTCATGCCTTCAAGCAGGCTGTTCCTGGTTATCCTCAAGTTCTCTTCTGCCTGTGACTTGGACAATTTGGCCAATTCTATTTTCCTTAGAGCCTCGGTGCACTTGAATTCGTTTTGACGGACCTGGATGTCTATCATTTCCTGGGCATCCTGCAACTCCAATTCGGCTTTCCTTACCTTCTGCTCGGCAATGTTGACCTGATGCAGTCTGTCTCCCCATGTGAATATCGGAAGCTGAACACCTACTCCGATGTACCAGTCTCCGCCCAGATTGCTCTGAGAGCCTTTATAGATATTAGGCTTTATCCAATTATATCCGGCCGTAAGGAGTACATTCGGCAGAAACTGTGACTTGACTATGTTTTTAGCCGACTCCGTTATCGCCAGTTTGCTGCGCAGCATTGCAATTTCGGAACGTTCTGCACCGTTGTTTTCTAAAGCTGCCAATACAAGGCGGTCGGTAAGCACTTTCTCATTTATAGCCGTAGAACTGAGACAGATATCTTCAGCATCCATTCCGATAATTTGTCCGAGAGCCATTTTTGCAAGCTCCAGACCGTTTTCGGCTTTCAGAAGATTTAAGGCCACTTCGTTCTGCTTTACTTTCACTTTCAATACCTCGTTCCTTGTAATCATGCCCTCATTGTAGATATTCTCCAAATCCTCAACAAGGCGGTCAAGAAGGGTGATATATGTCTTTGACAGATTCACTTTTTCCTGTACGGAAATAACCTTCCAATATGCTTTGTCCACATTGGCGAGTATGTCGGCTTCTTTCAGCTTGACCTCCTCGTGGGCTATGGCAGATGCGGAGCGGGCCATTTTATTGGCCTCCGTGATTTTGAAGCCCATAAATATTGGCTGCCTCATGACAAAGCCTCCTGTATAGATGTTAGTAGGAGCTATGCCAAGAAAGTCAAGCGGCAGTGAAAGTCCCGGAGGGGTGATTCCCGGCATATTGAGGTCGATTGCAAAAGGCTGCAATTCTCTGTCGCCCGGATTTATCCAGCCTCCGACAAAATCCACACGCGGCAGATATTTTGTCTGTGCTGATTTCACCAGATAATCGGAAGCCGTGGCATCCGCTTCCGCCATTTTCACTTTTTTGTTGTACTGCAGGGCAAGCTCCCGGCATTTCTCCAAAGTCAGGGATGTGTCTGTCTGCGCTCCCGCAAGATTGCATAAGGAGGACGCTATCAAAATCACAGCACTGATGATAATTGTTTTTCCTTTAATTCTGTTTCGTATCATAATTATATTTATTATTCAACAATAGAAAAATTTCCTTGATACCACTCTTTGAATTCTTTGTTTTTCGCTTTGCTGACAATTACGTTGTCAGGCGTTTCCATTACGAGTGAGACGGTCAGCTTTCCTCCGAACCATACCGACATGCTCTGTATTGCCTTGTGGGCGATGATGTATTGCCTGTTGGCACGGAAAAAGTGCTTTGGGTTTAGCTGCTGTGCAAATTTCTCCATGGAAAGGTCTAAAAAATGTTCTTTCTTGTCGAAAGTAACCAGCAATACACCTTTGTTCTCAGCCCTTACATAAGCAATCTTGTCTACGGATACCGGCAACAGCTTGTCCCTGTACTGGACCAGGATATGGCTCTTGTAATTGGCCTGAGACTCATTGAGCATTTGAAGCATTTTAGCCATAATAGCCTGGTTGTCAATGCTGTGACTGCTTTTTGAGAGTCTCTTTACCTTAAGTAGAGCTCTTTGTAACGCCTTTTGCTTGATAGGCTTCAGCAGATAATCTATGCTGTTCACCTCAAATGCCTTAAGGGCATATTCTTCGTATGCCGTGGTGAAAATTATCGGGCACGATATATCTACTTTGTCAAACACCGAGAAAACATCTCCGTCGGCTAAATGAATATCCATGAATGCCAGATCGGGCTCTGAATGAGAACCAAACCATTCGACACACTCGTCCACACTCTGGAGCATGGCTATGACTTCTATGTCCGCATCCGTTTCGGCAAGCAGATTCTGCAGGCTCCGTGCGGTGAAATATTCGTCTTCTACTATAATTACTTTCATAACAAAGATTTTGCTCTTGGCTCTATTTGTTCCAATGATCCGATAAGCGGCAGGGATACCACAAATTTTCCGTCATTCGATGCGATTTCTATTTCCTTGCCGAAAATCAGCTTGTACTGCTCCATAAGGTTCTCAAGTCCGACCCCGCTGCAGGTCATTGTGTTCCGTTCTCTAAGCTGTAACTTGTTCTCAACGATTATTTTATCGTCTTCGGTGCGGATAATTATCTTAAGCGGCATCTTCGAACTCGCTATATTGTGTTTTATAGCATTTTCCACCAATATCTGCAGGCCGGACGGTATCATATAATAATTGAGGTATTTGTCTTCAATATCGAATTCCACTTGAAGACTGTCATAATATCTTATGCACATCAGGTAGAGATAGGAGTGGACGAAATCCATTTCTTCCGACAGCTGCACCACCAGCTTGTTCTGCATGGTGTGGCGGAAAACTTCCGACAGCTCCTGCACATATTGCCGTGCCCTTTTGTCATCCTCGCCAATCAGGCCGTTGAGGGTGTTCAATGAATTGAAGAGGAAATGGGGATCCGTCTGGTTTTTCAGAGCTGTATATCTGTTCCTCAGGTTTTCCATATCCACATCCTGCATTTCCACAACGGCATTGTGGTTTTGCTTCATCAGATAGATTGTCATGGTGAACAGGAAAGTCACCAGCAGCATTACCAGGTCCTTGACATATTGTATCGTGGAGTATGCGCTCGTAGTCAGCACGTCCCTGTACCACCACCATTGCATTTCCGACAACGTAGGGGACAGAAGAATCATGGCGACCAAAAGCCCTACAAGTACCAGCCACAGCTGATACTGGTTTATTGCAAATTTGTTTATGGCCCATGACTGTATGCTTAGCAGCACATAGAAGAATACGATGTTGACAAGAAGGGTCCCGGCGGATTGGAGCGAGAAGAAATATTTGATGTCGAATCCTTTCGCAGGGTCAAGCAGCTTGTAGTAATATACTGATGACGTCAGCATTACAAAGGCAAGCAAAAAACTGATAATGAGGGTTGCCAGCAATACGCTCTTTCTCTCATTGCTCAGAAAAATGAATCCCTTTTTTCTGCGTTTCCTGTATAGCCTTGTCTTCAATGTCATCATGATATATAACTTATTCTGCCTTTCCTGAAATATCGGATGCTTAGAATCTGTATCCTACCCCGACTGTCAGCACGCTGACATTTGCACGGTATGAAGCGTCCTGTAACGGAAGATTGAACTTGCCTAAAAGCTCCGACAGGGCAGTCTTAGGGTCATCAATCTGATTGATAAAACCGTATTTGTAACCCACATTGACCTGAATTCCGTTGCAGAACTCATATCCTAATTGGCAGGCAAGTCCGAAATCCCACCTCTGCATGGCTGATTTGTCATTATTCTTCTCATACAAATCTATCGGATCTATTTTCAAATTCAAAGGTATTTGGATATCATTCTTCAAAGGTATCGGAAGATCCTTCAAAGTCGTTTTGTACTCGATTTCTTCGGTCTTTGAAGATATGCCCAAGCCAACATACGGCCCGACACCTCCATAAAGGAAGCCGCCGCCCAATTTCACCTTGCCCATGGCATATACCGGAATCTGCATGCCCCATTGGTTGATCTTGTTGCTCTTGGTTGCATCTCCCATAGTGGCTTCAAGTCCCGTGCCTCTGTAGTAGAACTCAAGTTCCGGCTGCACGGCAAAGTGGTTCCCAATATTTATCCTCATAAATCCGCTATATTCCGCACCTGCTTTCATTTTTGTTTCAAGAATTTGAAAGTCATCGTTCAGAATGAGACTGTGAAGATTGACACCGCCCTTGACACCGTATTCGAGGGTCACAGGGGCCTGCGCCTTTGCTGAAATCGCTACCGCTCCTATTAGCAGGGTAGCTGCAATTGTCAATAAATTCTGTTTCATTACTATTTATATATATTTAAAATTTTTACAAATATTAAGCCTCCGCCTTTATGCTTCCTGACATTACAGTCGCATCAATTCCGACGGTCGTAGTACAAATGTATAAAGAAACCACGCCAAATAGTTGCTCTTTCCTACCGAAACGGCCAAAATCGTTACTGAAACGGCTTGTTTCGTGGTCTGCTTTCAGGGTATCATATTTTTATATGGCGGCTGACTTAAGATTTGCTATATTTGTTGAAATTTAATTCCAGATGAAGAAATATGATTCTAATACGGTAAATTTCTTTTTCCGCCTTTTGAGAGCAGGGCTTTGGGGGAGTGTGGAGGAAATCGATTGGACCGGCACAGATGCAGGCGGGAATCGGCCGGATGCCGGAAACATTGATTGGCGATGCCTGTACAGGCTGGCAATGGAACAGACCGTGGCCGGCTATACGGCAGTAGGTCTGGAACGGTTTGCATCTGCAAAAGGAGCGACGGCGGGCGAGACGGCATCTATAACGGCTGTGCCGGAAAAAGTCATGCAGGCTTTCAACAAGGTGAAGCTTTCGACAGGGCTCAGGAATTTCCGGATGAACGATTTTATTGCAAAGCTTTTCCGCATGCTTAATGACGCCGGCATAGAGCCGCTTTTGCTTAAAGGGCAAGGAGTTGCCCGAAATTATCTTCATCCGGAATTGAGGCAGCCGGGGGACATCGATCTTCTCCTGCATGGAGAGGATTATGAGAAGGCGAAAATGCTCCTCGTCCCGAAGGCTGACAAATTGGAAGAGGAGGGCCAGGAAAACCTGCATTTGGGAATACATTTTGGGGATATCGAGGTGGAGCTTCACGGTACGATAAATACCGGTTTCGGAAAGAAGAACAACGTTTTCCTTTCCGGCATGCAGTCGGAGATGTTCGGACAAAAGGATTTCAGCTCGTGGGTATACGAAGGGACCGATATTAAACTGCCCTCAGCCAATTTCGATGCCGTTTTCATCTTTACGCATTTCCTGCAACATTTCTACCACGGAGGTCTTGGATTGAGACAGATTTGCGACTGGACTATGCACCTGCACAAAAACTCCCGACTTATTGACGTAGAAAGGCTTGAGACCGACATAAAGACTTTGGGGCTGTTGAGAGAGTGGCAGACTTTCGGCTGTTTCGCCGTGAAATATCTCGGACTGACGGCATCTGACATGCCTATGTATTCCGGACGTTATTACGAGAGCTGCGACAAGATTATGGATTTTCTGTTCGCTGCCGGCAATTTCGGGCATCATAGGGGGCGTGCCGACTATTCAAACAAGCCCTACCTTGTCCGCAAGGCCAAATCGCTTTTTCTTAAAGGTGGAGATATGCTGGAGCTGTTTTCTCTTTTTCCGGGGAACACAATCAAATTCTTTTTTGTTTTTCTCGGCACGGGCTTCTCCACTGTTGCCAAGGGAAAATGATTTTGCCGTACTCAAAACTATTGCTATATTTGTTTGGATAAAAAGCCGGATGTCAATTTTAGGATAAACGACAAGGAGAGATGAACTCATTTAAAAGGCTGATAAACTGGTACTTCTCTAAAGACAAATTGCCATATTGGTGTATTCTGTTATTAGACAGCCTTATAATATATATAACCGCCCTTTCAGTATATTGGGGCTATTTCAATCTGAACGATCTGATAGAGAACTTCTGGCCGCTGACGGCTATCATTGCCATATATATAGCCATATCTATAATTTTTTTCAAGATTTTCCATACATATTCCGGAATTGTCAGATACTCTTCTTTCATAGATTTGATGAGGGTAGGACTGGCAATGGGTCTTTCCGGAATAATAATGATATTTCTAAATTATTTCCTCCGGACCCTCCCGGAAACCGTTTTCGCTCATCTGCTTTCCAGACATCTGCTTTCCATAATCATTATTTCGGTATTTTTGATGTGTAGCATGAGGCTGGTAGTCAAGCTCTTGTATGACGCTTTTTTCCGAACTGACGGAGCTGTAAACGTATTGATATACGGTGTCAAGGACGGGGGAGTCGGACTTGCCAAGCAGATAAGGAACGAGAAACCGACCCGCTTCAATCTGTCCGGCTTTATCTCTCACGACTCCACATTGAAATATAACCGCCTTATGGGCGAGAAAGTGTATGAGGTTGGTGAGAATCTGCCTTCCGTGTTGAAGAAGGGGAGGATTTCGGCTGTCTTGGTCGCACCTCAAAGGAATGAGCTTTTCAGAAAAGATCAGAAGCTTCAGGACTATATTCTCGGAGAGGGTGTCAGAATATATATGGCCAAGGACGCCGAGGAGTGGAATAAGGATATAAATGAAACCTCCGAACTGAAAGAGGTCAGTATTGATGACCTCCTGCCGAGAGAACAGATTAATGTGGATATGAAATCCATTTCCGAACAGTTGGCGGGGAAGAGAATTATGGTTACAGGTTCTGCCGGCAGTATCGGAAGCGAGATTGTCCGCCAGATTTGCTCTTGTTCTCCGGCATTGCTTGTGCTTGTGGACCAGGCAGAGACCCCTCAACACGATATCCGTCTTATGGTAGCGACTGAATATCCCGGTTTGAAAGCATGTACGATAGTCACGTCAATCACCAATTCTACCAGAATGGAAAATATTTTCAAGCAGACAAAGCCTGATTACGTTTTCCACGCGGCAGCCTACAAGCACGTTCCTATGATGGAGGACAATCCAAGCGAGAGCGTGCATAATAACATTTACGGTACCAAGCTGATAGCTGACCTCGCAGTGAAGTACGGGGTTAAGAAGTTCGTTATGATTTCTACTGACAAGGCTGTCAATCCGACCAACGTAATGGGCTGCTCAAAACGCATTTGCGAGATTTACGTGCAGAGCCTCAACAAGGCGGAAAACGAGGGAAAAGTGGTGGGCGACACCCAGTTTGTTACGACAAGATTTGGAAACGTGCTCGGCTCAAACGGGTCGGTCATTCCTCTTTTCAAGAAACAAATCCGTATGGGAGGACCTGTCACTGTCACTCATCCCGATATCATACGTTACTTTATGCTTATCTCGGAGGCGTGCAAGTTGGTTTTGGAGGCCGGAACCAAAGGCCACGGCGGTGAGATTTTAGTCTTTGACATGGGGCATCCTGTCAAGATTGCCGACTTGGCAAGGCGTATGATAAAGCTTAGCGGTGCAAAAGATGTAGAAATCAAATATACCGGATTGCGGGATGGGGAGAAGCTGTATGAGGAGGTCTTGAACGAAGCAGAGACCACCAAGCCCTCTTTCCATGAGAAGATAAGGATTGCAAATGTCCGCGAATCGGATTATGAAGCCGTAAGCAAAGATATATCCGAACTTATCGACTTGTCCGAAAGTTACGAACAAATGTCAATCGTTGCGAAAATGAAGCAGATCGTGCCGGAGTATAAGAGCAACAACTCAGTGTATGTTGCTTTGGACAAGGAATAACACTATCTGAATCTGAACGCATTGGGCCGTTCGGGGACCGGCAGCGACCTGAGGCTTGTCATTCTTGTTTAGGAACAAGGGCAAAGGACAGGTTGCCTTTGCAACAGATTTTCTTCCCGACTTTTAGTTCGGCTTTGCAGAAAAACATCAGACCGCGCCTGCTTTCCAATATTGCGGTAACTTCGCACAAATCTCCCGGCTTCACTATATTCTTGAACCTGACTTTATCCAGACCTGCGTACAGTGTCATGTGCCCCGGAATTTCTTCCTTTACAAGTATGGCACAACTTTGGGCCATAATTTCGCACTGTATCACCCCCGGCACAATAGGATTGCCGGGGAAATGCCCTCTTGTGAAGAATTCGTCCTCTTTAATACGATATTTGGAGTGGGCGACCCCGTCTTCGTCAATGTAGGCTTCTTCAACGAGCAGCATAGGCTCCCTATGCGGAAGGTACTTTTTGATTTCGTCCTGGTTCATATCGTTTGGTTTTAGTACGTTATGCCTTATTCCGAAAATGGTCTGAAGGCAAGGCAGGCATCATGTCCGCCGAATCCGAGCGAATCCGATATGCCGAGCGTTATGTCGCTCTTTACGGCTACATTCGGAGTATAGTTAAGGTCACACTCAGGATCAGGGGTGTCCAGATTGATTGTCGGAGGGATGATGCCCTCTTTAAGGGCGAGTATGGTGGTGATGGCCTCTGCAGCTCCTGCAGCCCCGAACATGTGTCCTGTCATGGACTTTATTGAACTGATATGGAGCTTGTATGCGAAGTCTCCGAAAGCCGCCTTGTAGGCTATTGTTTCTGCTACATCGTTCAGGTGGGTGCCTGTGCCGTGCGCATTCACATATACCTTGTCCTTAGTTTCATCGAATCCAGCCTCTTCAAGTGCTATTTTGATGCTTTGAGCCTGTGTGGAGCCGTCCGGTCTCGGTGCCGTGGAATGGTAGGCGTCGCAGGTGTTGCCATAGCCTACAATCTCACCGTAAATCATTGCACCGCGAGCTTTGGCATGTTCATATTCTTCCAAAACCAATATTCCGGCTCCGTCGCCCATAACAAAGCCCTGCCTGTTCTTGTTGAAAGGCAGAGAGGCATATTTAGGGTCTTCAGCCCTTGAAAGGGCTTTGGCATTTGCAAAACCGGCTATTCCTAACGGTATGGTTGCATTTTCGCAGCCTCCTGCGATAATTGCGTCTGCGTAGCCGTGCCTGATCGCACGGAAAGCCTCTCCGATGCAGTGTGAGGAAGTGGCACAGGCCGTTACAATATCAAGGCATGGGCCTTGGGCAAGATGCTTTATTGCTATATGGCCGGCGGCTATATTGGAAATCATTGTCGGTATGAACAGCGGTGAAATCCATTGTCCGGACGGGTCCTCTATCATTTTGGCCGTTTCCCTGTATTGTACTTCAAATCCGCCGATTCCGGAGCCTACATAAACTCCCAATCTGAACGGGTCTATATTCTTGTCTTCTCCGGATGAGTGCAGGCCGGAATCTTCCATAGCCTGGTAGGCTGCTGCCATTCCATATTGTGCGAACAGGTCCTGTTTCCTTATGAAAGGCTTGTCCATGCCGTATTTTTCCGGCTGGAAGTCTTTTACCTTACCTGCAATTTTCACAGGAAGATCATGTGTCGGAAATTCATCGATGTAGTCTATGCCGCATACACCGTTCTTGAGGCTATTCCAAAATGTAGGCACATCATTTCCAACTGAGGAAATGACTCCCATACCGGTTATAACTACTCTCTTTGTCATATTCTGTAATATCTGTTTTAATAAAGTAGGTTTCTTGCATTGTCTAACAGCCTTTCAGCAACCGTAACTATATCCTGCACGATTGCTGCGGCCGGCTCTTTCTTCTTGATCATTCCAGACACTTCTCCGGCCAAATAGCTTCCCAAAGAATTGTCTCCTTCAAATACCGCCTTGCGTACAGAGCCGGTGCCGAATGCCAGCACATCCTCTTTAGTCACTGACGGATCGTATTCCATCTTGAAGAATTTCTTGGAGAAAGGGGTTTTCAGGCAACGCACAGCGTCACCAAATGATTTCCCTGTAACTATGGTGCTGACATCGGAAGCCTTTATCAGTTTTTCCTTGTAATTTTCGTGGACAAGACATTCGTCTGCAACCAGGAATCTGGTTCCTAACTGCACCCCGCATGCTCCTAACATGATAGCGGCTGCCGCTCCGCGACCATCGAAGATTCCTCCGGCTGCAAGTACGGGGATGTCGAGAGCATCTACCACCTGAGGTATGAGGGCCATGGTGTGGAGGTCTCCGACGTGTCCTCCGGATTCTGCACCTTCGGCGATTACTGCTGTCGCTCCAAGCTCCTGCATTTTCAGGGCGTAGGCCACTGATGCGATTACCGGGATTACCTTAATGCCGGCGGCTTTCCATTTGTCCATATACGGACTTGGGGAGCCGGCTCCGGTAGTAAGAATTTTTATATCCTCTTCTACGACCAGATCTGCAATTTCAGAAGCATTCGGAGCCTGGAGCATTATGTTTACTCCGAACGGCTTGTCTGTCATGGACTTGCATTTTCTGATTTCTTCTCTGACAGCTTCAGCCCCAAAATTGATTGAAGATATAATGCCGAGGCCTCCTGCATTTGATACTGCTGATGCTAATTTGGCATCGGCTATCCAGGCCATTCCTCCTTGGAATATAGGATATTTTATTCCTAATATGTCGCAAATCTGACTTTTAATCATAACCTTTTAATGATATGCAAATATAATAAAAATTACCATTCCAACACAACGGCACCGGATAGCAGACCGGCTCCGAAAGCACTTAAAACCAAGATGTCGCCCCTTTTGAACAGACCTTTCTTGTTGTATTCATCCAAAAGTATAGGGCATGATGCAGAGGAAGAATTGCCGTGATCGGCGATATTCGTCGGAAATTTTTCTTCCGGCTCCCCGAGATAATTCCTTATAGCATCAATTATTCTCATATTTGCTTGATGCACAAGGTAATATGATACTTGATTCTTGTTCATTCCCAATTTCCCCAGCAGCGATTTCACTTCTTCTGTTGATGCGTGTACGGCAAATTTGAAGACCTCTCTTCCTTTCATCATAAGTGGAGATTCGGTTTCCTCTTTGGTAATGAAAGGGGTAGCCAGCATTTTCCGCCTCTGCCATATTTTGTCGGGGGCGGGGGAGGAGACCAATTTTATCCCTTTTATGTTGTCACCTGGGGTCAGCACTGCCGCACCGGCACCGTCGCCGAACAGAACGCAGGTCGCTCTGTCCGTCCAGTCGCACATCCTCGTAGGCTCTTCGGCACATAGTATAAGGATATTTTGGGCCTTGCCTGCCTTGTAGTAGGCTTCAGCCATGTCTATGGCAAAAATAAAGCCGGGGCAGGCACAATTTATATCTATGCAAGGGCATTTGAGTCCGAGTTTGTAGGATATAATAGAACTCAGGCTCGGTGTTATATGTTCGGATACGACATTGGAGCAGATGAAATAGTCGATCTGTTTCGGATCCAGGCCGGAATCCTCTATAGCCTTGGTTGCCGCTTCGGCACCAAGGTCCTCAATCTCTTCATCGCTGATTACGTGCCTTGTCCTTATGCCGGTACGCGGCAATATCCAATCATCGCCCGTATCAAGAAATCTTGATAAATCTTCATTCGTGACAAGTTTCTTAGGAATAGCGCTTCCTGTTCCTGCAATTCTCATTTTAGTCAGGTTTTAATATTTTCGCATGCAAAAATAATTTCTATCTTTCGTCAAAAAAAAAATATGTAGCGAAGTCGCGGAGTAAGGGGCGGGAGCTTTCGGACTATGGCGACTTTGGACTATATGTGGTGAAATATTTCGCAATTTTGACTATCTTTGTATGATGACCGATTGAATATATGGCAAAATTGGATTTAAGAATAAACCTGCCGCCTATTGGCAAACATCCTCTTCCGGATTATTTCCGGGAGAAATACCAACTTATCGGCACGGTCACTTTCACTGCATTCTTCTCATTGGTTTTCATGCTGGTCAGTGTCCCTTTTTCCCATAACGCATGGTTTGAGCTGGGAGCGACCCAAGCCTTTGCCTTTACGGCCATTTTCTTCGTAATCAGCCTGCTGATAATAATTGTAAGCAAAAGGGTTATGTACGCTACTCGTGCCCTCTTCAAGATGACCTATCTCCAATACGTCTTGTGGAATTTGGCGGAAGTCATACTTATCTGTATCCTCTATACGGCATTATCGGTCCAGGGAGACGTGCTTGACATTATAGATCTCAAAGGCAGACCGGTTTTCAGCCTTTTCTATAATGCCCTGGTCTATGCTTTCGTGTCGCTTTGCATACCATACGTAATTTCCGGGATGTTCTTTGCCCTTGTGGACAAGAACAAGACTATAAGGCTTATGAACACTAATGATGTGGTCTCTGATGAGCCGTCTACCATGAAAGACGCCCGGAAAATAACCCTATATGACAATAGCGGCGTCATGAAGCTCTCTGTCAGCCTGTCGCACCTTTATTATATTGAATCAGATGATAATTATATAATAGTCTGGTATTCTGATAGTTGCGGGCAGATGAAAAAATATATGCTGCGCTGCCGTCTTAAAACCGTAGAGGAAAGTTTCCGTGGCAGCAGCCTTGTCCGGTGCCATAGAAAATATATAGTAAACATGGATAAGGTGAAGGTGCTCCGTAAGGAGAGGGACGGCTACGAGCTTGATCTGGACAATGACACCATTCCTCCGATTTCCATTACCAAGACATACGCCGACAACGTATTGTCCCGCTTCGATATAGAGAGAAAGTAGCTCCGGGGCGGTGGCTGCCTATTTTCTGCGCTCCCGGCGGGATTTCCTGAGGCGATATGCGCTTTCCACTAAAAGCTGGTCGGCAAGAATTCCTCTCGCGGCCATTACGTCCAAAATCACAGCTATAATAGGGAAAACAGCTGTCAGCTTGAATACCATAACATCTTTGGTGGTGAAGAAATCAACTGCGAGCCAAATCTGCAGAGCCAGGGTAAGCAAGGCCGATAGCACGGCTGTCCTCATCTGAAAGACCCTTATCTTGAAAGTCGTGAGCGCGAGCAGGTTAAGCAGAGTAATCAGTATCAGAAGAATGAGATAAGGGATGTATTCTATATAACCTATTTCTTTCGTAGGAAGCCCGTCAGCCCCGTAGGCGGCGGCTTTCACACTGAAGAACAGTGCCGCTACCAACACTGTCGATATTGCCAAGTATAATGTCTGTATTCTCTGCCACATAAAATTAATTTTTGTTTTCATTGCAAAAATAGGAATTCCGAGAATAAAAACCTATTTTTGTTATCCAACTAATTTTTTTATTACTATGAGAATAGCTGAATCTGAATTGATAATCAATGCCGACGGCTCCATTTTCCATTTGCATCTGAAGCCGGAGGAATTAGCAAGCAATGTGATACTTGTAGGTGATCCCGGCAGGGTTGATATGGTTGCCGAGTTTCTGAACGATATCGAATTCCGGCACCAGTCCAGAGAATTTGTTTCAGTCACCGGCCGTTACAACGGCAAACGGGTCACTGTATTGTCTACAGGAATAGGTACCGACAACATCGATATAGTCATGAACGAACTCGATGCTCTGGCAAACATTAATTTGGAAACAAGGGAGCCCAACAGAGAGCACAGAACGCTGAATGTGCTAAGAATTGGCACTTCCGGGGCAATCCAACCCGACATCCCATTAGGCTCATACGTCTTCTCCCATATTTCAGTCGGCTGTGACGGTCTTCTGAATTGGTATGCAGACAGAGACAAAATCTCTGTTGTGGAAATGGAGGAGGCTTTCAAGAAGCACGTGGGCTGGGACAAGCATCTGCCGTCGCCGTATTTTGTAAGGAACAGCCGGAAGCTTATCGACAAGTTCGCAGATTGTACAATCAGGGGGGTAACCATTTCCGCATCGGGCTTCTACGGCCCTCAGGGAAGAGTGCTTAGAATGCCTTTGGCTATGCCTGACATGCTGAACTCTTTTGAAACTTTCAGCTACGACGGAGACTATCGCATAACCAATTTTGAAATGGAGGGTTCTGCGATTGCCGGGATCGCCGCCCATCTTGGCCATGAGGCAGGAACGGTGTGCTGCATAATTGCAAACCGTTATATGAAGAACAGCAATCCGGACTATAAGCCGCAGGTAAGAGAACTTGTCTGCCTGGCTCTTGACCGTCTGACCCGATAGTCTTGTCCGATTTGAATATGAAACTTCCGGTCCCGGATCGGAAGTTTTTTTTATTATCTTTTTACGACTGTGCCTTAGTTTGGCACAACCGCTGCGTATCTTTGCATCAGAAACAAAAAAACAGGTGATATGAAAAATACGGAATACAACCTCGATGCACTGAGTTCAATCATTTCCTCAGAAGCCTCATTCAACGAGCTAGTCAATATGATTGACGATATGGGTCTTGAAATAATGGATGTAAAGGCGGCCTGACCCCGGCCGGCAGTTAATCTGCGACCGGTATAGGCTCTTCTTCTTTAAGCGTGACCTTTGTGCCGTTTTTGTCAAGACTTACTTTAATCTGCCTAAGTCCGGAAGATGTTTTCCGGCGGTTCAAGACCCTGTCGGTGATGATAAACTCGGAAACCGGGTCTTCTACATATCTCATTATCGCACGTTTAAGAGGTCTTGCTCCGTAGGCAGGGTCAAACCCTTCTTCCGCTATGAATTTCTTGGCTGTAGGGGTTATGCTCAATTTGTAGCCTGACTCTTCCGCCCTCTGCTTCAAGCTTTTAAGTTCAATGTCAATGATGCGTTCTATGTCGTCACGAGAGAGAGAATTGAAGAAGACCTGCTCGTCCACCCTGTTTATGAATTCCGGAGGAAAGGCTTTCTTTACCGCCTTTTCCAATATGGCCTGCCTGCTTCTCTTAACATTGCTTACGGAGGTGGTAAATCCCACTCCGGTGCCGTATTCTTCAATTTCGCGACTTCCTACATTGGATGTCATGATGAGAATGGTGTTGCGGAAACTTACTGTCCTTCCCTCGCTGTCTGTCAGTCTCCCGTCATCCATGACTTGCAGCAGAATGTTGAAGATGTCCGGATGCGCTTTCTCAATCTCGTCCAAAAGCACTACACAATACGGCTTTCTTCTGACCCTTTCGCTCAACTGTCCGCCTTCTTCATAGCCGACATAGCCCGGAGGGGCTCCAATTAGTCTGGAGACTGAGAATTTCTCCATATATTCGCTCATGTCTATCCTGACTATATTGTCTTCGGAGTCAAACAGATACTCTGCAAGGCATTTTGCGAGCTGGGTCTTTCCGACTCCGGTAGGGCCGAAGAAAAGGAATGAGCCGATAGGCCTGCCAGGGTCTTTCAGACCTGCCCGGTTGCGTCTTATGGCCCCTACCACAGTGTCTATAGCCTCATCCTGTCCTATGATTCTCGCCTGCAGCCTCTCTTTCATTTTGAGAATGCGGTTGCCCTCTGATTCTGCGACCTTGTTTACGGGAATGCCGCTCATTTTTGAAACCACCGTAGCAATATCCTCTTCGGTTACAATACCGGAGTCCTTTTTGCCGCCTTTGGTAATTCTCACCATAGACCCGGCCTCGTCCAATGCGTCTATCGCCTTGTCAGGCAGGGACTTGTCTGTAAGATAGCGTTCTGTGAGCCTTACACATGCCTGCAAGGCCTCATCGGTATAGGTGACTTTGTGGAACTCCTCATAGTTTGTCTTAATCTTCCGGAGAATGTCAATGGACTGGTTGATGTCAGTGGAGGAAACTATGATTTTCTGAAACCTCCTGTCAAGGGCTCCGTCTTTTTCAACTATTTTCCTGAATTCATCCATGGTGGTTGCCCCTATGCACTGGATATCACCTCTTGCAAGTGCCGGTTTAAGCATATTGGCGGCATCCAAACTGCCTTGTGCACCTCCTGCACCGACTATCGTATGAAATTCGTCTATAAAGAGAATCAGGTCGGGATCCTTGGAAGCCGCACTGATAATGGACTTAAGCCTTTTTTCAAAATCCCCTCTGTATTTTGTCCCTGCCACGACAGAGGCGATGTCCAGCGAGATTATCCGCTTTTTGGCGAGGACGGGCGGTGTTTCTCCTGAGGCTATACGCAGGGAAATACCCTCGACTATTGCTGATTTTCCCACACCCGGCTCCCCTATAAGCATAGGATTGTTCTTTTTCCTTCTCCCAAGAATTTCTATGACACGTCCTATCTCTAAGTCTCTGCCCACTACAGGGTCGAGCCTGCCTTCGGCGGCAGCCTTTGTGAGGTCATATCCGAATTCTTCGATATTGTCTTTCTTCTTTGCCTCCTGCCTTTCGGTCTCTTCATCAATGCCGGGATTGTCCTCGTTATTTTCAGCTTCGCTGCCGGCAGGATTGCCAAGCATCCCGCTCTTTTCCATATAGGTAAGGATCCGTCCGTAGTCGACACCGATATTTCTGAGGTATGCCTGGCCGTAACTACCTGTAATCCTGCATAGTGCAAGCAGAAGGTGCTTGGGAGAGGCTTCGGTTTCCTTTAGTCTTGTCGCCTCCATTATGGTAAGGCTCAGCACGTTTTGCGAGCTTCTTGAGAATGTTATGTTGTCAAGTTCGGAAAACGGTATGCGTTCGTTTGTGAAGATTCTGGAGTCGATGAACTGCTTTAATGCATCCATATCTACATCCATCTCTTTAAGCGTACAGGCAGCCTGATTGTCATCGTGTCTGATGATTGCAAGAAACAAGTGGTCGGGGCCGATGCCGTAGCTCCCGGTCCGCATAGCCTCTTCTCTCGCATAAGAGATGATGGCGTTAAGTTCGTCTGATATTTTTATATCCATAAATTACCTTAATGTCAAAGCAAAGATAATAAAAAAACTGTCAATGAATAAATAGCCGCAATGGGCCGGGACAGTTGCAGCAAAAAGAAAATTTTCTTAAATTTGCATGTTTAAGAGTATAATAAAATATTATGGATATTGACGAAAAAATAAGTGAAGAAGGATTGAACGGGACTATACAAGAGGTCAGTATTGATGAAGAGATGAGAAGTGCCTATATCGACTATTCGATGTCGGTAATTGTCTCAAGGGCCTTGCCTGATGCGAGGGACGGTCTGAAGCCGGTACAAAGGAGAGTCCTTTTCGGGATGTCCGGATTGGGTCTGAACTATTCCGGCTCCACCAAGAAGTCCGCAAGGATTGTCGGAGAGGTGCTCGGTAAGTTTCACCCGCATGGAGATTCGAGCGTATACGATGCTATGGCCCGTCTGGCCCAGAACTGGAATCAGCGTTACCCGTTGGTATTCGGACAGGGCAACTTCGGCTCTATGGACGGAGATCCTGTCGCCGCGATGAGATATACTGAGGCCAAGCTGGAAAAGATAACTGAGGATATACTTGGGGATATAGACAAGGATACGGTAAATTTCCAGCTGAACTTTGATGATACTATCTACGAGCCTACTGTGCTGCCGACAAAGGCTCCTCTGCTATTGCTCAACGGCTCATCCGGTATTGCCGTAGGTATGGCCACGAATATGGCTCCGCACAACCTTTCGGAGTGCTGCGACGCCATTTGTGCCTATATAGATAATCCTGAGATCGATACAGACGGCCTTATGGCTTATGTCAAAGGTCCGGATTTCCCGACAGGGGGCATAATTCAGGGCATTTCCGGCATAAGAGATGCCTACGAGACCGGTAGAGGCAGGGTCATAATGAGGGCGAAGACCGAAATAGAGGTCGCCGATAATGGCAGGGAGACCATAATCATATCCGAAATACCATATATGGTGAACAAAAAAGATATGATTGAGAAAATCGGTCAGATGGTAGAGGACAAGAGGCTTGAAGGCATTTCATATATCAACGACGAGACGTCAAGGGAAGGGGTACGTGTAGTCATCAAGGTGAAGCAGGGCTACAACTCAAATGTGGTGCTGAACACTCTGTTCAAATATACCGCCTTGCAGTCAAGCTTCCCTATCAACAATGTAGCCCTTGTAAAAGGCAGGCCGATGACCATGAGCCTCAAGGACATGATCCGCACTTTCGTGGAATTCCGTCACGAGGTCGTTGTCAGAAGAACAAAATTCGAGTTGGAAAAGGCTCAGAAGCGTGCTCATATATTGGAGGGACTTTTGAAAGCCATTGATGTCATTGATGAGATTATCAGAATAATCAGGGCATCAAAGAGCGTGGACGATGCCAAGGCCGAGATTATAGACGCTTTCGGATTTTCAGACGCGCAGGCTACTGCAATAGTGGAAATGCGTCTGCGGCAGCTTACCGGACTTGAAAGTGCCAAGCTCCAGTCCGAATATGATGAGCTAATGAAGTTTATAACTTATTGCAACGAAGTGCTTGGCAGCGAAGAACTTCAACTTGGCATTGTCAAGCGTGAGACCGAAGAGCTTAAAGCCAAGTACGGCGATGAGCGTCGGAGCGTAATTGTTCCTAATGCAGAGGAGTTCAATCCGGAGGATTTTTATGCCGATGATGATGTAGTCATCACGATTTCGCATCTCGGATATATCAAGAGGACAGACCTGACTGAATTCAAGACGCAGAACAGGGGAGGAGTGGGCATGAAGGCCAGTTCCACCAGGGATGAGGACTTTATAGACCACATGTACATAGCCAACATGCACAGCACTATGCTGTTCTTCACCGAACGCGGCCGCTGCTATTGGCTCAAGGTCTATGAGGTGCCGGAAGGAGCCAGAGCCACCAAGGGCCGGGCAATCCAGAATGTCCTGAATATACCTGATGATAAGATCAAGGCCATTATGAATGTCAATAATCTGGATGACCCTGAATATATCAACAATAATTATATCATCCTTACCACAAAGAGAGGAATAATCAAGAAAACCACTTTGGAGGCCTATTCAAGGCCGAGGGTAAACGGTATTAATGCCATTACGATCAGGGAGGGCGACGAACTCTTGGATGCAGTGCTGACCAACGGTCGCAGCCAGATGCTGATTGCTGCAATGAACGGTAATTGTTGCCGCTTCGAAGAGACGGACGCAAGGCCAATGGGCCGTACCGCTTCCGGAGTGCGTGGCATAAACATCGGGGATGACGACCAGGTGATAGGCTCTATTGTCTATGACCCGTCAGCTGAGGATGCCGCAGCTCATACCGTGCTGGTTGTCAGTGAGAACGGCTTTGGCAAACGTACCGATTTCGATGAGTACAGGTTGACCAGGAGGGGCGGCAAGGGAGTGAAGACTCTGAACATTACCGAAAAGACTGGCAAGCTTGTTGCAATGCAGAATGTAACTGACGATGATGACCTTATGATTATCAATCGCTCAGGGCTTACAATCAGAATGGCGGTGTCCGATATAAGGGTGGCCGGAAGGGCTACGCAGGGCGTCAAACTGATAAATATCAAAGACGGAGATGCAATTGCTTCCGTGTCGGTGGTTACAAAGAATGATGAGGACGAGCAGGCTACGGATGAGCCTCAGTCCGAAGGAAATGAACAATAACTTAATAATTGAACAGTTATGAAACCTAATGTTAAAAAGATTTTAGTTGCGTTGGCGCTTTTGGCTACTGTTAAGGCGGCAGATGCACAGATTAAGACCGTGGCAGACGCCAAGAAGGCTGTCGAGGCGGCTGAAGCGGCTTCGCAGAATCCTAAGAAAAACGTCAAGGCCAATACTTGGAAAAAATTGGGACAGTCCTATGTCACAGCTTATGACACCCCTGCCGGGAATATATGGATAGGGATGTCCAAGACCGAACTCCCACTCGTTATGGGCAATGTAAAGCCGTCATCATCGGAGGAGGTTACAGTGGCAGGCGCACAGATGCTCAAAGAGGTTTATCAAGACAAGAACCTCTATTTCAGCGCAGGCGGACAGCTGTCTATCATAGAGATTACTGCTCCTGTCTATCCTGATGCCCTTGACAAGGCCTATATGGCCTATGCTAAGGCATATTCTATTGACAATAAGACAGGGAAGGATGTGTCTGCGGCATTTGAGTCCATCGCGGGCAAATATACCCAGGAGGGCTATACCTATTACCAATTAGGCAAAATGGATTTGGCCAGCTCAGCTTTCGAGAAAGCATCCAAAGTGTCCATGTCCGAGCCTCTTGCCAAACTTGATACAAACGCAATCTATAATGCAGGACTTACTGCCTGGATGTGCAAGGATTTGGAACGTGCAAAAGGCTTCTTCAACACATGCTACGACAACGGCTATTATGCCGCCGACGGGGAGATCTTCTCAAAGCTTGCTGATGTGGACAGCCTGAATGCAAAGAAATATCTTGAGGAAGGATTTGAGAAATTCCCACAGAGCCAGAGCATTCTTATCGGTCTTATCAATTATTATATAAAGAACAAGGAGAATCCTCAGAAGCTGTTCAGCCTTTTGGACAAGGCGAAAGCAAATGAGCCAAAAAACGCTTCTCTCTACTATGTAGAGGGCAATATTCACGCACAGCTTGGCGAGAATGAGGAGGCAATTGCTGCTTATGAGAAGTGTGCCGAGATAGATCCTAATTATGAGTACGGCTATATAGGAGAGGGCATTATGTTCTATAACAAGGCACTTGACCTGCAGACTAAAGCTCAGGAAGAGCTTGACGACACCAAGTACCAGGCCCTTGTCAATGAGTTCGAGAAGCAGTTGAAGTCTTGCATAGCACCTTTTGAAAAGGCATTTGCAATCACGAAAGACAATACTATCAAGGTCAGCATTGCAGAATACCTTAAAAATGCTTTCTACCGTTTCCAGGACCAGGATGCAGCCTATAAGGAGGGATACGAGAAGTATTCTGCAATAGTATCTTCCGGGCAGGCCAATTAACGTTCATCGGCTTCGTTGGAGGCGACAGAGTCGTTTTTGTCGAAAGCCTTGACGATTTTTGCTACAAGGGCATGGCGAACAATATCTTTGTTTGAAAAGGATATATAGCTTATGCCCTTGATTTCTTTAAGCATCTTGATTCCTTTAAGGAGTCCCGAATCGTTTTTGTTCGGCAGATCCACCTGAGAAGCGTCTCCCGTAACGATGAATTTGGCGTCAGGCCCCATTCTCGTCAGGAACATTTTAAGCTGACCTATATTGGTGTTTTGTGCCTCATCAAGGATTACGCAAGCCTTGTCTAAGGTCCGTCCTCTCATATATGCCAAAGGAGCTATCTGGATTGTTCCGTCGCTCATGAATTCCTGAAGTCTTTTGTGCGGTATCATGTCTCCGAGGGCATCATAAAGCGGCTGGAGATATGGATCAAGCTTGTCTTTCAGGTCTCCCGGCAAGAAGCCGAGACGTTCCCCGGCTTCCACAGCAGGTCTCGTGAGTATTATCCGTTTGATTTCCCTGTTCTTTAACGCTCTGACAGCCAAAGCTATGGCTATATATGTCTTCCCTGTTCCGGCAGGGCCAACGGCAAATATGAGGTCACTGTCGAAATAAGCCTTTACCATATCCTGCTGTTTGGCGTTCCTTGCCCTTATCGCCTTGCCGTCGGTGCCGTGGACTATAATAGCGTCTCCGCTTAGACGGAATTTGTCAGCCGAGCTTTCTCCGTCGAAAATATCCTCCACATCATAGACCGTAAGATTCATCTTGCCGCGTCTTCTCTCAATCAATTCTCCAAAGCGGATATTGAATTCTTCTATGCTGTCGGGCTTGCCTTCGAGCTTGAGCTGATTGCCTCTTGCAACCACTTTCAATTCAGGAAAATAACTGCAGAACTCTTCTAAAATCTTGTTTCCGGCTCCGTACAGTTCTATGGGGTCAATAGTGTCAAGGGTAATGGTTTTCTTCATATATCAATCTTTAATTCCGGTTGCGTCCTTTACGCGCCGGTAAGTCGCTTTCATATTGTTATAGTCGGCTTTGTCAATCCATTCTTCATGTCTGTCCAGATATTCGCTGACGGAGATTGTGCCGAAATTGTCAAAGAGTTTCCCCGGAAGCGTGCACCACAGAAATTTTACAGTAGGCTCTATCATCCGGGATGAGCCGTCAGGTTCTTTCACAATGCGTATGTTCACTGCAAGTTCCAGCCTCGTGTTGGTTGCGCTCATATTGGACACGGCGTTGCCTACAGAATAGAAAACCGGCACAGCCCTGCCGTCAGGGGCTATAATCACCGTACTGTCCTGGACAACGTGAGGGTGTGAGCCAACAATCATGTCCACACCGTTTTCGGCCAGCCACAGGGCGAGTTCCTCCTGTGCGTCCGAATGTTTAAGAATATATTCATTTCCCCAATGCGGGAGAGCGATAATGTAGTCGGCATTTTTGGCCTTAGCCCTTTTGAGAGCTTCCATTATATCTGCCTTGTCTATGAGATTGACTTTAGGGCGGCCTTCCCTTATGCTTGAATTGGTGCCGTAGGTAAAGTTGAGCAGGGCTATTCTTATTTCTTTCAATGGAATAATCAGAGGATAATTCAGGGCCTCGTCTTCCGGGCTTCGGGATATGCCCGTATATTTTATCAGCCCTTCCTCCTGCATCCTGTCATATATATCCATTGTCCTTTCGAGGCCTTTCTTTCCTTTGTCGAGAATATGGTTGTTGGCCGTGAGGAAAATGTCAATGCCGCACCTGGCTGCATATCTTGCATAGCCGTCAGGTGCGGAAAATGCCGGATACCCAGAATACGGCTCTCCTGCAAGGGTGAATTCCATATTTGCTACAGCCAGATCCGCTTTTGAAATAAGATGCTCTATAGGCCTTAGAAATTCGTTGTAGTTGTACTGCAATTGTCTGGCGTGCATCATGACATCTCCTATGACCATAACAGACAAGGTATCCCTGATGCCGAATATAGGTCTGACATTTCGAATAGCCGGCATATATAATTCTTCCAGCAATCCGAATCTGTCAGAATTATCCCGGACCGGCAACGTCTGGGCGGATAGGTTAAACGTTATTGTGGCCAGCAGAGAGATTGCCGCCGGATATTTGCAAAATCCCGTCAATTCCTGTTTTTTTGGTTTATCACAACGACAGTCGTGTCGTTAAGCCTGATTCTCAGCCAGTCTTCAAGGGATTTCACCCTTTTCGGGAGCATGGCTTTTGTGGTGTTTGCAACGACCATGACCTTGTGCCTGCCTTGGAGACTGTCTTTTTGAATCTGTTGACCGTTGGCCACGTAGAGGCTGAGGATTTCAGGATATTGGCTGCCCACCTCCCGGGACAATTGGTTATACGGTATCTCTTTTCCCCTGATTGCATCCAGCTCGTTTTCAAGGATTTTAATTCTTGCTTCCTGGCGTTTGATTTCGTTGTCCGCACGCTCGTAGATTGTCTTGAGCATTTTTTCGGACATATCCTCTTCAGAGGCACCGAGAGAATGCTCGCTGTACAATAACTGCTCCGCCTTGATTCCGTATTTTTGGGCAGAAGAGGCAAGCCTTTCCTTTTCGGCGAAAGTAAGGCTGCCTCCCGTAATGAATAGGGTGACCTTTCCGCCTTTTCTCTTTTCTATCTGATAGTCATATATGTAATTATTGCCGATTGTCCGGTTCTCCTTTATAAAGCTTGATACATTCTGGGAGAACCTGTTATCCCTTATCATAATGGTTGCAGACCAAATGCTCGGTACGGCTACAAGTAAGACTACCAATGTTATAAAATGTTTAACCCTCTTGCCTGTCGTTTCATTGGCAAATTTGATCTCGTCAAATTCAAGATATTTCACCATTATATAGGTGGCGAGAATAATGAAGATGCCGTTAATGAAGAAAAGATAGATTGCTCCGAGGAAGTAGCTAAGATGCCCGGATGCAATGCCGTAGCCTGCTGTACAGAGCGGAGGCATAAGGGCCGTGGCGATTGCAACTCCGGACAACACGGTGCCTTTCTCTTTCCTGCATAGCTCAAGCATTCCCGCGGCTCCGCCGAACAGGGCTATTATCACATCATAGATGCTCGGATTTGTCCTTGCAAGGAGTTCGGTAGGATTGGCGAGTTTCAGTGGGGTGATAAGGAAATACAGGCAGGATGCCAGGACACTGATAAACACCATTACCAACAGGTTTTTCATACCTCCCTTTATCAGCAGGGTGTCATTTACTCCCAAGCCAAGGCCTATGCCGATAATAGGTCCCATAAGAGGGGATATGAGCATGGCACCGATTATCACAGCCGTCGAATTGACATTAAGACCGACTGAGGCGACGATGATTGAAAAGGCAAGAATCCAGACATTAGGCCCCTTGAAATAAATATTTTTCCTTATTGAGGCGTCGGCTGCCGATTTGTCTATATCTTTTCGTATATTAGTAAGTTCTCTAATGAACGATGAGAAGTCTGATTTTTCCATTTTAGTCTTATTTTGTTTTAAAATTCTGTGCCTGTATAGCCTTTTTATTCTTTACGGGTACAAAAATAATTAATATTGGTTAAATTTGCACATAATATGCAGATATGTCCGGAATTTCCGGTCTCGAAAATTTATAAGATATGAAAAAAGCCATTATTACCATATTCTTTGCATCCATACTGCTTTTGCAGGGGTGTGACATGTTCCGGAGGATTGCAGGCAGACCGACAGCTGCGGAGTTGGAGGCAAAGAGAATAGAGATTGCCCAAGCAAAAGAGGCAGAGCATCTTGCCAGATTGGATTCATTGAGAAAGGTGGAGAAGTCTCTCGCCGACTCTTTGGCGGTATTGGATTCACTGAAACAGATAAACGGCACAATATTGAATCCGTCTGCAATGGGAGGGCTTTTCACTACAAGGCTGGATTTCAGATATTATATAGTGGTCGGAGCTTTCACCCAAAGACGCAATGCGGAATCTTTGCTGGTCGAGGTGCAGAAAGCCGGATATGTCGGCACTATTATAAATTTCAGAAACGGTTTCAATGCCGTCGGGATATGCAATACCGACAATCTGAACAATGCGTTTCAATCGCTAAAGAAAGTAAGGCAAGAGAAATTCTGTCCGGATGACGTCTGGATTCTTGTTAATGAATAGGATATGAAATATAGTATTATTTCTATAATTATATCATTGGCAGTGCTTTTGGGGCTGCCTCCGTCAGCCGCTTCCCAGTCCCTTTATGATTATTCGGAACTGAATGACAGCGAGACCGTTGCGTCTATGAGGAGGCATGTTGCCAATATCGCTTCTGCTGTAAATAAAGGCCGTAAGGCCGGTTCCGAGGGCGAGAAAACGAGTGCAGGCTACGTATATGACAGGCTGGAGGAATGCGGAGTGGAGATGCTTTGCGACAGGACGGGGAAGACTTTCGGCATCGCATCAGAATCCGGAGATACGATAAATTCAGCCAATATAGTCGGCTTTGTCCAAGGCTACGACCCTGAACTGAACAAGAGGTACATCGTTGTGGGAGCACGGCTTGACAATCTCGGCACCAATCTGATGAAAGTCGACGGAGAGGACGAGGAACAGATATATTATGGAGCAAACGGCAATGCCTCAGGTCTTTCCATGCTTATAGAGCTTGCCGGAAGGGTAGTCACAAATTCCATTTTATTCCGCCGGTCCGTTATATTTGTAGCTTTCGGTGCATCAAGACAGGGCTGTGCCGGTTCTTGGTATTTCCTTAACCGCTCTTTTTCCGACACCGACAATATCGATGCGATGATAAATCTGGACATGCTCGGCTCAGGTGAGGACTTTTACGCATATACAGCCTCCAATATGGATATGAATATGCTTCTTTCCAGACTTTCCGGCACATTGCAGCCTATATTGCCGAAAGTTACTGCAGTGGAGCCTTACCCGTCCGACCACAGGGCTTTCTATTCCAAAGAAATCCCGTCGGTCTTTTTCACAACCGGACAATATGCAGAGCATGATACTCCGGCCGACACTCCGTCCATATTGGATTTTTCCGGAATGGAGAAAGAACTTGAATATATATATAATTTCACGAGAGAAGTGGCCAATGCCGATTCTGCACCGGAATTCCACCGGAATAAGAAACCGCTAACGGACAATAAATCATACTCTTACTATGACTGTGACCATAAGCCTTCATTCATGGGACATACGGATTTGGGCTGGTTCATGAGGAATTGGGTCTACCAATATCTGCGTTATCCGGAATCCGCCGTCAAGGCCGGAATTCAGGGAAGAGTGCATGTGCAGTTCGCTGTGGATAAAGACGGTACGGTCAAAGAAGCCAAGATTGTCAAAGGCGTAGCCGAGTCTTTGGACGAGGAGGTGTTGAGGGTTATCAATGCTTCCCCGTCATGGAAGCCGGGTCGCAAGAACGGAGCCAAGGTAAAGTGTTACATCACTTTACCGGTGGACTTTATGTTGGAGAAAAAATCAAGTAGGAAAACAGGAATAAAATAAGCGTTGCAATGGATTACGATTTCAGGAGTATTGAAAAGAGGTGGCAGTCTTATTGGGCTGAAAATAATACATTTAAGGCTAAGGAAGATGCCTCGAAGCCTAAATTTTACGTGTTGGACATGTTCCCTTATCCGTCCGGTGCCGGATTGCACGTCGGTCACCCTTTGGGCTATATATCCAGTGATATATTTTCAAGATACAAGAGGCTGAAAGGCTATAACGTCCTGCACCCTATGGGATATGATGCTTTTGGATTGCCGGCAGAGCAATATGCTATCCAGACCGGCCAGCATCCTGAGGTCACTACCATGCACAATATAGCCCGCTATCGTGAGCAGCTTGACAGAATAGGATTCTCATACGATTGGGACAGGGAAGTGAAGACTTGCGATCCGGCTTTCTATAAATGGACGCAGTGGGCCTTTCTTAAGATGTTCGACAGCTATTATTGCAATTCTTGCAAAAAGGCTATGCCTATAAGCAACTTAATTTATGCCTTTGAGCAGAACGGCACCGCAGGTGTGAATGCGAGTTGTACTGAAGAACTCCATTTCACTGCGGAGCAGTGGAAATCGTATTCGGAGCAGGAGAAATCCAAGATATTGATGAATTACCGCATTGCCTATCAGGGCGAAACCTATGTGAATTGGTGCCCGAAACTCGGCACTGTCCTGGCGAATGATGAGGTTAAGGAGGGGCTTTCAGTCAGGGGCGGCTTCCCGGTAGAGCAGAAGAAGATGCTCCAATGGCAGTTGAGAGTTTCTGCCTATGCAGAGCGACTTATAGAAGGGCTTGACAGCCTTGAATGGTCGGATTCTCTGAAAGAGATGCAGCGTAACTGGATAGGACGCTCATACGGCACTGAAGTGCTATTCAAGGTGTTGAGCGGAGATAAGGAGAAAGACGTTACGGTTTTCACGACAAGGGTAGATACTATTTTCGGTGTTACATTCATGGTCCTTGCTCCGGAGAGCGACCTGGTTGCCGATTTGGTGACTGAAGACAGGAAGGAGGAGGTGGCCGCATACGTGGCTTCCGTCAAGAAGAAGACAGAAAGGGAGAGGATTTCAGAGACGAAGACGGTTACCGGTGTCTTCTCTGGAGCGTACGGGATAAATCCGCTTTCGGGAGAGAGGATTCCGGTATGGATTTCCGAATACGTGCTTTCGGGTTATGGAACAGGGGCTATTATGGCCGTTCCTGCACATGACGGCAGGGATTATGCTTTTGCAAAGAAGTTCGGTCTGCCGATTGTGCCTATTATTGAGGGCTGTGATGTAAGTGAACAGAGCTTTGACGCAAAATACGGGAAGTTGTGCAATTCAGGTTTCCTGAACGGCATGGAGGTCGAGGATGCCATTCCTGCTGCGATGGACTATGTAGAGAAGAATGGTCTCGGACACAGAAAAGTCAATTACAGGCTCCGGGATGCCATTTTCTCTCGTCAAAGATATTGGGGCGAGCCTTTCCCGATTTATTATAAGGACGGGATTCCCGTTCCGCTTCCTTATTCAGAGCTGCCTATGACCTTGCCGGAAATAAGCGATTTCAGGCCGACCGAAACCGGAGAGCCGCCGTTGGCAAGGGCAAAGGATTGGACTTATAAGGGCTATCCTTTGGAAACGAGCACCATGCCGGGCTTTGCCGGCTCCAGTGCCTATTATCTGAGATATATGGACCCTCATAATGAAGAGGCTCTCGTTGGGGAAAAGGCTAACGGATATTGGAGGAATGTGGACCTTTATGTCGGAGGTACCGAACATGCCACAGGGCATCTGATATATTCCCGTTTCTGGAACAAGTTTCTCTACGACCTCGGCTATGTTTGCGAGCCTGAACCGTTCAAGAAGCTGATCAACCAGGGAATGATTCAGGGACGCTCCAATTTTGTATATCGCATAATCGGCACGAACAAATTCGTGTCTTTCGGCTTGAAAGACAAATACGAGACCACCGAAATACATGTTGATATTAATATAGTGCGTAACGACAGATTGGATATAGAGGCTTTCAAGGCAAGCCGTCAGGAATATGCCGATGCCGAGTTCATATTGGAGAACGGGGAATATGTCTGCGGATGGGCTGTGGAGAAGATGAGCAAGTCCATGTTCAATGTGGTAAATCCCGACGATATATGCGATTCCTACGGAGCTGATACTCTGCGACTTTACGAGATGTTCCTCGGACCTATAGAACAGTCGAAACCTTGGGACACAAAGGGAATAGACGGTGTAAACAGATTTCTTAGAAAGTTCTGGCGCCTGTTCTACAACGGAGAGAGCCTGGCAATCAGCGATGAGACACCAACTCCGGAAGAGTTGAAGGTGCTTCACCGGCTCATAGGCAAAGAGCAGTCAGATATAGAAGTTTTTTCTTTCAATACAACTATCAGCGCGTTTATGATTGCTGTGAATGAGCTATCGGATATGAAGTGTTCGAAAAGAGCTATCTTAGAGCCTATGGTTATACTTCTGTCTCCGTTCTCCCCTCATATTGCCGAGGAGTTGTGGCACAATATCGGCAATACCGGCAGCGTTGCCGACGCTGTTTTCCCGGAATATATCGAGGCCTATACTGTGGAAAGCAATGCCACCTATGCAGTCTCTTTCAACGGAAAGACAAGATTCACTGTGGATTTGCCAAAGGCACTCGGAAAGGACGAGGTTGAGGCTCAGGTGAGAGCTATGGAGCAGACGCGGAAATATATTGGAGAAAAGACTGTGGTCAAGGTGATTGTCGTGCCGGGGAAAATTGTAAACATTGTCATAAAATAGTTATATGAAGCCCGATAAAAAAATTCTTGAAGGCATCAAGGAGTATGTGATCATCTCCTTAGGTACCTTGGTGTACTGTATGGCTTGGGATTTTTTCATGATTCCTAACAACATTGCAAGCGGAGGCCTTACAGGTCTTTGTACAATTCTTCAGTTTGCCACCAACGGCGGAATACCTGTCGCATATTCATTCATCATAGCGAATGTGATACTGCTGACGATTGCCTTTATCGTGCTTGGCAAAGGTGTAGGCTTCAAGACAATATATTGCATCTTGCTCTCTACCGTGTTTTTTGAGGTGCTGCCGAATTTTACTTTCCTGCAGTCCGTTCCCGGCCAGCCTCTATATATCAGCGAGAAAGTTCTTGTCCCTATTATCGGCGGGCTTATGGAAGCTGTAGGAATAGGCTTTATTTTGCATTACGGTGGAAGTACGGGAGGAACCGATATAATTGCTTTGATAATCAATAAGTTCTGGCCTGTATCCTTGGGAAAGTCCTATTTCTATATGGATATATTCATCATAGCCTCAATCCTTTTCATACCGGACAAGACCGTCCAGGATATGGTTTACGGCTATATAGCCATGATAACCTTTTCGCTAATGGTGGATTTTGTGCTTTTGGGCAGGAAATCGACGGTGCAGGTACTTATATTTTCTCAGAAATATGATAAAATCGCCGATTATATAATTGAGAATATGGACAGGGGAGTCACTATCCTGAAGGCGGTAGGCTGGTTTACGAAACAGGAGAAGGATGTACTTCTGGTTCTGGTCCGCAAGACGCAACTCTCAGATATTACAAAAATCGTGAAAGAAATAGACAAGGACGCATTTATGAGCGTTTCACCTGCCAGCAGCGTATATGGAGAGGGCTTTGAGGAAATCAAGACAGGAGTGCCTCAGAAAGTCGGAAAGGGTAACAAAGAACAATTAAATCAATAGATATGTCTTCATTGAAAAAATCTTTATGGACCAATATCGAAGAATATTTCTTGCTGACTTTGGGCATTCTGCTTTATGTTGTAGGCTGGTTGATATTTCTGGTTCCTAACAACCTTGTAGGCGGAGGGGTTTCCGGTGTCAGTTCTATTATCCAGTATGCCACAGGAATCAAAATGGGATATACCTATTTTGTGATCAACGGTATTCTGCTTCTAATTGCCCTGATAATAATGGGGACAGGTTTTGGAGCAAAAACTGTTTATGCCATTGTGTTGGCTTCTGTCGGCCTTAATGTGCTACAGACTCTTATACCGGCCGATATTATTGATATCCTGTCCATACAGAACGGAAAGCTGATGTCTACCATTATGGGAGGGATTATGTCCGGTTGCGGCATAGGCATGGCACTGTCTGTCGGAGGAAGCACCGGAGGCACCGATATAATTGCGTTGATTGTAAATAAATACAGGAATATTTCCCCCGGCAGGATGATTCTTTCCATGGATGTCGTGATTATAATGTCGTCCATCCTTGTGCCGTCATATACGGCTGACGGAAGCCTGGTGAATTTTGCCGATAAAATCACCACTGTCGTATACGGCCTTATTTTAGTTACTATAAACGGCTACACAGTAGATCTTTATTTGTCAGGCTCAAAGCAGTCTGTCCAGGTGTTCATAATGTCCAGAAAACATGAGCAGATTGCCGATGTCATCAGCAATGAACTGCATAGAGGAGTGACAATCCTTTATTCTAAAGGCTGGTATACCAAGCAGGAGGGCAATATAGTAATGGTCGTTACCAAGAAGACCGACCTGAACATTCTTTTGAAATACGTCAAGATGATTGACCAGGATGCCTTTATTTCGGTGTCTTCCGTGGCGGGAGTTTACGGTAAAGGTTTCGATGCAATCAAGGTATCCAGACGCTCCGCCTCCGACAAAGCTGCAGACGCCTCTTCAAAATCTTAAATATAATAAACCCCGTGAAGTATTGACACTTTCACGGGGTTACAAATAACACGCTTCGTTATTTTATTCAGCCTCGGCGGAATTTCCCGGCCTCATTACAACCTCTATCATGTTGCCGGAAGCGAGGATTTCTTTAAGCACCTCCTGTATAGCTTCCGGAGTCAGGGCTTTGATAGCAGCCTCACGGGACTTGTCGCTGTCGAAGCCGTAGAGTTCGTATTTTCTGATAGCATTTGTCCAGTAGCTGTTCTTGATGCGGCTTTCAGGCAGATTCTTTTCAAGATTCTTCTTTGCCATATCAAATTCTTCGGCAGTAGGACCGTTCTCGGCAAGGTTTTTCAAGCCATCCACTGCAAGTGACATCAGCTTGTCGGCAGAAGAGGGTTTTGAATTGTAGTAGATATTGATTACCGCCTGCTCTTTAGGCTCTATATCCATGCTGGAGAATGTCTGAGCCCCGTATGTCCCGCCTTCGTCTTCACGCATCGTATTGACATATCGCATATCCAATATATATGTGGCGGCTTCAAGAGCAATGTCCTTTTCGAAAGAGTATTTAACAGGAGCCGAATATACATCTATGACAGTTGTCATAGGCGTCTGCATGTCTTCCTTAAAGTCATTTACGACATGTCCCGGCACGATGTCGGTGTTATTGTCAATCCAGTTCAGGGCCTTGCGTCCCTTCTTTATGGAGCCTGCATATTTTAGAATTTCAGGCAGTACATCTTCCGGTTTGAAGTCTCCGGTTATTATCATTGTTGCTCCGGCGGCGTCATTGAACAGCATCCTGTAATTCTTCTCGATTACTGACAGGCTGGCGTTCTTGACAGTCTCTTCGCTAATCATCTTCTTCCTTGGGTTATTACCGTAAACCGTTGAAGTCATTGCTTTCTGAAACTTGAAATCAGGCCGGTTAATAAGGTTAGGAAGGACAGTGTTTATCGTGTTTATTCCTTGGTTATACTCATTCTCATCAAATCTCGGATCGGCGAAATACAGGTAGGCAAGTTGCATCATCGTCTCAAAGTCCTTTACCGATGAGGTGCCGGCCACTCCGTGACGCAGCTCGTTGATGTATGGATAGACAGCTATATTTTTGCCTGCAAGCATTTTACCCATTACTGTAGATGTGAATCTTGATATACCGCAGTTCTTCATGAACAGGCCGTATACATTGTCTTCGAAGCTGTCCAAATCTGCTGTGGCAATCAATGACTGGCCACCGTTCTTGAACAGATTTATGGATATCTTGTCTTTTTCAAGATCGGTAGGGTACATGATGACTTTCAGGCCGTTCTTCAATTCATATACCAGACTTCCATAGATTCCCGTATATGCTTTTTTGACTTTCGAGCCTTTCAAGGCCGAAGGATCAATGAAATCTTTTTCGATGCTCTCTGCTTCATTAGCCTGTATTTCAGATTCCCTGACTTCATGGATAGCATTTAGGAAGTCTTCTTCGACAGGAAGTCCTGCTGCCTTTTCAGGAGCCTTGAACACAACAACAAGGTTTGAATCGGTAATGATTTGGGTGCATACCTGATTGATAAGCTGAGTTGCCAGCATCGGCATCAGCTGTTTCATAAGTTCAAATTCGGCATTAGGCTCCATATAGGCTTGGTTGTCGAAGAAATTGTCTATCAGTTCCGGGACAAGTTCATCGTTCTTGCGGGTATCAGCTTTCTTGGCTGCACTTTCATACATAGCGAGAATGTCGTCTTTTGCCCTTTGTATCTCGTCATCATGAAAACCGAAACGGCGCATTTTTTCAACTTCGCTGAAAAAAGCCTTGAAAGAGGAAATGGCCTCGCCCTCGCGGCAGCCGATTGTGCCCATAACAGCCTCTGTGGTTTCACATATATTGCCTATGCCAAGGTCTGCATGTAGGAACGGCGGCTCCGGCTTAGCGGCAATCTCAGAAAGCCTTTCACTCATAACACTGCTGATTATGCTTTTGAGCGTTGTCTCAATACGCCCCTGTACCGTGTTGTTAAATTCCTCAGGCGTGGCCTCGCTTTTCCATAGCACCTCTATAGTTTGTGAGGTCGCTTCCGGGTCTGTTATGATACCAATTACAGGCTCCTGATTGCCTTTGACTTTAATGACGTCTTTTGGCTTAGGATCTACCGCAGCAGGAATGTCCGCGAAGATTTCAGCGATTTTCTTTTCCGTCTTTTCTATATCTATGTCTCCTACTATGATGAGAGCCTGCAAGTCAGGTCTGTACCATGTCTTGTAGAAGTTATGCAGACTTTCCGGCCTGAAGTTCTCTAAGTTTTCCTGACTTCCTATCAGAGTGCAGGTAGCATATTTGCTGTCTCCGTAGTAATACGGAAGAGATTTCTCGTGCATCCTCCATCCGGCATTCCTACGGGCTCTTCGCTCTTCTATTATTACGCCCCTCTCCTTGTCTATTTCCTCTGGGGAATTGGTGACGAAGTGGGAGTAGTCGTGCATAATAAGTATGCAGGAGTCAATCACGCTTTCCCTTACAATAGGGATATTATTTAACATATATACTGTCTGCTCAACTCCGGTAGAAGCATTGACATTGCCGCCGAAAGAGGCTCCGATGCTCTGTAAGTAGTCTAAAAGAGTCTTGTCCGGGAAGTTCTTGGTGCCGTTGAAGCACATGTGCTCTAAAAAATGTGCCAGGCCGTCCTGGTCCGGTGTTTCCTGGATTGCTCCGACATTAGTTGCGAGGTAGAATTCGGCACGTCCGGCAGGCTTTGCGTTGTGCCTCAGGTAGTAGGTAAGTCCATTGTCCAATTTTCCTACTTTCACATTGGTGTCATTGGGAAGTTGCTGAAGTGCGTCTTGTGCAAAAATAACCGGCATGGCGATGAATAAGCCGGCGATAAATAGAAGAAATTTCTTCATCATAATTATTATATAACTCATTTATAATTTAACAAATATAGTTCTTTTTAAACTAATAGTATTTAAATAACGTATCTTTGCATATATATTTTTAACAATATGTTAGATGACTTCAGGTTAAGGGCCTTTCTGCAGGTTGCCGAAAGTGGCAGTTTTACGGCTGCTGCCAAGGTTCTGGGTGTTTCACAGCCGGCAGTAAGCCAAAACATCAATTCTCTTGAAACCGCTACCGGCGTAAAATTATTTGACAGGAGCAGCAGTGCGGTGAACTTGACGCCTGCCGGCCATACTTTCAAGGATTATGCCGAAAAGATTCTGTATTGGTATGATTCGGCGGATCGGATGTTCGGGGAGGCGGGGCTGGCAACAGTAAATCATCCGGTCACTATACGTGCCGACCATGTAGTTGCCGACTATATCCTTCCCATAGCCCTGTCCAGGGTCTCAGCACTTCAGCCGCAGATAAGGTTTGATATACTTTCGTGCCAGGTCGGTACAACAGATGCCATTGCCAATGACATTGATATATCAGTCAGACCAAGCCCGGACACCATGGATTTTGAGAGGGAGAGCCTGCTTGTGGGGGTTATGGATGCCGCAGTCGTCGCCTCGCCGGTAAATAGGGTACTTGCCGGAGCGGCCGTTACCGATGATGACGGTGAATATCTCCGAAAGCCTTTTTCTACCTTGGCCGGAGTTCATGTTTCCAACAGGTTTGCTGTCTGGAAAGAATATTACTCTCTTCTTACCCCCGATCTCGTCTCCCGTGTCGCTTTCAGTACGGAATCAATAGAGGCCATAAAGGCTTTGGTTGAGACCTCTTCCAACGTCGTCGGCGTGCTACCTGCATGTTCGGTAAGGGAGGAGCAGGCCTCCGGCAAATTGCTCAGGATGCCTGTGAGTCTGCCGGAATTTGCCTTCGATATCCATTTCAGTCCGTCCTCTCATTTTGCGGAGAAGAAAATTTGCCGGATGCTTAAAGACGCGTTAAAAACAAATGCCGCCGAATGATTTTTGGAATCATCGGCGGCACTTGGCGATTATCTTATAAGATTATTCTTTTCCGGACAATCTCTTATAGTTGTTGTATCTGATTTTCGCAAATTCCTCAGTCTTTTGAAGAAGTTCTCCTGCAGTTTCAGGGAACATCTTGTAAAGTGAAGCAAATCTCACCTCTCCTTTCAGGAAGTCCTGGAATTTTGTCCAGTCAGGCTCTCTGCTGTCGAGTGAGAATGGATTCTTGCCTGTCTCCTCAATCAACGGATTGTATCTGTATAATTGCCAATAGCCGCATTCAACGGCAAG
Organism: uncultured Bacteroidales bacterium; assembly: GCA_947253655.1. Lineage (GTDB taxonomy): Bacteria > Bacteroidota > Bacteroidia > Bacteroidales > UBA932 > Cryptobacteroides. The sequence goes on from CAMYAE010000018.1 coordinate 41,089, forward strand.
CTTTTCTTCTCTCTGGCTCAGTCCCATTCCGGCTTTAAGGCCATGGTTGATGCAAGGAGAATAAGCAATTATCAGTGATGGACCGTCGTAGGCCTCAGCTTCTTTGATCGCATTCATGTACTGCGTTGGGTTGGAGCCCATAGCTACCTGTGCCACATAGACATATCCATAACTCATAGCCATCATTCCAAGATCCTTTTTGCGGATTTTCTTTCCGCTGGATGCGAATTTTGCAATCGCCCCGGTCGGAGTGGATTTAGATGACTGTCCTCCGGTATTTGAATATACCTCGGTGTCAAGGACAAGTACATTCACATTCTCTCCGGAAGCCAGAACGTGATCAAGGCCGCCGTAACCGATGTCGTATGCCCATCCGTCTCCACCGAATATCCATTGACTTCTGGAGGCTATAAAGTTCTTGTAGACAAGCAGTTCT
>CAMYAE010000019.1 GCA_947253655.1 uncultured Bacteroidales bacterium
GAGATCCTGAGATGTCTCGTGGGCTCGGAGATGTGTATAAGAGACAGGTTCTTGTAGACAAGCAGTTCTTTGCAGCAGTCACACATGCAGGCCTCCATCATCGGTACAAGCTTGTCAGCGATTTCCCTTGTGATTGCAGCATTGTCTCTGTTGTCCAGCCATTGTCTGAACAGTGCTTTCATTTCCTCAGAGCATGACTTGCATTCAAGAGCCTTTTCCATAAGGTTGCCGACAGTTTCTCTTGCCCTGTCAGAGCCGAGTTTCATTCCAAGTCCGAATTCTGCATTGTCCTCGAACAGCGAGTTCTGCCATGCCGGACCGTGTCCTTTCTCATTTGTCGTGTATGGGGAAGCCGGGAATGAGGCGCCGTAGATTGAAGAGCAGCCGGTAGCGTTGGCTATAACCATTCTGTCTCCGAACAGCTGGGTTATATTCTTGATATACGGTGTCTCGCCGCAACCTGCGCATGCACCTGAGAATTCAAATAGAGGCTGTGCGAATTGGGCGTTCTTGAAATTCTGTGTCTTGTTTACAACAGTGTCCTTGTAGCCTACCTTGGAATTGAGGTAGTCGAACCTTTCCTGTTCAGGCTGCTGCTCTGTGTACGGTGACATGACAAGGGCTTTTTCCTTGGCAGGGCATACGTCCACGCAGTTGCCGCAACCTGTACAGTCGTCCACTGATATTGAAATGGCAAACTTGTATTCTTTGAGATTTGCCTTGCCTTGCTGTATCTTCGTGCCTGCAGGTACAGCTGCTGCCTCCTCATCGGTGAGAAGGAACGGACGGATGACTGCGTGAGGGCAGACGAATGCACAGGTGTTGCACTGGATACAGTTATCAGAAAGCCATGTGGATACCATAACTGCTATGCCACGTTTCTCGTATGCTGATGTGCCGGAAGGCATTGAGCCGTCGGCATATTTTATGAATGCACTTACAGGCAGGCTGTCTCCGTTCTGTGAGTTTACCACGTCGGCGATTTCTTTCACGAATTCAGGAGCAAGGCGGTTTTTGCCCGGAGTCTCGAATTTAGCAGAGATCTCTGCCCATTCTGCCGGAACCTCAACCTTGGTGTATTCGCCTCCGCGATCCACAGCTGCGTAATTCATATTCACCACGTTCTCGCCTTTCTTGCCGTAGCTCTTTACGATAGCATCTTTAAGATACTTGACTGCATCATCGTAAGGGATGATATTTGTAATCTTGAAGAATGCGGACTGTAGAATTGTATTGGTCCTGCCTCCGAGCCCGATTTCCATAGCAATCTTGCTGGCATTTATAATGTAAAGATTGATATGCTTCTTTCCGATGACAGCCTTTACATTGTCCGGAATGCGCTTGATTGTCTCCTCCTCGTCCCAAAGGCTATTAAGAAGCAATGTGCCTCCTTCGCGGATGCCTTTCAGAACATCATATTTCTGAAGGTATGATGGAACGTGGCAAGCGACAAAGTCCGGAGTGGATACCAGGTACGGGGCCTTGATAGGCACTGTGCCAAATCTGAGGTGGGAGCAGGTGTATCCGCCTGACTTCTTGGAATCATAGTCGAAATATGCCTGGCAATACATCTTGGTATGGTTGCCTATAATCTTGATAGTGTTCTTGTTGGCTCCTACTGTGCCGTCTGAGCCAAGGCCGTAGAATTTGCATTCGGTAGTGCCCGGCTTGACAATGGAAATCTCGCTCTTTATCGGCAGAGATTTGAATGTGACGTCATCTACGATACCGATAGTGAAGCCGTTTTTAGGCTCTTTCATTTCGAGATTGTCAAACACGGCAACAATCTGTGCAGGGGTCGTGTCTTTTGAGGAAAGGCCGTATCGTCCACCTACAATCAATGGTGTGTTCTTCTTGTCCTGGAACAATGCTTTTACGTCAAGGTAGAGAGGCTCGCCCAAGGAACCGTGCTCTTTTGTCCTGTCAAGTACTGCAATACGCTTTACGCTTGCAGGAAGTACTTTCAGTAGATATTTCTCTGAGAACGGCCTGTAGAGGTGAACGGAAATGACACCGTATTTGCGGCCTTTCTTGGCAAGATAATCTACTGTTTCCTTTATTGTCTCTGTGACAGAGCCCATAGCGATAATGATGTTTTCTGCATTTTCATCGCCATAGTATGTGAACGGCCTCAATTCTCTACCGGTGAGTTCGCTCATTTCTCCCATATAGCGGGCTACGATGTCAGGGACGGCTTCGTAGACCATGTTCCTTGACTCTGTAGCCTGAAAATAAACATCACCGTTCTGTGCTGTGCCTCTGGTTTCAGGTGCTTCCGGGTTCAAAGCCCTTTCCCTGAATTTTTCCAAAGACTTCTTGCTTACCATTTTAAGCAGGTCTGCTTCTTCAATGGCCTCTATCTTCTGAATCTCGTGTGAGGTGCGGAAGCCGTCAAAGAAATGGAGGAACGGCACGCTTGACTTTATCGTTGCAAGATGTGCTACGGCGGCCAGATCCTGAGCCTCCTGAACGGAGCCGGAAGCCAGCATTGCAAATCCTGTCTGTCTGCAAGCCATTACATCCTGGTGGTCTCCGAAAATCGAGAGAGCATGTGTTGCCAGCGAACGTGCCGATACATGGAATACTGTAGGCAGCATTTCTCCGGCAATCTTGTACATATTAGGAATCATCAACAGAAGCCCTTGGGAAGCTGTAAACGTAGATGTAAGTGCTCCTGCCTGCAGTGAGCCGTGCACTGCACCGGCAGCACCGCCCTCGCTCTGCATTTCGGTAACTTTCACGGTCTCTCCCCACAGGTTCTTCTTGCCGCGTGAAGCCCATTCATCAATATTTTCCGCCATCGTTGATGAAGGTGTGATAGGGTATATCGCTGCGTGCTCGCTAAACAGATAAGCGATATTTGCAACAGCGGTATTACCGTCACAAGTGATGAATTTCTTTTCTTTTGCCATAATAATTCGTTTATAATGTGATACTTGTATATTAGAATACGTAAATGTCTATATTAATACAAATATAGACATTTTTCTGAAAAGAATATGTATTTGTGTAACTATTATATAGTGTCAAGACCCTCGATAAGTACTTCTTGCCCATTGGTGGAAATTCCGGAAGAAATACGTTTCACAAGGCCTTGCAATACGTTGCCAGGCCCTATTTCCATAAAGTATCCGGCCCCGTCGGAAATCATATTCCTTACCGATTGTGTCCATCTTACCGGAGAGGTAAGCTGTTTAAGAAGATTTGCCTTTATTGTGGCAGGATCGGTCTCAGCCTTTGAGGATACATTTTGATATATCGGGCATACAGGGCGTTTTACTTCTGTGGCTTTAATGGCCTTCCCCAACTCTAACCTTGCATGCTCCATGAGAGGGGAGTGGAAAGCTCCGCTCACCGATAGAGGGAGAGCTCGTTTTGCACCTGCGTCTTTTGCCATTCTGCAGGCTTGTTCCACTGATTCTTTTTCTCCGGAAATGACAATCTGTCCCTTGCAGTTGAAGTTTGCCGGCACTACCATACCGTCGCATCCCATACATATCTGTTCCACATCTTCATCATCGAGACCGATGATTGCGGCCATGGAGCCAGGTACTTCCTCACAGCACTTCTGCATTTCGATTGCACGCAGGCTGACAAGCCTCAACGCGTCTTCAAAGCCTATGGCACCGATTGCAGCAAGTGCGGAGAATTCTCCGAGAGAGTGGCCGGCGACCATGTCAGGCTTATATTTGCCAAGCCCTTTGGTCTCAAGGGCTTTGTCGTCCATTCCGGCATAACATGCTGCGAGTACAACTGAGTGCAGGAAGATAGCAGGTTGCGTGACCTTTGTCTGCTTCAAATCTTCTGCAGTGCCGTCAAACATGATGTCTGTAATCCTGAAGCCGAGGATTTCGTTTGCCTTTTCGAACATTTCGGCAGCTTTTGGGACACTATTGTATAAGTCCTTTGCCATTCCTGGGAATTGTGCGCCCTGTCCTGGGAATATGTAAGCTTTTTTCATACTGTATTAGTTATTGAACAAATAATCTTTATTGTTGCATTGTATTTACAAAAGTAGCCAATTATCGAGAATTTTTGAATTGATTTTCGTCTATTTTCCCCACATTTATTATATTTCCCCACATATATGATGACTTCTCCACAAAAATATATAAATTTGCAGGACATGCCTCCGTAGTCTAATGGATAGGATTTCAGATTCCGGTTCTGACGGTTGCGGTTCGAATCCGCACGGGGGTACTAAAATAGACTTAAAGTGGGGTTTATGTCGTGCCCAACTTGAACTTTAAGGCTCTCTGAAACCAGACCTGAATAGTCAAAGTCATAGTTCAATAAAATATAGCTTTTAAAATTTTATATTGTCAATCCGTCGTAGGCGGGGAGGACGGAAGAGCGGATGTGCCTTTCGGAGCAAAGGTGTCTGAGTTCTTCGCAGAATTCCTTGTGGACAGGGAAACTATGGCTCAGATGTGTGAGCCACGTGTGCTCGGCACCAATAATGTCGGCCAGCTCCAGAGCTTCGTCAAGACAGAAATGCGAATGATGTTTTGAGTAGCCTACTGTATTAAGAGTCACATGTTTCAATCCTCGCAGTTTCCCTATCTCAGCTTCGGGCAGGGAGCTCATATCCGTAATGTAGGCCGTTCTCCCGAATCTGAATCCTAATACGGGCATCTTATCGTGGTAGCCTCTAATTGGGATAATTCGGACATCAGCATCTCCGAACGCCTCGTGACGGACCTCACGTACATTATTGCCGGCAGGCACGAAACTCCCGTCAGCAGCTTTGTAGCCGTAGCCGACATCGTGTACCCATATCAGCTCCTTGCTGTTGTCGGAATGACTGATATAAAACGGCCTTTCATCTATTATATTCACATTCCATTCCGGAGCTCCGGGATATTTGTGTTCTTCGAATGCGTATGGGTATTCGTATTTCAAACCCGTCAGTACGGACTGCTCGCAAAAAATTTCCACCTCTCTTCTGTTTATATAATTCAAAGCCCTGGTATCGTCCAATCCTCCTGTATGGTCTCTATGGTTATGAGTCAACAATATAGCGTCTATATGCGAAATACCGGCCCTAAGCATCTGAAACCGAAAATCCGGCCCTGCATCCACAAGGATATTCAGACCCTGATATCTGATAAACGCTGAAGCCCTAAGTCTTTTGTCCCTATCGTCGGGCGAGCTGCAAACGGGACAGCGGCAGCCTATTATCGGAACGCCTTGAGAAGTACCTGTCCCCAAAAAAGTAAGTACGGCATCTTCCTGTGTCATATAATCACCTCCTCTATAGAGCCTACCTTGTCTTTGTCGTATGGCCTTTCTACACGGATATAATTTCCGGTATATCCGAACATCTTTCCTCCTTTTGCGGACGACTCCCACAGCACCTTCCCGACACTGCCCTTATTGGCAATGATGAATTCTTCATTCAGCCTATTGCTTAATTCCTCCAATCTCTTGACCCTCAATGTCTTGATGCTGTCTTGTACCTGATCCGGCATGGAGACGGCCCTTGTCCCGCGACGGGGAGAATAGGGGAATATATGAATGAACGCAGGTTTGATTTTTTCCGCCAGGAAGCTGAATGTATCTTCAAACATCTCTTCGGTCTCTCCTGGCAGGCCTACAATCACATCTATACCGAAGAACACATTAGGGCGACCATCGGTTTCAAAACGAGAACGGATATAACTTATTCTGTCATAAAAGAATTCGGTAGTGTATTTTCTGCCGACCTTGGCAAGGAGAACATCGTTGCCCACTTGAAGCGGAATATGAAAATGCGGCTGGAACTTTGTGCCCGATGCCAGGAAATCAATTATTTCTTCTGTGATAAGATTTGGCTCTATTGAGGATATGCGATACCTTTCTATTCCTTCAACCTCGTTCAGAGCCTTTATCAAATCCAAAAAGCTTTCCCCGGTTGACCTCCCGAAATCCCCGGTATTTACCCCTGTAAGCACTATCTCCTTTATCCCGGACGAGGCTATTTGGCCGGCCTGCTTAACGAGTTCGCAAATCGGAATGTTCCGGCTTTCCCCTCTCGCATAAGGGACAGTGCAATATGCACAGAAGTTGTTGCAGCCGTCTTGTATCTTAAGGAAAGACCTTGTTCTCTCTCCTGAAGAGTAGGCCGCCATGGTCTCTTTGGAAATTTCCTTGTATTCCTGAGCAAGACTGAGTGATTTGTAATCCGGAGAAATCATTTTCAATGTGTCCGAAACCACCCTGTTCTTGTCTTTTGCTCCGAATACCAGCCTTACCCCTTCAATCGCCATGATCTCATCGTGCTTGAGCTCGGCATAGCAGCCGGTAACCACGATTGTGGCGTCAGGTGCTATCCTATGGCACTTTCTTATTATATTCCTGCATTTATTGTCTGCGTGTTGGGTTACACTACAAGTATTTATAAGATATATGTCCGCCTTGTCTTTCCAAGGGACAACCTCCAGCCCATTGGCGACAAAACCTCTTTCGTAGGTGGATGTCTCTGCATAATTCAGTTTGCAGCCTAATGTCAGAAAAGCTATCTTCATCCTAAAATCAGAAATACGCACGGCCGTTTTCCTATATGAGGCATATTCTTCCGCCACTCCTCGACCGTCATTGTCTTAATTAATTCATCCGGCATCGTTATATTTATTGCAATACAGACTTGTGTGCAACTGTTGCATGTGGATATTATATCCTTTATCATGGCGTCATTGCGATAGGGGGTCTCTATGAAAACCTGAGTCTGTCCGGTTCTCTTTGAAAGGCTTTCAATGCTTTTCAAAGCGTTCTTCCTCTCATCCGATTTGGCCGGCAGATAGCCGCAGAAAGCGAAAGACTGTCCGTTGAGCCCTGACGCCATGAGAGCCAGCATCAAAGACGAGGGCCCCACAAACGGAACAACAACAATTCCAAGCCGATGGCATAGGGAAACCAATTGTGCCCCCGGATCAGCCACCGCAGGCAGTCCGGCTTCAGAAATCAGCCCCACATCATTACCATTCTCGAATAAAGCGGCAAAAGCCTCTACTTCCTGTGGTTGTGTATGTTCATTCAGCACATGAAAATCCAATCCGTCTATATGTCCTCTAAGGCCGGCGGACGACAGATACCTTCTTGCTGTCCTGACCTCTTCTACGACAAATGTCCTTATGCTTTTTATCTTTTCCAACACCGGCCCAGGAATAACTTCGGCCGGAGCAAGTTCTCCTAAGGGTGAAGGAATAAGGTATAATTTCCCTTTATTTTCCATTTTTTTTCTCCTTGATGCTTATTTTTACTTTTTCCTCGGACCTGCCGGCTTTCAGCATGGCTTCCTTTTCTGCCATACGCCTTTTCTTGCTCTTGAACAGATTGGCAAAGAACTCCTTAAAGTTGTTGAACTCCTTTTGATATGTAAGGCCGACGCCGTTTCTCTGGGAATTGTCAAGATAGCTTGTGTACTGATCGGCAGAGTGCGAGAACAGTTTGAGGCGGAGGCTTCCCGGCTTGTCCAGCTTTATTTCAATGTCAAGGTCGCCGACAATCTCCTGGTTAGTCGTGGTCGTGTTGAATTTCCTGTTGCCAATCGTTCCGTTAACAATCACCCTGTTGTTGAAAAGTGCAGTTGACAATGCCACATCAAATATATCCGAGCCGTGAGAATTCTGGTAGTCCAGCCCCAGGTCCACAGGGATGTTCAAGGTTTCCAGAATATTGTTCAACTGATTGGACATTATATCGGCTACTGTGGTGTTCAGCATCCTTGAGTTGTTTACTATACCCGACCTCTCGTCCGGCAGGAAGCTGTTTGAAACGAGGAGCGACAGGAATTGCTTCTGCACTTTGTCGTCAGTGCTTAATGCATTTTCAACGGCAGCCTGTGTCGTAGGGTCAAGGTCCGGTATATCTATTGCAAATCCGACCCTTGGCGAGCTCAGCCGGTCCTTTAGGGACAGTACACATTCCACATTCCTCCTCGTTGTGGAAGTCGTGTCGGCAATCAGGGTGCCAATGGACGCTTTGGTCTTATATATAGCCTTGATATCCAGTTCACTGTCCATAATGTCCCCATTGAATTTTATAGTGCTTCCATTTTGGATAATCAAATCTTTCTTGACTATGCCCAAGGCGTCGAAATGATATTTGCCTCCGGTTATATTATAGTCCCCGTTTAGATTGAAAATGTCGCCGGCAGGCTGCACTTCGACATTGATTGTCCCGTTGCCCCTGCCAGACAGAACATTCCCGGATTCTTTGTCTATTTCAATTATTGCTTCAGTGCCGGGGTCGACATTGATATGTAGCCTTATCCCAAGCTTTCCCGTTGAGGACTTCTTTTTGGCAAGGTGTGTCATCATCTCCTCGTAAGGGTCTGTCTCGTCAGGAAGCTCAAGGCCTTTGAACACCAAAAGGTCGGACGAATTTGCCGAAGCTCCCTGCGACATCGTGACATTAAAGTTTCCGCTTTTCGATGTGGACGCATCGGCTTCTATCAATATTGCGTCTGAGGGCCCTTTAATGCCGACAGTTCCTGTAGCGAAAACATTTCCGTAAAAGCCGGCGCCGGCGCTTTCTGGAATATCCATGACCTCGGCTTCGTTGATTACTATACGGGTGTCGAAACTCATATCCTTGAAATGATCCCATTTTATGCTGCCGTTGACCTGTCCTCCTGCCCCATATCTGTCTGTAATGGATATATTATTGAAATATACACCTTTTGAATTAATGTCGGCTTTCCCGTTTACATCATATACTACATTCGTGAAGTCCACACCAAGTTTCCCGTCCGAAATATCGACGCTTTCACTATTGATGTTCAGCTTGTTGACCGGTCCGTCAAATGCTATCTCTGCGGTCAGTCTGCCTTGCATGACGTTGAATATATCTTTAAGGAAAGGCTCGGCGTAGCCTATGTTGAATGAATTTAAAGACAGATGTCCCTCTAACGTTTTCTTTTTGGAAATATATACTGCAGAGCCGTCTATGGTATTTTCCCCGTCTATGTCATTTTTGCAGGATATGTTGAAAACTTTCCCGGTCTTGTCTGCTATGCAGCTCAAATCCAGATTTCCTGCACGCTCTCCGGCAAAATAAGTGGAATCACATTTCATATTCATCTGTATTCCTGGGCCGTTGCCCGGAGGCGATGACAGGACGACATATCCGCCGATACGGCCTTTCAATCCGTAATCTTTTTTCATAAAGTTGTTCAGTAGGCCTATGTCGAATTTGTCTAATGTGATATTCAAGGTGTCCGTTAGGGTTTTGGAATAGCCGCCATCGATGAGTATAGACTGCAAGTTGTTGTTGATGGATAGTTTATCTATTTTTATGCCTTTATTGTCAAGGCTTATGTCTGAATGGCCTATTGCCCAGCCGTTTGAGTTGAGATAGATATTTGAGGGCAGCACTTCAGCTTTCAATGCCGGAAAACCATTTTCTCTCATCAGCCGCCCCCTCATATAAATTTCCCCCGAATTGGTGAGTTCCGACTCGTTGTCGTACGAAAAGCCAAGGCCTATATTGTTGTCTTTGGCATAAATGAGGAGTCTGTTATTCTCTATGACTATTGGGGATAGCCGTATTTCGTCGGAAATTATCTCTCCGGACAGCTCTTTGCCGGCATTGTCTATTTCAGCTGAAACATTCTTGATGTATTTGTCCATAAAGGCGATGCGCCTTGACTTGAGATTGCCTTGCAGCAGGCCTGCAGTATTAATGTTCATGTTAACCGTAGTGCTGTCGGCTATGTATAGTCCGGGTACGAAGAAAGCTAAAACGTCTTTTGTATCATGAAACTCCATGGATACCATATATTCGTTGCCTTGTCTTGCTGCAAGCGTGTCTTTGAACAGAGCCGGGATTTCCCTGCCGGCTGTAACCGCTTTCAAGTCTTTGATGAAATCATCGAAGAATCCGCTGCCCACATAGCTTGCATTGGCAAAGGCCGAGCCTAACTTTATTCTGTACGCATCGTCATTGACATGTGATGATATTGATATGTCCCCGACGTTGTGCAGGCCGTGCATGTCGTCCAGAACGAGGTCCTTTATATCAATGTTGCCGATTACGTCTTTTTCATTGACAACCTTGAAATTGGCCATAGTCTTTAGGCTGAGGCCGGAGGGCTCCTTTTTATCTATGTTGAGGGCATGCAGGTTTGCGTAGCCTACATTCGCATAGAATTGGTATACGGCATTTTTCCTCTTTGCCGAAGGCGTGAAAGTGCCTTGGAAAATGAAGTTGAGGTTAGGGTCGCTGCACACGATTTTGCCGTCGAAAGCCTCATCCTCGTATTTTCCTATTGCTGCAATGTCATGATATTCATACCCTAAGGCCTTTAGCTTGAATATTTTTATCGAATCTATGTTGACGCTTTGTCCCGATTTGCCGAGTGAGGCACTCATAGTCGTCTTAAGAGAACACTCACCCAATTTTTTGATGTTGAGTATTTTGCCGATGTCAAGATTGTCGGTGGAGATATCTCCTCCGATTGCAATAGCCCTGTTTTTGTCTATCAGGTTTCTGATGTCAAGAGTAGTGCTCAAACCTCCGGCTCCGGATTTGGCCTTTCCGCGGACCGAAAGCCTGTTGAGAGGACCTGAGAACCCGCCATTGAATACAAACACCTCGTCAGGGGCATATCCGCCGATAGGAATTTTGGCTTTCGGCGCCCATCCTTTTATACATTTTTCGAGGCCGGCGAGTGTGAAACTGAAATTTTTCAACTTCACATCTGTCATCATTCCCCTGGATGCCGGCAAGCCTGTAATCCTGCCGTTGATTATACCGGAAAGATTGCTGTCATGAGTTTTAATGTTCAGGTTCCTGACGCTGAAATCATTCACGTAGCCCTCATACACAGCCGACATGTCTGCCGTCATTACCGTCTGTTTCAAGGCCGGAGCGAAAAAGCCTATCGACTCCATGTCCACATGGCTTTTGTCCAGCTTGATTTCCATTCTCACCTTGTTCACAAAGTCGCTCCATGCAGTCTTGTCCTTATATGTCATCGTGATTGACGGAGCATGTATGTCCGACCAGGAATCTTTTATCCTGACGTTCCTGATGCTTACGCGGCCTTCGCCGACCTTGGCACTGCCGGTGATGTTCTTTGCGATATATCCGCTTTTCTCCATTAACGACAACTCGTCCGCTACTCCTTGTATCACCTTTCCATTTATCTTAATTCCGTGCCCCCTGAGCCGAGTTACCTTCACGTCAAGGTCGCTCCAGTCTATAATGCCTTTCCGAATATCTTTTTTCTCGTAAGAGTTATAGTTCTTGAGGCGGAATCTGAAATTGTCTATTTCCACCCTTGATATGCCATTGCTGGACTCCTTTTGGGAAGTCCCAAGATTTAGGACACGAACAAGATTCATTCTCGTTGAAGAGTCTTTTTCGGGAGGCATGACTAAGTTGAGTTCTCCGTTTCTAACAGCTGCTGACTTGATTTTCAGCTTGTTTGCACCGAACAGACCCTTAATGCTGAAGGTTGCTGTCACATAATCGGCACGGAAAAGGGTATCAATGGCTTCGTATCCCTTTGCCGTGTCACTGTAGGGCGAGTTGTCAATTATGGCGATATTTTTCAGCACTATGGCGTCAAACGGCCTGAGACTCAATTTCTCAATGGTAATTTTCCCGTCAATGCTCTTTTCTACCGATTTTATTGCCTTTTGGGCAAGAAATGTCTGCACCTTCGGAGATTGTGCGACAATCAGTATTCCGAAGATGAGAGCAATCAAGGCGATTACAAGCCATGTGAATATTTTAACGAACCTTTTTATAGCTTTCCGTGCATAAATTACTTAATTTACAAAAATAACATTTTATCCGTTAATAATAGTCTATAATGTCCTTATTCTACTTAAATATTCTTAAATTTGCAGCCTGAAAAATATTTTATTATGGCAGATATAATATTGGGCATAGAATCTTCATGCGATGACACATCTGCTGCGGTGATTAAGGACGGCTATCTTTTGTCAAATGTGATAGCAAGCCAGCAGGTGCATAAAGACTATGGTGGTGTGGTACCGGAGCTCGCTTCGAGGGCTCATGAGCAGAACATAGTTCCCGTTGTCAGCCAGGCCATTGACAAGGCCGGCCTAACGCTTGAGGATATTGATGCTATCGCTTTCACAAGAGGTCCGGGACTGCTCGGCTCTCTTTTAGTAGGGACATCTTTTGCGAAATCATTAGGCATAGCCCTTGATATTCCGATAGTTATGGTCAATCACCTTCAAGGACACATACTTGCCAACTTCATAAAGCAATACGACAAGGACAACAGGCAGCCTTCTTTCCCTTATCTGTGCTTGCTCGTTTCCGGGGGAAACTCCCAGATAGTACGTGTGAACAGCCCTTTGGATTTTGAAATCCTCGGACAGACTATAGATGATGCCGTAGGTGAGGCCTTTGACAAATGTTCAAAGATGATGGGGCTGGGGTATCCCGGCGGTCCTGTAATAGACAGGCTTGCCAAAGAGGGAGATCCGTACAGATTTCAATTCGCCAAGCCTCGCATTCCCGGATTGGATTATAGTTTCAGCGGAGTTAAGACCTCGTTGCTGTATTTTGTACGTGACGAAATGGCAAAAGACCCCGAATTTATGGAAAAGAACAAGGAGGATATCTGTGCCGGCTTCCAAAAAACATTGATTGACATTCTTTTGGACAAGCTCGTCAAGGCTGCAAAGATGACCGGAATAAAGGAGATTACAATCGGTGGCGGCGTATCAGCCAACAGCGGGCTAAGGAACAGGATAGAGGAAGAGGGTCGCAAAAGAGGGTGGAATACCTATCTGCCGGAATTTAAATTTACTACCGACAATGCCGCCATGATTGCGATTGCAGGTTATTTTCATTATCTTAACGGCGAAAGGACGCCTTTGGATATTGCCCCCGTTTCGAGAATTGCCGATTTTTAATTCAACATATTATGGTAAAATTTGAAGTGACCTGCCGTGTGGGCAGAGAGCCACGTCTCGATGATATAAGAACAGCAGCGGCCAAGGCCCTTAATTTAAGGGGAAATGCCGTCATTAACGTTATCGACCCTACAAAGTCCTATCAGCCTACAATGGCCGGAGAGGCTGCCAGATGCTATATTGTACGCAGATCGATTGATGCAAGGGGGGACGTGCTGATGAGGTACCAGATTGAGGCATACAAGAAATACGAAGATTACGAAGAATATAAACTACCGGAATATAAGGAAGTGGCTGATGCAGAGCCTGTTATTGTTGTAGGTTCCGGACCGGCAGGCATGTTTGCCGCCCTGAAGCTTATTACGCTCGGCTTGAAGCCGATAGTGATAGAAAGAGGGAAGAATGTGCATAAGCGTAAGACCGATATTGCAGGACAGTCGCGTTGCGGAGTTATAAATCCGGATTCTAATTATTGCTATGGAGAGGGTGGAGCAGGTACTTTTTCAGACGGAAAGCTTTATACACGTTCTTCCAAGAGAGGGGACCTAAGGGAAGTACTTTACCGCTTCGTGGAGTTCGGTGCCGATCCGGCAATTCTGATTGATGCACATCCACATATCGGTACGGACAAGTTGCCGCGTCTGATTAATAGGATGAGGGATAAAATAATTGAGAAAGGCGGTGAATATCATTTTGAGACAAAGGTTACCGATATAGTCAAGGAGGAGAACGGGTCTATAACGGTTAAGGCTGAAGACATTTCGGACGGTAGCGGCAAGCAGCAGGTTTTCAATGCAAAAGGAGTTATATTGGCGACAGGCCACTCTTCAAGGGAGATTTACGAAATGTTCAGAGACAAAGGCTGGGAAATTGAGGCCAAAGGCTTTGCTTTGGGCGTGCGGGTAGAGCACCCTCAGTCTCTGATAAATAATATAAGGTATCACGGACAATGGGAAAAAGGCATGCCTGCTGCCGAGTATTCTTTTGTGGAGCAGGTGTCAACGGACGATGCCACCGGGAATGAAGCCGAGGAGGAGACAAGGGGAGTGTTCTCTTTCTGTATGTGCCCTGGAGGCATTCTTGTGCCTACGGCTACGGAGGACGGCACTATCGTCCTTAACGGGATGTCAAATTCCGCAAGGAGTTCCAAATGGGCAAATGCCGGTGTTGTCGTGTCGGTAGAGCCGGAAGATGTACCCGAAAAATACAAGAAGTTCGGTGCTTTTTCTCTTTTGGAATTTCAGAGGGATGTGGAAAGAAAGATGTTCGACTTTATTGATTCCAAACGCAAGGAAGCCTCTGCTTCGGATAACGGAGCCGAAGTTGCGGAAGCAATCAATCCCCAGGCTGCCCCGGCTCAGCGTATGATAGATTTCTGCAATGGCGTGATGTCGCACGATTTGCCTGAGACTTCCTATTATCCGGGTGTGGTTTCTGCTCCTCTGCATTCCTTGTTGCCGGATTTCATAGTAAAGAGGCTGCAGAAAGTCTTCCCTATGGTGAACAAGCGTTCAATCCGTGGTTATTTTACGAACGATGCCTTGCTGCTCGGAGTTGAGTCAAGGACATCCTCCCCTGTCAGAATCGTCCGTGACTCCGAATCCTTGCAGAGCGCAAGCGTTCCGGGTCTTTTCCCTTGCGGAGAAGGAGCGGGCTATGCCGGCGGTATAGTTTCTTCTGCTATTGACGGCATAAATTGTGCAGAGGCTGCATCTGAAATTTATTGATCCGCTCATGTTCCATAAAAGGTGTTTATATGCAGAACATAAAAATTGAAATAAACTATAAGGAATTTTCCTCAATGGAGGAATTGTCCGATACCGAAAGGAGGTTGGCCGAGAAAGCTATTGAGGCCCAAAAGACATCTTACGCCCCATATTCCGGTTTTAATGTAGGAGCGGCAGTGCTTATGGAAGGCGGGGAGATTTTTACCGGCTCAAATCAGGAAAATGCGGCATCTCCGTCCGGCCTTTGTGCAGAAAGGGTGGCTATGTTCGCTGCAAGTGCAGCGAGACCGAAAGTGCCAATGATTGCTATTGCTATTGCCGGGGGCCCGGATATGACATTGTGCGATGAACCGGTGACTCCGTGCGGAGCCTGCCGTCAGGTTATGGCAGAGTACCAGAAGATTGGAGGACGTCCATTGGCTGTACTAATGATAGGAGCAGGTCGGATATGGCGCTTTGAAAAGGTAGAAGATATTATGCCTTTTATATTTATAAGTCTGGACTGAGCACTATTTTTGCCGATATTATTGCCAATCGATAAAAAAAGTCGTACATTTGCATAGGGAAAGTCGTACACGACCAGCTCCCTCTGAATTCCCCCAGGGCCGGAAGGCAGCAAGGGTAGGAGGTCGTAGCGGTGCGATGTGCTAAGCTTTCCCTTTTTTGTTTATATTGCGGTAAGGCAGCTTGTTATGTCATCGGAGAAACATAATATGAAAATATGCGTTGGCTTGTCCGGGGGAGTTGATTCCAGCGTCGCAGCCCTGTTGCTTAAGCGACAGGGATATGATGTGTTCGCCATGTTCATGCAGAATTGGCATGATGCTGATGCTACCTTGCACGGGGACTGCGAATGGGAGGAGGACCGCTTTGTCGCTGAAATGGTAGCTCGGAAGATAGGTATTCCTTTTTATTTCACTGATTTGAGTAAAGAATACAGGAAAAGGGTTGTGGACTATATGTTCGATGAATATTCTAAAGGCCGCACCCCGAATCCCGATGTGCTGTGCAACAGGGAAATAAAGTTTGACGCTTTTTTGCATGTGGCCGAGAAACTCGGTGCGGATATGGTGGCTACCGGTCACTATTGCCGCAAAGAAGTTTTGCGCGATTTAAAGGGCAATGAGCTCGTAGGAGCGGACGGCAAGCCGGTTTATAGGATTATTGCAGGGGCCGACCCGAACAAGGACCAAAGCTATTTTCTGTGCCAACTGACGCAGGAACAACTTGGCAAAGCAATGTTTCCTATCGGAGACTTGCTTAAACCTGAAGTCAGACGACTTGCACGCGAAGCCGACCTGCCATCGGCTGACAAGAAAGACTCGCAGGGTATATGTTTTGTCGGCAAAGTGGATCTGCCGACATTCCTGCAACAGAAATTGTCAGCCAAGGAAGGAGATATAGTAGAGGTATATGATGCTTATTTCACTGCCAACGAGCAATATAATTACATAGAGAAGACTATTTCCGGTCTTTTACCCGGAGGGAGGGAGTCTGATGTTCTTGCGTCAATAGAAAACCTTACCGATGCAGAATTGTTCAAACTGTCTTTGCCTGTAAGGTATTCGATAGATTTTGAGACAGAAACCTACCGTTCGGGAAAACATCATATCAAAAAGACGAGATACAAGGAAAATCCATTCGGAAAAATTATCGGCAGGCATTGTGGGGCACAATTCTATACTATCGGCCAGCGTAAAGGACTGAATGTCGGAGGACACAAGGATTCGCTTTTCGTCATAGCAACGGATATAGACAGGAACATTATATACGTAGGAGAAGGCCAAGCTCATAAGGGCTTGTTACGCAGCTGTTTGAGGATAGATCCGGAGGAGATTCACTGGATACGTCCGGACATGGCTATGAGTATAGGGGAAATCCGCCGTTATAGGGTGCGTATCCGTTATCGCCAGCCCCTGCAAAATGCAGCCCTTATAATGAGAGAGAACGGCTTGTTTATCCTCTTCGATGACCCGCAACGTGGGATTACCCCCGGACAGTTCGCGGTATGGTATGACGATAATGACGAGATGCTCGGCTCCGGGGTTATTTAAGCTTTTGCTATGGACCTTGCCGCAGAAAGGCCTGCAAGGTAACCGGTGGAAAATGCCGTCTGCAGATTGTAGCCTCCCGTATCGGAATCTATATCAAGAACTTCACCACAGAAATACAGTCCTTTAAGCAGCCGGGATTCCATCGTTTTCGGAAAGACCTCATCAGTTGAGATCCCACCTGCTGTCACCACGCATCTTTCATAGCCCACATAGCCGGCAATTTCAAATGTCCAATACTGCAATGACTTCACAATCAGTCTTATGTCGGGCATTGCCGTCTTGCCTTCGCCTTTTATGAAGCTGCCGTTGCACATAATGAAGCCTTTTACCAAATACTTGGGCATAAGCCTTGACAGCAGGACTTTAATCCGGGTAGGCATTGATGCGTTGGCACTTCTGCGATCTGCCTGAATCTCTTTCCAGAGCCTGTCCAGGCGTTGCCGCAGTTCATTTTCATCCACTCCATATTTTAGGTCAATCTCGACTTTTGCCTTGCCTCCGTCCAATATTGCCTTAACGCAATTCCGGCTTATACCAAATCCTATAGGTCCTTCTATGCCTCCGTCGGTGAAATCCAGGTCCCCGAATTCATTCTGTACGAGGTTGCCGTTTACATGCAGGCTCAGACCGACATTTTTCAGCTTTATTCCGCAAAGGGCCTTACCTTTTTCAGAAAGCGGAACACACCTGTCTATGTGGCCGTTTTCCCCGGTGTTTTCAATCTTGTACCCCAATGGCACTATTGCAGTGAGGGAGGGGAAAAGCGGCTTGACCGTATGCCCGAAGCCTTTGCCCCAGGTATATCCGTCGCCTGTACTACCAGTCACCGGATATGACAGACCACCGGTGGCTATAATCAGTCTGCTGCAAGTCAGAACCTCACCGCCGCCGGAAACCAGCCTGAATTCCGGTTTTTCTTCGTTATAATCCGCCGTTTTGACTTCAAAGCCTGTCCTTATGACGCAGCCGGCTTGTTTTGCAGCCCTTGCAAGAGCGTCTACAACGTCCATTGCTCTGTGAGATACCGGGAAGAGCCTGTCCCCTCGTTCCACCACCGATTCAACACCTTGCAAAGACAGGATTTCCATTACTTTTGCAGGTGGCATGTTATAGAACGAGGGTCTGACAAAATCCGATTTGGAGCGGATATGACCGGAGAAATCGTTCCAATCTTTCAGATTACTGAAATTGCATCTACCCTTGCCTGTAATCATTATTTTCCTGCCCGGACGCGGCATTTTTTCGAGTAAGGTCACGCTTGCCCCGTTTGAAACAGAGCCTGCCCCTATGGCCGCAAACAAGCCGGCCGCTCCGCCACCGATAATTATTATGTCAGAATACACTTTTCAATAAAATAAAATTACTATATTTGCAATCCTGTTCGGAAAGGACAGACAGAACGCCACTTTAGCTCAGTCGGTAGAGCAGCTCATTCGTAATGAGCAGGTCGAGGGTTCGAGCCCCTTGAGTGGCTCTATTTTTTTGCCGCATCGGCTTCAATTTTCCTTTTGATATATTTTACGGTTTCCTGTGCTTTCCTGCTTGGGACTATTCGCCAGTAGGCTGCAACTAAGGCTGCCGCAATACTTATAATGCCCAGCCAGACCCCTGATGCAAGCCATGACACACCACAGCCAAGAAGCAGCAGTATAATCAGAATAAAGAGCCATTCCCGCAGCTTGGTGCCTGTATTTCCCTCTTTCAATACTGCGGCGTAACGCCTGATGTCTTCTCCTTCTTCCGTCTTTTCGCCCGTGCTTCCTCCGTCTTCGAGCTTGCAGGATATGTACCGGTTTCTGAATATAGTGGAGAAATCCAAGAACAGATCACATTCTTTTGTACTATAAGGCAGGGCGGCCGGTTCAATTTCGTGTCCGGAAAGAACTTTCCCGAAAACCGCCATTTCCGCCTTTATCTGTCCCAATACGCTGCCGTAGCCCTCTTTTGATGTGAAAAAGGCTGTGCCGGCATCCATCATCTGTGCCTTGTTGTCGAAAGAGTTTTTCATATAAAAGCCATTTCCGACAAATTTATGATAATTAAGCGTAACTTTGCTCCAAATCAAAACAAATGTTTGATATTTTAAGATATTTTGCAGACAAATTTTCCCTTGCCTTAGCCGTTTCCTGCCTTTCTATCGTGTTTTGCGAAGCTTGCCGGAACAGAGAAGACGCTAAGCCTTCAAGGTCCTCTTGCAGATATGCAGAGTATTTTGATATTGCAGTTTCCAGTAACAACGATTCTGCCCTTGTAATCATTTCTCCGTATAGTGGGAAGGCCGATACCGTCTCGGTCAGCAGACCGGTCAGCAGCTTGATTGCAATGTCCACCTCATATATCGGTTATATAAACGCAATAGGTTGTGATTCAATTATTTCCGGTGTATCGGGAATAGGCTTTGTCTCCGACTCGTCTATAATCGAAAGATATAATGAAACAAAGTCCGGGAATGCCACAAATCCTGTTTTTGACATAGGGCCGGAAACTTCTCCGGATTATGAGAGGGTGGTCTCGCTTGCCCCGGACCTTTTCGTGACCTATTCAGTTTCTGCAAACGAAACTCCAAGCATTGCAAAACTCGGAAAATTGGGCGTGAATGTCATGCAGCTGTCCGAGTATCTTGAGCCTCATCCTCTTGCTCGGGCCGAGTACATCAGACTGTTCGGCTTTCTTACAGGCCGGATGCGGACGGCGGATTCCGTATTCAACGAAGTCTGCCGGAATTATGAAAGCTTGGTGCAAAAGGATATAGCCGCACCCAAAAAGATCTTGTTGAATGCCCCTTATGGAGACCAATGGTTCATACCGGGAGGAGATAATTATATATCTCGTCTGATAAGGGATGCCGGCGGTGTGGTCTTAGGCTCTGAGAATGGCAAGAGCGGCTCTATGGTTGTGCCACTCGAAGAGGTATATACCTATTTCAAGAAGGCGGACTTCTGGTTGAACACAGGCGTATATTCGAGCAGGAGGCAGCTTTTCAGGATACATCCAGCTTTTAGCGGTTTCCGGGAGGGCGGCATATATAACAACACGCTCAGAACTACTCCGAACGGTGGAAATGATTTCTGGGAGAGCGGAGCCGTCAGACCGGATCTGGTGATAGAGGATTTAGTAGAGATATTCAGCGGAAGGGGTAGGGAAGCTTCACTTAACTATTATATAGAAGTCGAGTAGCTTGTGCCCTTCATATAAGCCTTCGATCTTGGCATTGTTGTTCTCCGTCAGCGTATTGCGCTCCGCCAATTCTATTGCCATAAGGTCTCCGGTCCGGATATATATTTTAGAGGTGGCCTCAAAAATGGCCTGTTCAATCATATCCATGCCGTAGCCTTTTCCGCTATATATTTCCTTGCCGTCTTTGGATATGGAAAATTTATTTTCTGCTGAAATTTCTTCCGCCTTGAATCGTGGGGCCGGCAGGAAGGAGGTGTGGTCAAGGCAGGAGGCACAGGCAAACCCTTC
Organism: uncultured Bacteroidales bacterium; assembly: GCA_947253655.1. Classification (GTDB taxonomy): domain Bacteria; phylum Bacteroidota; class Bacteroidia; order Bacteroidales; family UBA932; genus Cryptobacteroides. Next base: position 20,125 of record CAMYAE010000019.1, read on the forward strand.
CGTAGAGCCGTCAATCATGTTTTCCGGATAAACCAGCATGCCGAAACCGGTAAGGTCAAAATATCTTCCGGCAAATTTCAGTCCTATGCTTCTGCCGGGCTTGCAGATTTTTGCTGTGATAACCGGGGTGAACGTCATTCTGCTTACGAAATCGGGAGGATAAAAGTCCTCGTTGTCTTTTTCCCAAGTCGTATCGGGACGGACAATTATCCGCCCCGAATATGTCTTTACAATGATGTTCATGGCTATCTATCTGCTGCTGCCGAAATGCTTTATCAGCTCCTCTGTCGCGTCATCCCACTCTTTCCCCGTCAATGGCTTGCCCGGTGCTTTCTTTTCAGCATCGAATTTCTGTTTCAAGAGTTCGAACTGCCTCTTTGTATCAAGGGTAAATTCGCCGTTGCCTATCCATGCGAAATATGACGGCTCTGAATTATAAACCGACCTGGCTGTCTTTCCGCGGTGTTTGCCGAAACTAATTACAGCCTCTCCGTCGTCTCCCTCAACCAGTCTGCCGGCATAATCTATACCTTTTGGACGGCCGCCGAACTTTGACAGGAAGTCCACGTCATTTTTGAGAGTGTCACCGTACATTTTCAGCTGCCCTTTGAGCACCTCATAGGTTGCCATTGTGTCCGCTTCCGCTGTATGGGCATTCTCAAAATCCTCGCCACCGCAATAAAACCTGTAAGCAGCTTTCAGATTCCTTGGCTCCATTGCATGATATATGGTCTGGACATCCACCATTTTCTTATCGTGCAGGTTGATATCCAGCTCTTTATTCGTATGCAGCCTGACTCTCTCAATCTCTTCCGCAAGCATAGGCAGGTCGAATTTGGCTGAATTGAATCCTGCCAGATCGCTGTCTTTAAGCCATTCGACAACCTCTTCCGCCACCTCATAGAATTTCGGACAATCTTTCAGCTCTTCATCGGTAAGGCCATTGACAGCGCTTGCACTTGGGTTGACAGGAATCTGGGCGTTCTTTTCGTAGTTCCATGGCTTTATCTTCCATGTCTTTATCTTCTGTTCTCCTCCCGGAAACACCTTGACAAAGCTCAATTCCGCAATTCCGTCGGACGCAATATTCAGCCCTGTACTTTCGATGTCAAAGAAGACAATAGGACGTTCGAGTTTCAGCTCCATATTACCTTACCATTATAGGCATGACTATACCGAACACCTTTTCCTCTGCGGCCTCTTCTTCGGACGGCAGAATCAATGCGGAACGTCTCTTGTCTGCAAATTTCATAATCACACTCTCGCAAGACAGGTTGCTGAGGATTTCTGTTATATGCGTGGACTTGAAACCTATTGAGAGGTCATCGCCTTTATATTCGCATGATATTTTTTCATGTGCGGCTATTTCAAAGCCAAGGTCCTGGGCGGAAACCTCTATTGAGCCCTCCGTGAGGTCGAACTTGATATGGTTGGAGGCCTTAGGGGAGCAGACTGCAATCCTCCTTACGGTATTCAGCAATTGAAGCCTGTTGATATTCAATATGTTTGAATTGTTCTTCGGGATTATAGTGGTATAGTCCGGATATTTTCCGACAACAAGACAGCATATAACCGTGGTCCTGTCAAACTTGAATACTGCGATTTTGTCGTCAAATGTCACCGACACGTTTTCTATATCTTTCCCAAGTATGGACCTTATTACTCCTGCATGCCTTTTGTTAAGGATGAAAGAAGACTCTCCCGGAGCTTTAACATCAATCGCAGTGTAGCATATAAGTTTCTGAAGGTCAGAGGCTACAAATGTCGTAGTGTCAGCTTTTATATCGAAAAATATGGAATTCATTATTGGCCGGCTCTCTTCGTCGGATGAGGCATAGACCGTACTGCCAATGCCGTCTGAAAGTGTAGCGGCCGGCATTTCTATTGAAACGGCATTTTCCCCGACAGTCTGGACAACCGGATAGTCGTCAGGGTTAAAATATGGAAGAGTTGAGGCTCCGGCCGACCAGGCACATTCAAAAGAATTTTCGCTCTTAGTGCTTATTGTTATAGGCTGGTCCGGCAGCTCTTTCAGAAGGTCGGTAATCTGCCTTGCAGGCACAGCAATCCTGCCCTCCTCTTCTGTGTTTTCAACCTCAATTTCGGTCTTTAGCGTGATTTCCATATCGGAAGCCGTAATTTCCAGCAAGTTGCCTTTGAGCACGAAAAGATAATCTTCCAAAATGGCCTCAACCGCTTTGGCAGGGATAGCTTTAGACACAGTCAATATGCCTTTAAGAAGCTCTGAACTCGATACGACAAATTTCATATTATGTAAATAAATCTTTAGTGTTAAACTTCCTGATTTCAAATGAGACACTGCCGTATAGCGGCTACGGCACAAAAATACTCATAAAACAAAGGTAACAATTATTTTCCGGAGATTTGGCATATATTTTGATTTTTCTATATGGCCTGCCGTATTTGCCTGACGGCGGATTTTTTTTGAAATTTTGAATTTAAACATTATTATATGAAAAACGGTTTATTTACAGTAGTGGCTTCGGTCATATTGGCCGGCTTCACTGCTTTTGGAGTAGTCAAGGCATGCAATCCCGACAATTCTGTAGAAAGAGTCAGGAACGTGTCAGGAGAGAATATGTATAGAACTGTCAATCTGACAGACACTGATTACCCGGATTTGACATTTGCTGCGGAGTCGGCAGTGGATGCTGTTGTTTATGTGGAAGTTACTGCCAAGGCGATGCAGCAGTACCAGCTTGATCCGCTACTGAGGTATTTCTTCGGTTTCGGCGGTGATGAACCAAGGGAAAGATTGAGGACCTCATGCGGCTCAGGTGTTATTATTCGCCCTGACGGATATATAGTCACGAATAATCATGTTGTTGCAAATGCCGAAAAGGTTCAGGTGACCTTGAATAACAATAAGAAATTTGAGGCAAAAGTGATAGGCACTGACCCTGCTACCGACGTCGCTTTGCTTAAGATTGAGGCTACGGGCCTGCCTGCATTGCAGTTCGGAGATTCCGACAATCTGCGTCTCGGTGAGTGGGTGCTGGCAATCGGCAGCCCGTTGGGCGAACAATTGAGAGGGACAATCACCGCCGGTATAGTCAGTGCCAAAGGCCGCTCTATGCCGGAAAGGGGGCAGTTCAAGATTGAGTCTTTCATCCAGACGGATGCTGCCGTAAATCCCGGCAATTCCGGTGGCGCCTTGGTTAATAAGGCCGGAGAATTGGTCGGCATAAATACCGCAATTATCTCCGAGACAAGAGCGTATTCAGGATATTCATTTGCCGTTCCTGTGAATATAGTCAAGAAGATTGTAGGAGATCTGATTGATTTCGGCACCGTGAGAAGGGCAAAACTTGGGGTGTCAATGGCGACAATGACTGATGAGATTGCGGAGAAAATGAAACTTTCTTTTGCAAAAGGCGTATATATAGACGAGGTTTTGAAAGGAAGTTCCGCAGATAAGGCCGGTATCAAGTCGAAAGATATAATTACCGCCATAGATTCAACGGAGATTACGACAGCTTCCGCGTTGCAGGAGAAAGTAAACAGCTTTCATCCAGGTGATGTCGCCCTGTTCTCTCTTATCCGCGAGGACAAGGTCAAGAAAGTGGAAGTGACATTCCAGGGAGATGCCATGGCCACCGGTACAGTAGATACTGACGGCACGACAGCTTTCTACGGAGCCAAGATACGTGCTGCTTCAAAGGAGACCTTGGCGCGGTTTGGTTTGAAGCACGGGGTTGAGGTTGTGTCTGTCGGTGCCGGCAAGATGCTGGATGCAGGGGCTTCCGAGGGCTTCATTATACAATTTGTGAATGATGAGCCTGTTAGCAAGGCCGAGGACGTAATAGCACTTGCAAAGAAAAGCAAGAGAGGGATTTATATAGCCGGAGTAACATCTACGGGCAAGTCTTCATTCTTCGCTTTCGGCAAGGATGAATAGACACAGGTGTTTTGATTCATTCCCGTCGGGGTGGGGCAAGCCTGACCCGACGGGAATTTTTATGATAAACTTTATAAATATATATGAGACAACTTAAGATTACAAAATCCATTACAAATCGCGAAAGCGCATCGCTCGACAAGTATCTTCAAGAGATTGGCAGAGAGGAGCTTGTTACCCCGGAGGAGGAGGTTGAACTTGCGCAAAGGATTAGGAGCGGAGACCAGGCTGCCTTGGAAAAACTTACGAGAGCCAATCTCCGATTTGTGGTATCTGTTGCTAAACAGTATCAAAATCAAGGACTTAGCCTGCCTGACCTTATCAATGAAGGCAATCTCGGACTAATAAAAGCAGCTGAAAAATTTGATGAGACAAGGGGCTTTAAGTTCATTTCCTATGCCGTATGGTGGATTCGCCAATCGATTCTTCAAGCTCTTGCCGAGCAGTCAAGGATTGTAAGGTTGCCTTTGAATCAGGTAGGCTCTCTCAACAAGATTAACAAGGCTTTGTCAAAGTTTGAGCAGGAGAATGAGAGACAGCCGTCAAGCGAAGAGTTGTCGGAGATGATTGACGTGCCTAAGGACAAGATTTCTGACACACTGAGGGTGTCCGGGAGGCATGTTTCCGTGGATGCTCCATTCGTTGAGGGTGAGGATAACAGCCTTTTGGATGTCCTGCCTAATGACGATTCCCCAAGTGCAGATAAGGGGCTTTTCAATGAATCTCTGAATACCGAAATAGAAAGGGCACTTTCGACATTGTCAGGCCGGGAGAGGGAAATCATCAAGTCTTTCTTCGGCATAGGATGTCAGGAAATGACTTTGGAGGAAATAGGAGAGCGGTTTGGCCTTACGAGGGAGAGGGTGCGCCAGATTAAGGAAAAGGCAATCAGAAGGCTGAAAAGTCCTTCAAGAAGCAAACTTCTAAAAGGATATTTGGGCTGATGACACCGGAGATATATTTGCAGGTCAAGGCTTCAGAAGCCGTCAAGGCCTTGTATGGAGTTGAAATTCAGCCGGAAGAGCTTCAGGTTCAGGTTACAAGAAAAGAGTTTGAGGGAGATTATACCTTAGTGACTTTCCCTCTGCTCAGAATTTCGCATTGCTCCCCGGAGAACACCGGAAATGCAATAGGGGAGTGGCTTGTGGCGAATGTGCCGGAAATAGCCGGCTATAATTCAGTGAAAGGCTTCTTGAATATCTTGTTCTCTTATATATATTGGAACGAGTTATTCGCCGAGATAGTCGGAAATAAGGAATTCGGCTGTCTTGAATCTACGGGCAAGAATATAATGGTGGAGTTTTCATCTCCAAATACCAACAAGCCCCTTCATCTCGGACATATAAGGAACAATCTGCTTGGCGATTCCGTCTCAAGGCTTCTTGAGGCCAACGGCAACAATGTAATCAAGGCTACCTTGGTGAATGACAGGGGAATTCATATATGCAAGTCAATGCTTGCATGGAAAGAACTTTTCAACGGTGCGACCCCCGAAAGTTCCGGAAAGAAAGGAGACCACCTTGTGGGGGATTGCTACGTGGCATTCAGCAATCTGCTTAAAAAGCAAGTTGCCGAGATGACTGCCGCAGGCGTGCCTGAAGATGAGGCTGAGAAGGAAGCCCCTTGCATGAAAGAGGCTCACGATATGCTTGTAAAGTGGGAGAATGGGGACAAGGAGGTCAGGGATTTGTGGAGCATGATGAACGGTTGGGTCTTCAAGGGCTTCGACGAAACATACAAATCTCTTGGAATTACTTTCGATAAGACAGACTACGAATCGAAAAATTATCTGTTGGGGAAAGAGTTGGTTGCCAAAGGTCTGGAAACGGGCGTCTTCGAACGGGACGCTGACGGTTCCGTCTGGTGCGATCTTACTTCAGAGGGTCTTGACAGAAAGCTTGTCCTGCGCGGTGACGGTACGTCCGTATATATAACCCAGGATCTGGGCACGGCAGAAAAGCGCTTCTCCGAGTACCGTCTGGATTCCCACATCTATGTCGTCGGCAACGAGCAGGACTACCATTTCCAGGTGCTCAAGTTGATTCTTAAGAAATTAGGTTTCAAATGGGCTGACAGCATATATCATTTGTCTTACGGCATGGTTGAATTGCCAGAGGGCAAGATGAAGTCCAGAGAGGGGACTGTGGTGGATGCCGACGATCTGATAGATAAGATGTACCGTGAGGCCAGGGCCACCTCATTGGAGGCCGGAAAACTGGCCGATATGGAGCCGGAGGAGCAGGAGAGGCTGTTTAGGATGATAGGGCTTGGCGCTCTTAAGTATTTCATAATCAAGGTTGATCCTAAGAAGACAATGTTGTTCAATCCGAAAGAATCAATAGATTTCAACGGAAACACAGGACCTTTCATCCAATACACCCACGCCAGAATCCGTTCTATTCTCAGAAAAGCGGATGAACAGGGTATTTCCCGTTTGGCGGCGGAGATTGACAAATCGCCGGAGCCGTCCGCTAAGGAGATAAGGCTGATAAAATTGCTGAATATCTACCCGTCCAAGCTTGCAGAAGCCGGTCAGGCCTTGGCTCCTTCGATTGTGGCCAACTATGCGTACGACCTGGCTAAGGAATTCAATCAGTATTACCATGACACCCAGATTTTAAGGGAGGAAGATCAGAAGATCCGGTCTTTCAGGTTATGTCTGATCGAGACCCTTGCCTCCGTATTGGTAAAAGCAATGGGCATACTCGGAATCGAATTGCCTGAAAGGATGTAACTTACTAATATTATCGCCGGTATGAATGAAAAGGCCTATATGTTTCCGACCTCTAAAAAGGAGGTTGAAGCCCTTGGATGGGACTATATAGACGTGATTATTTTTACCGGCGACGCTTTTGTAGACCACCCCTCTTTCGGTACAGCCTGCATTGCCCGGTGGCTCCAGAAATTCGGTTATAGAGTGGCTGTAGTGCCTCAGCCTAACTGGAGGGATGATCTTAGAGATTTCAAGAAACTCGGCATCCCAAGGCTGTATTTTGCCGTCAATTCAGGTGCAATGGATTCCATGGTGAATCATTATACGGCTGCCAAGCGTATCAGGCACGATGACGCCTATACTCCTGACGGACGGGCCGGCCAAAGGCCGGATTATGCCGTAACCGTATATTCCCGGATTCTTAAAAAACTCTATCCTGATATTCCGCTTGTAATAGGCGGAATAGAAGCTTCATTAAGGCGTCTCACCCATTACGACTGGTGGAGAGACAGCCTGCTTCCGTCGATTCTTGTCACCGCCGGTGCGGACTATCTAAGTTATGGAATGGGGGAGAAGACCATATTGGAGCTTACCAGAGGCATAGAGGCTGGAAGAAATTTGTCGGACATGCGCAGAATTCCGCAGATTGCCTTCTTTATGACAGGACGGCCAAAGGTGAAAGATGCCGTTGTGCTGGAATCTTATGAAAACTGTCTGAAAGACAAGGCCGCATTGGCAAGGAATTTCCATGAGATAGAGACCCATGCAAATATGATGCACCCGTCGGTGATAATTGAACCGGTCGGAGATGGCTATGTGCAAGTAAATCCCCCTTATCCGCCCTCTACCGAAGAGGAGATGGATTCGTTCTGGGACCTTCCTTTCACGAAGTTGCCGCATCCGCGCTATAGGGACAAGCGGATACCGGCATACGATATGATCAAGTATTCCATAACGACACATCGCGGCTGCTTCGGAGGCTGCAACTTCTGCACTATAGCCGCACATCAGGGCAAATTCATCCAATCAAGGAGTGAGAAGTCCATCAAGGACGAGGTCAGGACACTTGTCGGACTGCCCGGCTTCGCCGGAAATATATCAGATTTGGGGGCTCCTACGGCGAACATGTACGGCATGAAAGGGAAAAACCTTGATGTGTGTGATGTTTGCCGCAGAAAGTCCTGTCTTTATCCGGCTCCTTGTCCGAATTTGGATAGATCGCATGCGAGGCTGCTCAAGCTCTATAAGGAGGTGGACAGCATACGCGGAATAAGGCATTCCTATATCGGCTCCGGAATCAGGTATGATCTCTTCCTTAATGAAAAAGGCTATGTGGACAAGACTTCAAGGCCATATCTCCGGGAACTGATTCTCAACCATACTTCAGGCCGTCTGAAAGTGGCTCCCGAACATACTGAGGATAAGGTGCTTCACTATATGGCGAAGCCGTCGTTCAAATTGTTTGAAAGACTCAGAATCGAATTTGATAAAATCACTTCCGAAGAGGGCCGGCGTACCGGGATTGTGCCGTATTTCATTTCATCGCATCCGGGCTGCACCATGAGGGATATGGAGAAACTGTCACGCAATCCGGCTCTGAAAGGTATCTTCATGGAGCAGGTGCAGGATTTTACCCCAACCCCTATGACAACAGCTTCAGTAATGTTCTATTCCGGTATTGATCCGCGCGATATGAAGCCGGTTTTTGTGGAACGAGACCTTGAAAAAAAGAAGCTTCAAAAGTCATTCTTCTTCAAAAAGTAGGAATTTTTCAAAAAAAATTGCAAAAAGTTGTAGCGATTGAGAAAAATGTCCTATTATTGCATCGTGAACTATGACTTAATATAAATTTTATTCAGATTTATGCTATCATCAAATAAGAAGAGGATTGTTGTAAGTTACGAGAAGATGTCCCCCGCTCTTGCAGAGGTGTTCGCCGAAAAATATCCGAAAGGCTTCAGTGACTATTTCCAGGATCTTGTCAAATATGACAAGCCGGACGGTACAAGCTTTTATGCCGTAACTATTGAAACAGAAGACACTATATCCTTGGTAAGGATTAAGGTCAAGACCGATGACATCGAGGATATAGAAAGGTGGCTGGACGGAGACGATGATGAGAACGAAGAGTCGTCATCATCCGATGCCGGAGGGGACAACACCGAGGACCTGCCGGATGACAATATAGGCCAATATTCTACTAACGAAGACGATAGCACGGACGCGTAGACGCTGAAGCTCTTATAGGCAATATAAGAGGAAGTTGGGAAGTAAAATAACTTTTCAGTCTTCCTCTTTCTTTATTATATTTGTATATTGTGTTTGGGATATTTTCAAAATTGAAGGATGCCGTAAGGAAGATTCCGGAGAAGAACATGCTTCTCATACTCTCCCTTGCCGTCGGCATTGCCTGTGGACTGGCGGCTGTACTGCTGACCGTCACTGTTAATTCAATCCACAGGGCACTGACATCCTGGTTCAACAACGAGTGGTACAATTTCTTGTATTTGGTATATCCCGGAATCGGAATGCTTCTGTCACTTATATTGTTGAAATATGTCGTCAAGGACAATATCGGCCACGGTGTGACGAAGGTGCTGGTGGCAGTGTCGAAAAAAGAGTCTAGAATTAAGCCTCATAATATGTGGTCCTCAATTCTTACCAGCTCCCTTACGATCGGCTTCGGAGGCTCTGTAGGAGCAGAGGCCCCTATTGTCTATACCGGGGCGGCCATAGGCTCTAATTTCGCCAGATATATGGGAATGTCATATCGTAACATAACCATTTTGCTTGGATGCGGGGCGGCAGGGGCTGTAGCCGGCATATTCAAAGCCCCTTTGGCAGGTATATTGTTCACATTGGAAATCCTGCTTTTCAATATATCCATGACTTCAATGATGCCACTGCTGCTGTCCACGGTATCAGCAACGGTTGTATCCTATATATTCCTCGGAGACACCTTGCCTTTTCAATGCTCTATTTCCCCTTTCAATATGGGGAATATCCCTTTCTATATACTTCTGGGCATATTCTGCGGCGGATGCTCCATATATTTTCTCAGGACAACCCTATGGTTAGAGGACACTATGGCGAATATCAAGAGTCCTTATGCCAAATGGGCTGTCAGTGCAATCGGGTTGGGGCTTCTGATTTTCCTCTTGCCGCCGCTATATGGCGAAGGGTACGATGCCCTCTACCCTTTGCTTAACGGACTTGAGGTGAATTATGACGGCGAGACCATCCTTTCGCCTATGCTGCATACACCGTGGATGGTCCCTGTTTTTTTCTTTATTGTGCTGATTCTTAAAGTGTTGTCCATGACACTTACAAATTCTGGCGGTGGAGTAGGAGGTACTTTCGGTCCTACGTTGTTCGTAGGTGCAATGGCCGGTTTTGTTCTGGCAAGGGTGATTAATCTGATATTTGCCGGCACGTCTTCCATAGTTCCGGAACAGAATTTCGTGCTTGTGGGCATGGGCGGTCTCATGGCCGGTGTGATGCAGGCACCTATGACGGCAATTTTCCTGATTGCCGAAATAACCGGGGGATATGAGTTGCTTCTGCCTCTTATCATAACGGCTACAATTTCTTTCGGCACAATCAGGATTGTGGAAAAATATTCTATATACACCAAGCGGATAGCCCATACCGGGGAACTGCTTACACACGACAGCGACAAGGCCGTCCTCACATTGTTGAAGACGTCTGATCTCATTGAGACCAATTTCAGTCCGGTTCCGATAGATGCGACCTTGGGCGAATTTGTGGACATTATTTCCAATTCCATAAGAAATATCTTTCCGGTCGTGGACTCTACAGGACATTTTCAAGGCTACGTGGCTTTGGAAGATGTACGCAAGGATATGTTTCTCACCGAATTATACGACAAACAGCATGTATACAACTATATGCGGTCAGCTCCGGAATATGTGTATGAAAATGAGGGTATGGACAGTGTAATGCACAAGTTCGAAAAGACAGAAGCATGGAATCTTCCCGTTGTCATGGAAGACAGGACCTATATAGGTTTCGTATCTAAATCTAAAATTTTCTCATCATATAGGAACGAGTTGAAAGTACTCTCACAGGATTAAAGCCAGCCACAATGAAAAATCTTTATATCAAATTCATATCCGACCGACTTGGCATCAAGGAATGGCAGGTCGAAAATTGTATCATCCTCTTCGAAGAGGGGAACACCATTCCTTTTATCAGCCGTTACAGGAAAGAGAAGACCGGCGGGCTGGACGATGTCGAGGTGGCTGAAATCAAGCATTGGGCCGACGTGTTCAGCGATATGGAAAAGAGGAAGACATCTATTATACAGACAATAGACGAGCAGGGGAAGCTTACGGAACAGCTCCGGACAGCAATTGAGAATTGTGTCAATGCAGGTGAATTGGAGGATCTTTATCTGCCGTTCAGACCAAAGAGGCGGACCAAGGCGACAGTTGCAAAGGAGGCTGGGTTGGAGCCATTGGCCGACGGTATGTTGGGAATGGCGGTAAAAGACCCCTATTCGGAGGCGGAGAAATTCATCAATGAAAAGGTCCCAACTGTCGATGACGTGTTGGCCGGAGCAAACGACATAATAGCCGAGAAAATAAGCGAAACAGCATCTCTGAGGGAAGAATTGAGGCAGATTTACCGGACAAGGAGACTTGTGTCCAAGGCTACAAAGGCAGCAGAGGACTCTCAGGACGCATTGAAGTTCAAGGGCTATTTCGACTATTCGGAACCGATTTCAAGGATAGCCTCTCACAGACTGCTGGCGATATTGAGGGGGCAGTCTGAAGGCTTTCTGTCAGTGAAGATTGATGCAGATCCGCAGAAGTGCGGCAACAAACTCTATTACGAAATCTGTCAGGCCGGGAAATATCCGCCTCCCGCTCTCGGACAATTGCTTCGTGCAGCAGTGGATGATGCCTATTCCAGGCTAATGTCTCCGTCAATCACCAATGAAATTCTGAAAGAATACAAGGAGAAAGCCGACATCGAGTCTATAAATGTTTTTGGAGAAAATCTCAAACAACTGCTTCTTGCTCCGCCGGTAGGGCAGAAAAGGACTATGTCTATCGACCCTGGATTTCGTAACGGCTGCAAGATAGCCTGTCTTGACGAGCAGGGGAATCTGCTTCACCATGAAATAATCTATCCTCATCCTCCTCAAAACGACAAGGTCAAGTCTATAATGGCCCTAACCGCAATGACACAAAAATATGATATTCAGGCGATTGCCATTGGCAACGGCACGGCCAGCCGTGAGACAGAGGAGTTTGTCAAGCGAATTCCGCTTCCGGAGGGCTGTCGTGTGTTTGTGGTGAGCGAGGACGGGGCTTCCATTTATTCTGCATCCGAGGCTGCGAGGAAGGAGTTCCCGGATGAAGATGTGACGGTAAGAGGAGCCGTATCCATAGGCCGCAGGCTTATGGACCCATTGGCGGAGCTTGTCAAAATTGACCCTAAGTCATTGGGAGTAGGGCAGTACCAGTATGATGTGGATCAGAAACTCCTAAAAGAAAAATTGGATAATGTAGTAGTGATTTGCGTGAACACCGTAGGAGTTAATCTCAACACGGCAAGTGAATATCTGTTGCAGTATGTATCAGGAATAGGGCCGGCTCTCGCTTCTGCGATTGTGGAATATAGGGCAGCTATCGGCGGCTTTGAATCTCGGAGGCAGTTGCTGGACGTACCTCGTCTCGGAGCAAAGGCTTTCCAGCAGTGTGCCGGCTTTCTTCGAATTCATAATGCGAAAAATCCTTTGGACAATTCAGCCGTTCACCCGGAATGCTACCATATAGTGGATAAAATGGCAAATGACCTTGGTGTCGGGACGGAAGAACTTGTGGGCAATGTGGAACTTTGCCGGAAAATAAAGGCGGAGGCTTATGTCGAGGGCGATTTCGGTTTGCCTACCATAAATGATATTATCAAAGAGCTGGCAAAACCCGGCAGAGACCCTCGCGAGGCTGCTGTTGAGTTTGCATTTGCAGATGACGTGCACTCAATCGAGGATCTTCATGAGGGTATGGAGCTGCCGGGCATCGTGACGAATATCACTGCTTTCGGTGCCTTTGTGGATATCGGGGTCCATGAGAACGGACTGATCCATGTTTCTCAGATGAAAGTCGCAGGAATGGGGAATCGTGTCGACCCTTCTAAGATACTCAAACTGCATCAGCATGTCAAGGTAATGGTCCTGGCCGTAGACATTGACAGGCAAAGAATTTCTTTAAGGCTGATTAAATGAGTTTTTTCTGACTTTTTGTAATTTTATCGAAAGAATTGCTTAATAATGTTTAGTTTTTCCGGCCGATTATTTGTAATTTTGCATATAACAACTTTAACCGGATGATTGGTACGAGAAACAAACAGGTTGTATATATACTTGCCACACTTTCCATTGTCCTTTGGGGCATGTCGTATATATGGAGCGACAGGCTGCTTAGGGCCGGTATTCCGGTAGAGTTTTTCGTTTTTGCCAGAATTTTCTTTGCAGGTCTTCTGCTCCTTGCCTTCAATCTTATTATGGGTAGGAATATCCGGATACGCAGAAAAGATATAGGTAAATTCATTGTTCTGGCGGCATGCGAGCCCCTGATTTATTTCGTATGTGAGACCTATGGCATAAAACTGACGGAATCACCCACTTACAGCTCACTTATTATTGCCTCTACCCCTGTATTTTCTGTGGTGGCCGGAATTGTCTTTTTCCGGGAGAACATCAATCTCATGAATATCCTTGGAGTGCTGATCTGTCTCGGCGGCCTTGTCATGGTGACCTTGTGCACATCCACTGTGGGAGAACACTTTATATGGGGTGTCGTGCTCCTTTTTGTGGCCGTTCTTGCAGAGGTGGGACATGCCTCGTGCACAAAATCGCTCACCGGCACCTATCAGGCCGAGGTGATAGTCATGTATCAGTTTCTTATCGGTTCAGTAATGCTTTTCCCTTTGTTCATTACAAAGGGCATGAGGACATTTGAGCCGTCATTTTATCTGTCCTGGGAGGTTATAGGACCTATAATTTGTCTTGCGGTTTTCTGTTCGGGCCTTGCATTTTCCCTGTGGGTCGGGGCTATCAAGCATCTCGGTGTAGCCAAGTCCAGCATTTTCCTTGCTATGATTCCTATATTCACTGCATTTGCCGGTTATATGTTCGGTCAGGAAGTGCTTTCCCAACTTCAGTGGCTTGGAATTGCCGTATCTGTAATAGGTCTGATATTCTCTCAGTTTGCAGGTTATAAGACAAGCAAGAAGGAGCTTAATATTCCGTGCGGAATTCCAGAGCCTGTCCGTGAGGAGACCGGTCTATAAATTTTCCGTCCCTGACGGATATATTCCCGTTAATCATCACCATTTTAATTGCACCTCTAAGTTCTTTGCCCCAATAAGGCGTCCAGCCGCATTTATAGTCTATGGCCGCACTCGAAGAAACTCCTTTGTCCCGCCCTACGACAAACTTTTCATCCGGGTCGAATGCTACCAGATCGGCCTTGTAGCCGGTCTCAATCCGTCCGCGGTCTGCTATTCCGAAAATCTCAGCAGTTTTTGAAGACATGGCTGAGGCGACCTTTTCATAAGAAACCCCATCTTCTTTTGCAACAGTGAGCACAGCGGACAGGGATTGCTGTATTGACGGAATTCCTGAAGGACAGGACCTATATGGACGTGACTTTTCCGAAAGGAGGTGAGGGGCGTGATCGGAACCGATGGTATCTATTATGCCGTCTCCAAGGGCTTTGCGAAGAGCCTTTTTATCGGAACTGCTCTTTATCGCAGGATTGCATTTAATCAGGCCTTGCAGCTTGCTATAATCCTCGTCGCAGAAAAACAGATAATTAGCTGAGGTCTCGGCAGTTATGTCAGGATTATGAATTTTTGCAGCCCTTATCATTTCCACCTCTTCGGCAGTGGATATATGTAGGATATGCAGTCTTGTCCCTAATTTTATTGCCAATTCAAGAGCCTTTGCCGTAGACCTGATACAGGCTTTTCTTGACCTTATATCTGGATGAACTATTATAGGAATATCCTCCCCGTAGCGTGCCACGGCATCCTCAAGATTCTTTCTGATTATATTTTCATCTTCGCTGTGCACCATTACAACGGCATTGCGAACACCGAAAATGCTTTTAAGGGCTTCTTCTTTTTCCACAAGCATATTCCCTGTGGATGAGCCCATAAAGACTTTGATTCCCCCAAACATACGGCTGTCTCCGGTACATAAGGCAGATATTTCCTCTAAATTATTGTCAGTTGCCCCGAAATTGAAGCCGAAATTGCAATATGATCTTCCTGCTGCAAGAAGTTGTTTATCCTTTAGCCTTTCTATAGAAATTGTCGGCGGATTGGTATTGGGCATATCCAAAAACGAGGTTATGCCGCCAGATAAAGCAGCTTTCGATTCCGTCGAAATATCTGCTTTCGACGTCATTCCGGGCTCTCTGAAATGTACATGAGCATCGATGCCTCCCGCCATAAGTACAAGCCCGGACAGGTCTATCAGTTCAGCGTCCGGAAATTCTGTTTTGTCATCATACCAAATCCCAGCTATTTTTTCCCCGTCTATGGCTACAGAACCCTTTTTAGTCGAGACAGGAGTGGCAATAAGTGCGTTTTTGAGAAGGTATCTCATAGTTTAGCCGGACTTATCTTCCTGAATCTCAATCTGATTACTCCCCAAAACGCTTCGCCGAAGATACCGCTGCTCATTTTTGAAACCCCCTCTTTCCTGTTTATGAATATGATAGGGACTTCGGCAAGCTTAAAGCCAAGCTTGAATGCCGAATACTTCATTTCAATCTGGAAGCCGTAGCCTTTCATCCTTACATCGTCAAGGTCAATGGTCTCAAGCACTTTTCTGGTGTAACATTTGAATCCGGCCGTGCAGTCATACATTTTCATCCCCAAGATGCTACGCACATACACTGAGGCGTAGTAAGACATGATTATCCTCCCTATCGGCCAGTTTACTACGCTCACTCCGTCACAGTACCTTGAACCGATTGCCAGGTCTGCTCCGTTCTTGCAAGCCTCATAGAGCCGGGGAAGGTCATCCGGATTATGGGAAAAATCCGCATCCATTTCGAAAATATAGTCATACCCCTTGTCCAGACACCATTTGAAGCCTGTGAGATAGGCTGTGCCCAAGCCAAGTTTCTTTCCTCTTTCTATAATATGAAGCCGCTCAGGATGTTCTTCCTGCTTCCTCTTGACAATTTCAGACGTTCCGTCAGGGGAGCCGTCATCTATTATGAGGATGTGGTAGCCGCCATCGAGGGAAAAAACCTTGTCTATAATCCTTTCAATGTTTTCTTTTTCGTTGTATGTAGGGATTATTACGATTTTTTTATCCATATATCTTATTTATTATCAATCTCTTTCAGCATCTCGGCTACGGCACCTTCCAACTGCTTGTCCTCTCCTCTCAGCACTGATGCCGGATCATTGTACAACAATACGTCAGGCTCTATTTCCAGATTTTCCAGGTAACGCCCTTCTTTGATACCGTATGAGCCGACCTGTGGAATTCCGAATACAATGCTGCCATTTATCTGGCTCTCCCACCATACTGCCGTCATCGTGCCTGGTACCGGTGTTCCTATTAGTTTTCCGATGCCTAAGGTCTTGTAGGTGTATGGGAAACCGGAAGCGTCGGAATAATTGTCTTCGCTCATAAGTACGCATGACGGTTTTGTCCATTTGTTATACGGCTCTGTAGCAATGTATTGACCTCTTGGCATGAATTTGATATAGGCTTTCCCGTTCAGGAAGGTTGCGAGGTCGTCATGCAGCCAGCCGCCTCCGTTATGCCTGGTGTCTACAATAAGGGCTTCGCAGTTCCTGTATTTGCCCAAAGCCTTTGAATATACCTCTCTGAAACTCTCCGAGTCCATGCCTTTGACATGTACATAGCCGATCCGGCCGCCCGACAGCTCTTTCACCTTAGCCTCACGTTGCCTTACCCATCTGTCGTACAACAGCTTGTAATCTGTAAACGACGGCTCTATTATCATTTCTTTTGCTTTCTTGCCGCCCTTGCTGATTGTAATAGATATTTTTTTGCCGGCTTTGTCCTGGAGCAGTTTCACCCATTTATCCCCGGCTTTGATTTCTTTGCCGTCAATGGACTCGATAATATCCCCCTCCTTTATCTCAGGATCTGCGATTTTCAGTACTCCGTCAGGCAGCACTTCTTTAATCCTGACCCCGTCTCCGGCATAGGAATAATCGACAAGAATTCCGAGGTGACCGAGAGTCTCCCCTCCGCGGATCTTGAATCTTGCACCCGTATGAGAGCCGTTCAGTTCACCGAGCATCTCGGAGAGCATCTCCTGAAAATCGTAATTGTTGTTTATATATGGCAGGAACTGCTCATAATTCTCTTTATAATAATACCAGTCCACTCCATGAAGTTCCGGGTCATAGAATTTTTCCTTGACCTGTTTCCATATATGCGAGAACATATATTCCCTTTCAGCTTTCGGCTTGTATTCGTAGTCTCCGCTAAATGATATCTTCTTGGTAGAGCCGCTGGCCAAATTGATTTTTGAAATCCCGAAACCTGACAGCATATAGATGTCCTTTTCATCGGCAGACGGAATGATCGAGCCTGTTACCCCTCTTTTCAACACCTTTACATCTTTTGTCTTCAAATCGAGGACGCAGAGGCCGAATCCGCTTTCAAGCGGTGTGATATAGTATAGCTTATCCCCGTCTTTAGACAGATAATGATCACCGTATTTATTGGAAGTCCGTGTCAGTCTGATAATTCTGTTTTCACGGCCGTCGAGGGTCAGTTTGAGTTTCTCAACTTTCTTATCCGTACTGTCCTTTTTCTCTTTCTTGTTTTTCTTTTCGCTGTCTCCCGACAGAAGCTTCTCTATTTCCGCATCTTCCTTGTCTTTCTTGAAATCAGCCATGGCTTTCGGATCCAGGAACATTATATACACATCGGACTGTGCCCCCCAGCTTCCATGGCTTCGATAGCCGTTCTTGTCTGATTTCCATGTCATTGCCTTTCCGCCGAGAGCCCACCTGAACGGACCGTCATTGTAGCCGCTCTCCGTAAGGTTGGTGATTTCTCCCGATTCAACATCGATTAGAGCAATGTCCTCATTGTGCCAGCCTCCGTTTGCCGCATAATATGTAAGGAGATAATGACTGTCCGGACTCCATGCGAAATACTGGTCACCGTCAACGTATGAGTAGTTGGCGTCTTTCAGCAGGGATTTGGTCTTTCCGCCTTTTGTCGGCTTTACCACAAGCTCAGTCCTGTCCCTGAGATAGGCTACATATTTCCCGTCAGGGGAGACCTCCGGCTGAAAGCAGGTTTCTCCTTCGTCAGAGAAAAGTTCTTCTTTCATTTTCACCGAATAGGTGAAGTATTTGTCATTCTTGTCGGTCAGAGAAGTCTTGTATACCCCCCAGTGTCCGTTCCTTTCTGATGAGTAATATAGCTCACGTCCGTCTTTCGAGAAACTCACGTCCCTTTCCTGTTCTGGGGTGTTTGTTATTCTCTTTGTAGTCTTATATTCAGCAGAGGTTACAAATACGTCTCCTCTTATTATTACCGCCACCTCTTTCCCACTTTGGGCTACGGACATCGATGAGGCTCCTTTGGAGAATGAAAGTTTCCTCATCTCCTTTTCTATGGCATCGCGGGTTACATATATATCCACTTTTTCCGGTTTTGAACCCTCCTTTATAATATAGAGGTCTCCGTTATAGGAATATGTCACGAGCCCATTATCCGAGACTGATATATATCTTACAGGATTTTTAGTCTCAAAAGTAAGCTGTGTGCTCTGCTCCGGGCTGGATATGCTGCTTTTGAATAGGTTTATCGTGCTGCCCCCTTGTTCGCTGAGATAGTAGAAAGTGTCTCCGTCAGCAGCGAAAACCGGATTTCTGTCCTCTCCTTTATATGTTGTGAGCTGTTTGAACAGGCCGTTGCCGTCAATGGAAAACCTTTCTGACCCGTTATCTCCTCTATATAGCCATATATCACGTGTAACTGAGGACGTATGGTGTTTTCTGAAAGGATCTTCATAGCCCTTGTAGTCCTCATATAGTACATCACCCTTTTTGCTGACGCTGATTTCCGAAATCGGCAAGGAGGTGACAAATTCGGGTTTTTCCCCTGTCGTGTCGGTGATGAACAGTTGCGGAGTTGTCGGGAAACCGTCATAGTCTGCATCCGGTTGCAGGTTGGCGGAAAAAATTATCCTGCCGTCATTCAGGACGGCCTTAGGCACTTCGTTGCCGGGCAGATCGGTAATCCTTTTCGGCTTTCCGCCCTCAGAGGAAGTTATATATATATCTTTTCCTCTCTCCCTGTTGGAGCTGAAAATAATGTATTTGCTGTCGCTCGTCCACATAGGGTCGGATTCATAAGCTTCATTGCTAGTTATCTGCAACGCCCTTCCTCCTTCACTGCTCACTGTATATATGTCTCCCTTATAGCAAAATGCTATTGTCCGCCCGTCGGGCGAAATACAGTTTTTTCTTATCCAACGCGGAATTTCTCTTGCCTCGCACAGACCGATTGTCATAAAGGCTGCTACAGCTATAACCAAATGCCTCTTCATTATATTATTAAAGTTTATTTTATCAATTATGTATTTACAAATATAATATTTTTGAATTAAATGCCGTTAAAAAGTTTTCCGATTATATGCCGGATTTCTTTAATAAAAATTATTAAATTTTAATATGGTAATATCCACGAGTTTATATCGTTTTACCGTCTGACGCGTCGAAAATCTTTTCAATATTTTTCATAAAAAAGTTTGGAAGTTGAATAAATATGAGTATCTTTGCAATCCCGTTCGACGAGCGTCAGTCTGAGCAAGGCGGTTCGGAGGCGTTTTTTTTACGCCTTATGTCGACAATCGGGGCGTGAAGATCATTGACAAGACTGAAGGAAGTACAAGAAGCAAGTACCGAAACAAAAAGATCGATAGAGTTGATTCCGAGAAAGCCAAGGGTTAATAGAATAGAATATACAACGAAGAGTTTGATCC
>CAMYAE010000020.1 GCA_947253655.1 uncultured Bacteroidales bacterium
ACGCCTGCTGCACAGGCTCAGGATGACAACGAAGCAGCACAAGTGCAGAATGACAGTGCAACGACGCAAGTACCGACCGAGGAGGATTGTCATTCCGAACGGAGTGAGGAATCTGCACAAACGAGGACGCAGATCCTTACGCCTGCTGCACAGGCTCAGGATGACAACGAAGCAGCACAAGTGCAGAATGACAACGAAGCAGCACAAGTGCAGGATGACAATGCAACGACGCAAGTGCAGGATGACAACGAAGCAGCACAGGCAACGGACGAAAGGAACAAGCGTTCGGCCGGCCGAACTCTCCTACGAATACTGATGTGGACGGCAATCATAGCCGTTACCGCCCTTATCATTTTCATCGTAATCTCCCACCTCTTCCCGGAATTCATAGACACAATACTCTACAACCAAGAAGAAAGGGAAATTTTATTTTACTCTGATAGTCTTTCCGATTTTTAGAACAGACTTTGTAGTCATACCGGAATTCAATCTGCAAATGGCAGCAGCCGATGTCCCATATTTACGGGCTATACCATACAAAGTATCCCCCGAACGTATCTTATGGTACTTAGCCGCAGCAGCTGCAAGTCTCTCCTCCTCAATCTTCTTGGCCGCCGCTATGGAATCCGCAACCGCATAATCCCTTGCATCTCCCTGCAGAATATCATCCTCCTCAGCCTCTGATTCAGGAACATAACGGCTACCGGCATTCAGAAACTTCTTTTTAAGCACAAAAAGTCTATGCCTCAAAGTGCCGGAGTCGAAATCAATAAGCCATTGAGGGTCAAAGGCATATCCCTGATATCTGGTCTCAAAATGCAGATGAGGTCCGGTAGAACGCCCGGTAGAACCGCCGAGCCCGATCACCTGACCTGCATCCACCCACTGCCCCTCATCGACAAGCCGTTTTGACAAATGGCCATAGAAAGTCTCCAACCCGTTTTCGTGACGGATTATTACCAAATTGCCGTATGCCTTGTAATATCTTGACATCCTCACTTCTCCGGAAAATGCCGCATAGACATTATCCCCCTTTTTAAGTGGCAGGTCCACTCCCTGATGCCTCCTGCGATGCCTGTAACCGAAAGGAGAATAGACCTTTGACATTACGGGACATCTGTACTCGCCCAGGGTGTCCACGACCCATATAGATATTTTATCCGGCAAAGCCTCCAGCGACACGCGATACGGATTCGGCAACTCACTCGACCAATTCTCCGTAAAGATAGCCCGCCTCATTATATCATTGGGATCACGATAATACTTCCATGAATGATCTTCATAAAGGATAATCATTACCCCCGGAGTTTGGGTTTCTATCGTGTCAAGAACCTGTCTTTCACCTATTTCCATAGACCTTACGGGTTGCAGATGAGGCCGTGGAATCAGCAGCTCGGCCTGCTTTCTTGTCGATATAACCGGAGTGTTTTGGGAACGGGCCGCTTCGGCGGTGCAAATCGTCAAAAGGACCGAAAAAATCAAGTACCTGAAATTCATCTGTTCTTAAACGGTTATGGGCAAATCCTGTTATCTATCGGGTCCCGCCAAATTGGGTGCGAATAATATTCTCTGTTGCCGCAATTTTCTCCTCTAATAGGGCTTTGGACTTGGCTTCACAAAGGAAGCGAAGGTAAGGTTCTGTGTTTGAAGGTCTTATATTAAACCACCAATCTTTGAATTCCACTCTGTAACCGTCAAAATCCATAAACTCTAAGGGGGTTTCCTTTGATGAGAAATAATTTCTGACAGCCTCCATTGCCCCGGCCTTATCTTCAACCTTAAAGTTAATTTCTCCGGAGTTCTCATATTTGGCTATTCCTTTTATAGCCCGGCTGAATGTAATACCTTTCTTCTTCATATTTGCGAGCACCCTAAGCACCAGCAAAGAAGCGAGGATGCCACTGTCTGAATAGAAGAAATCCCTGAAATAATAATGTCCGGCAAGCTCTCCGCCCCACACACCATCGAGTTCACGAAGTTTCAGAGCCGCATTAGCCCTGCCCACCTTCCATGTGTGCATGGAGCACCCCATAGGCTTGAGGTACTCTCCTATGGCCTTTGAGCTGCGAATATCCTGGAGCACGATGCCTTTTTCCCCTCTCTCTTCGACAAAATAATGTCCCAACAAAGCGATAATCAGATCAGGGGCAACAAAATGACCCGTCTCATCCACAAACATCACTCTGTCCGCATCTCCGTCATAGATTACTCCGACATCTGCTTTGACTTCCCTGACAAGATTTTCCAATGCCACCACATTGTCGTGGATAAGTGGATTCGGCTCATGATTAGGAAAGTTGCCGTCCATAGTATCAAATATATAGGCAGGGCCGTCGCCGTAGATTTCTCTGGCAAAAAGTGAAGCCATGCCGTTTGACAGGTCAAATGCGATGTCCAGCCCGGTAAGGTCTCCCTTGTATTTCATAAGGAAATTCACATAGTCTTCCCTTATATCTTTCTGATGTACAGATCCTTTCTTCTCCGCAACAGGTGTAGGCACACCTGAATCTATCCATTCCTTTATCTGTCCTAATCCCGTATCAAAGCCGACCGGCAGGGCATATTCTCTGGACACCTTCAATCCGTTATATTCTTTCGGATTATGAGAAGCGGTAATTTGCACGGAGGCCTTGAACCCGTAATTTGCAGTACCGAAATATACCATAGGTGTAGTGCTCAACCCTATATCGTAGACATCGGAGCCGGAGTCCGTAATGCCTTTCAGCAGCCAATCGTGAATCTCCGGAGACGAGGAGCGACAATCCCTGCCGACAAGCACTTTATCGGCATTCAACAGCTTCGGAAGAAAATATCCGACCTTGTAAACCGTGTTTTTATCAAAATCCACATTGTAGATTCCTCTGATATCGTAAGAATGAAATGCTCCCATAATATATTGCTTTAGATTGTCTATTTAAGTTTAGTGTTGTAATGTGCAGAAACCTTTCCTTTGGAAATGTTGGCCAACTTCTTTGTAATGATTTTCTTGCGTATCGGTGCCACCATATCCGTAAAAAGCTGTCCGTCAAGATGTGAAAGTTCGTGCTGTATCATACGGCATGCAAACCTCTCGAAGGTTTCGGTAACTTTCTTCAGGTCTTCGTTATAATACTCCACAGTTATAGTAGACGGTCTTCTGACATCTGCATATATGCCCGGAATGCTGAGACAGCCCTCATTGTACTCGCAAGTCTTCTCGCTCTCCTGCGTCACCACCGGATTGATCAATGTCCTCTTGAAATCCTTCAGATAATCATATACTTCGGCCATGACCGTACCGTCCACAATTATAACGCGCTTTGACACCCCAATCTGCGGAGCTGCGAGGCCGCAACCATCTGCATGCTTCAAGGTGTCTTTCAAATCTTTCACAAGCTCCGCCACCTCATCTTTTTCAGATATGTCAATATCTTCAGCCCTTTTTCTAAGAACATCGGAGCCATATAAATATATAGGTTGTACCATATAATCTGATTTAATATATTATCTCTTCTTATTTCGGCCTGGTTTCGACAATTTTGTCGAAAATGTATCGGGGACATTCACAAAAGATATGCCATTGGCCGCCCCTTCATGCGAAGACGAATTTCTGTCAAGATAGCCCTGCAATATTATAGCGGCACTGATTTTGTCAACAGAAGCCTTGTCACGACGCCCAGCCGCTTTCATGCCTCCGTCTATCATAGCACGATGTGCAAGCACAGATGTAAATCTCTCGTCCTCCAATGTAACAGGTATATCGGGAAATGCTTTGGAGAGGGTTTTAAGAAAGACATCCACATCTTTTGCCGCTTCTGACGGCTTATTGTCCATATTTTTGGGATAACCGACTACAAACCGCACTATGGTCTCATTCACAGCATAGTTTTTGAGATAATCTATTATCTTTGCAGAATGTACGGTATCGAGTGCGGATGCGAATATTTTCAGAGGATCGCTAACTGCGAGCCCTGTCCTTTTTCTTCCGTAATCTATTCCAATTATCCTGTCCATTTTGGCAAAGGTAACAATAAATCGTAAAATTAATGGTAAAAAACAATAAAGAGCCGAAATTGGAGCGACTGCGGGTGTCGTTGGTGAATGACCAGACACATAAGAGATTATGGGTGTTGAGATTTACCAAAGGCGGTTTCATGATTACAATCATATCTGTATTCATGGTCTTACTGCTCGGAATGTTTGCAATTCTGGCATATACACCGTTAAAATCGCTAATACCCGGTGTTCCGGATGCGCATTCCAGGCGTGCTGCGGTGAAAAATGCGATAAGGGCAGACTCCCTTGAGAGCGTTATCATGAAATGGGAGCTTTATTCTGAAAATCTGAGGAGGGTCATTGAAGGGGAAGATCCGGTAGAAATAGAGGGAATTATAAAAAAATACGCTACCGGCACAGACAGCACTTCGGATTTGTCCGAACTGCGCGGACGCGACTCAATTCTCAGGAAAACAGTGGCAGAAGCTGACAGGACAGGCATGGCCACAACAGGAGGAAGAGGTATGCCGATTGAGGGAGTGCACTTTTTCACTCCGCTCAAAGGCGTTGTCTCACAAGGTTTTGACAGTGCCATACATCCTTATATAGACATAACGGCTCCTGCCAATTCCGTTGTCACTTCGGTCCTCGACGGGACGGTAATATCTGCCGGTTGGAGCGATGAATCCGGCTATACTATTACCATTCAGCACTCTAACGATATAATATCGGTCTATAAGCATAATCAGAAGCTGCTGAAAAAACAGGGTGACAGAGTTACGGCCGGGACAGCGATAGCCTTAGTCGGAAACACCGGCTCAATTACGACCGGGGAGCATCTGCATTTCGAGCTTTGGCATAAAGGGAATGCCGTAGACCCTACAAAATACATCAATTTCTAATGGAAAAAAGACACTTGGCAATACTTGGTGCGACCGGGTCTATCGGAAGCCAGTCTCTTGATGTCGTCAGACAGCACAGGGAAATGTTCGATATAGAATTGCTTACAGCCAATAGCAACTCTGACTTGCTGATACGACAGGCGATTGAATTCGACGCAAATTCTGTCGTAATCTGCGACGAATCCAAATATAAGGAGGTGAATGAAGCTCTTGCTCCTCACGGAATTAAGGTATTCTGCGGCATGGACTCTATATGCAGCCTTGTCGCCGGGGACAATATAGACATTGTACTCACGGCCATTGTGGGATTCAGCGGATTAAGACCGACCATATCGGCAATAGAGGCCGGCAAGACCATAGCCCTGGCCAATAAAGAGACCTTAGTTGCAGGAGGCGAAGTCGTAATGTCGCTTGCGGCCAGATACAATGCTCCTATATTGCCTGTCGATTCGGAACATTCCGCTATATTCCAATGCCTTATGGGAGCTGCCGGAAACAGCGTCAGCAAAATTCTCCTGACTGCCTCCGGAGGCCCTTTCAGGGAATGGCCGAAAGAACGGATTGCCGAGGCGACTAAAAATCAGGCTCTTAAGCACCCGCAATGGACTATGGGGGCAAAAATTACCATAGATTCCGCTACAATGATGAATAAGGGACTTGAGATGATAGAGGCGCGTTGGCTCTTCGATATGAAGCCGGAAGACATTGAGATAGTTATACATCCGCAATCGATAATACATTCGATGATAGAATTTGAGGACGGAGCTGTAATTGCGCAAATGGGGCATCCTGATATGCGGGAGCCTATCCAGTTTGCCCTCGCCTTTCCGCACAGGCTGCCTCTGAACAATAAAAAGCTCGATTTCGCCTCGCTCGGCAACCTGTCTTTCGAGAGACCGGATTTGGACAGATTTCCTTGTATAGACCTTGCATTCAAGGCTATTGAAAGAGGTGGGAACACCCCTTGTGCTATGAATGCCGCCAATGAGGCCGCAGTTGCCGCATATTTAGAGGATAAGATATCATTCTACAGAATAGCTGAGATTATCGAGGAATGTATGGAAAAAACAAGCTTCATAGCCGGTCCTACAACAGAGGACATACTTAAGACTGACGAAGAAGCTTTCAATATAGCTAACGAACTGATTTACAAAACAAAATGAGCATTGTTCTATTAAAGATACTGCAAGTTATCCTTGCATTGTCCGTACTGATACTTATACACGAGGCCGGCCATTTCACTTTTGCGAAAATTTTCGGCATCAGGGTAGACAAGTTTTTCCTGTTCTTTGATGCCGGAGGCTTCAAGCTATTGAGCACCAAAAGCGGCTGGTTTTCAAAGATTTTCCCTTTCATGAAGAATGCCGAGACCGAATATGGAATCGGCTGGCTCCCCCTCGGCGGCTATTGCAAGATAAACGGAATGATAGATGAGTCTTTCGATATGGACACCATGCGACAGGAGCCGAAAGAATGGGAGTTTCGCAGCAAGCCGGCCTGGCAAAGGCTGCTGGTAATGGCCGGAGGCGTGCTGTACAATTTCATATTTGCAATATTGATGTTCATCCTGATACTCGGCATCTGGAACAAGTCATATATCAGCAATAAGCAGGCAAGCATATATGCAAGCGGGCTGGCAGAGGAAATGGGCTTCAAGACGGGAGACCGTATACTCATGCTTGACGATTTCGTGCCTGAGGACTTTGGTATGATTCAGGCCGACATCGCCAGGAGGAGCGTCAAGAAAGTCACTGTCTTAAGGGGAAGCGACACTTTGGAAATATACATAGACCGGAATATGATTCCGCAAATGCTGAACACACCTGACCTGTTCGCCCTTGCAGTTCCTTTCGAGATAGACACTATTCCCCCTATGTCCCCGAATTTCGGCAAAGACCTCAGGAAAGGAGACAGAATAGCGGCAATCAACGGCACTCCAATAAAGTATGTACAGGATTCAAGGGCTATCCTGACGGAACATGCAAACAAGACCGTGCCGGCACTGATAATAAGAGGTGCCGACTCGCTGCACGCCGACATTGCGATAGACAGCCTCGGCAGGGCCTTGATATATGCCAGGATACCAGGAATAGTCACAAAAGAATATAATGCCGTATCGGCCATACCGGCAGGGGTAAAGCTCACCTTTTCGACGATAGGAGGCTATTTGAGCGACCTGAAAATGGTGGCCACTCCAAGCACAGGGGCCTACAAGTCAGTCGGCAGCTTCATAGCTATAGGCCAGGTATTTCCCTCTTCGTGGGACTGGTACAGGTTTCTGTATCTACTTGCCATGCTGTCCATTATGTTGGGTGTCATGAATCTTATCCCTATTCCGGCACTTGATGGCGGGCACATTGTATTTGCGATTTATGAAATGGTGACCGGGCACAAGCCAAGCGACAGGTTTTTGGTTGCCGCCCAGATAATAGGAATGGTTTTGCTTTTGGCTCTTATGGTATTGGCTTTCGGCAACGATATAGGCAGATTGGTTAATTGACAATAAATATTATATGATTATGAGAAATAAGGTTATAGCAGCCGTTATCATGGCTATTTCAATACTTGCTTCATGCAAGACCTCCAAAATAATATTGCCGAACGTGAGCGGTAAGGCCGGAGAAGTGCTGCTTGTAATCGACAAAAACCTCTGGGAGGGGGACCTCGGCTCGGAGATGAGGCTCGTATTGGGCGGGGATTGCCCTTATCTGGCACAGAGAGAGCCACTTTACTCGTTGGTGAACATAACGCCTTCAGGCTTTGTGGACATGTTCAAAGTGCACCGTAACATTGTCATTCTCAATATAGGACCAAAAGTTGAAAATGACGGCATCGTGTATCGCAACGATGTCTGGGCACATCCTCAAAGCATAGTCCGGATAAATGCCAAAGATGCCGCCGGAGCTCTTACGGTATTCAAGGAGAACAGCAAACGAATTCTCAGCTATATAGAGCAGGCCGAACGAGACAGGATAATTGCCAATTCCATTCTTTATGAAGATGTTACAGTGGCGGAAAATGTCAGACAGGTGTTTGGAGGCTCACCGCATTTCCCGACAGGGTACAAGTTGAAGAAAAAGACGGAAGACTTTATATGGATAGCCGATGACAAGCAATACTCGATTCAAGGGGTGTTCCTTTACAAATATCCGGCAGCCGAGAAAGAGAATTTTACGGAAAAGAATATAATAGCACACAGGAACGAGGTTTTGGAAAAGAATGTCCCCGGCATGTTTGACAATACATGGATGACTACCAGCGACTATATAACACCGACTGTAGAATTCATACGGTTCAGAGGGAGGCAGTTCGCACAGACACGCGGCTTCTGGGAGGTCCACAACGATTTCATGGGCGGGCCATTTGTCTCGCATTCGTTCTACAGCAAAGACGGAAAAGATATAATCGTGGTGGAGGCCTTTGTCTATGCCCCAAAATATGACAAGCGGCAGTATCTCAGGCAGGTAGAGTCCATTATCTATTCCTTCGAGTGGGAAGAGGACAAAAAAGCTGAAAGCAAATAATCGCCTAAACGATTATAAATATGCCAAACTCACGTAAAATATTTTGCAGTAAGAAAAATATTATATACCTTTGCAATCCCTTTTGAGCATTTTGCGTCATGGGGAAGTTTGGTGGGTTCGTATAACGGCTAGTACTCAAGATTTTCATTCTTGCAATAGGAGTTCGATTCTCCTACCCACTACCAAATATTAAAAAATAATAACAATGGCAAATCACGCATCTGCAGAGAAGCGCGTCCGCAAAAGCGAGGCGCAAAGGTTGCATAACAGATATTATGCAAGAACAACGAGGAACGCTATACGCGCGATAAGAAAATCAAGCGACAAAGCCTCTGCCGAGGCTGACGCTCCAAAGGTTTACGCAATGATTGACAAGCTTGCCAAAATAGGTGTTATCCACAAGAACAAGGCTGCAAACCTTAAAAGCGGAATAGCACTTTACATAAACAAGCTCGCATAATCAGGCGGCGGAGTTTAAGATGAGGGCCGAATTCCGGCTCTTTTTTATTCGGGACCGGCTTACATGATGTGCCGGCAATCGGGATGTAGCGCAGTTGGCTAGCGCACTACGTTCGGGACGTAGGGGTCGTCCGTTCGAGTCGGATCATCCCGACATTGGGGGCTGTGTCGAAATAGGCACAGCCTTTTCTATATATTACAGCAATGTCAAGATAGAAGAAACTCTCTCCGAGCCATAAGCATTTTAACCGCCAATGGTTGATAAAACCGGATAATTGTCTAACTTTGCAGACTAAATTATCAACATAGTTAATATGAAACAATTCATATCTGCTTTTTGCATACTTGCAACGCTAACCGCCTGCAACAGCACGCACAAGTCCCCAATTGAAAGGGAAATCGAACAGTATGCTGTCGTAAACATTCCCACACCCGACCTCTCAGGGATTTCAGACAATGGCAAAGAAGTCCTTAATCTTTATCGCTTTGCGGCAGACGAAGCCGACAAAATCTACTGGAAGCAGTATTTCGGTGACAAGGCTCTTATGGACGGACTCAAAGATAAGGACAAGAGAGAATATGCAATGATAAATTACGGTCCTTGGGACAGGATAACCGGAAAATCTTTTGTAGAAGAATACGAAGCAAGACCAGCAGGAGCCAATTTCTATCCATCCGACATGACGGCCGAAGAATTCGATTCCCTGGAGGACTCGACCAAGACCAGCCCATACACCCTTATCAAGAGGGGTGCTGACGGGAAACTTAAGTCTGTATGGTATCATGATGAATATAAAGAGAATATAGACAAAATTTGCAGTTATCTTCAGGCAGCTGCCGACATTACAATAAAGGAAAGCGTAAGACACTATCTGCTCAAGAAAATAGAAGCCCTTCAGACGGACGACTATTACGAAAGCGACATTGCATGGCTGGATATGACAGACAGCAAAATGGATTTGGTAATAGGCCCTAATGAGACCAATGATGACCAATTATACGGCAACAAGACGTCTTATGAAGCCTTTGTGCTTTTAAAAGACCTGGCCGTTACCGATATGCTTGCAAAATATACCGCCATGCTTCCGGAGTTTCAGAAGACCTTACCATGTCCTGAAGAATACAAGACCTTCGTTCCGGGCAATGAATCCGACATTTTCGCATACGATGCTCTTTATTATGCAGGAGATGCCAATGCCGGGATCAAGGTAATCGCAATCAATCTTCCATACGACCCTAAGGTGCAGAGGGAGAAAGGCACAAGGACAGTGCTGCTCCGCAATATCATGGAACGTAAATTCAACATGATAGTACACCCTACCGGCGTGGTTCTTTTCAATAAAGATCAGGCAGCACGCCTGGACGCAGACGCTTTCTTCTGGAATATAGCGTGCAGAGAAATCGCTCACGGTCTCGGCGTGAAAGAGACCATAAACAGCAAAGGTACTGTCTCTGAAGCACTTGGCAAATCCGCCCTCTTGTGGGAAGAGATGAAAGGCAGCGTTGTCGGCCTGTATCTGTCTATCGGCCTCATAGAAAGGCATGAAATCTCTGCTTTGCTCACTAAAGATGATGCAATAACAACCTATATCGCAAGTCTGATAAGATCCCAGCGATTTGGTCAGGGACAAGCGTTAGGCCGTTCCAATATAATGATTTTCAACTATATACTTAAAAACGGAGCTATAAAGAGAAAGGAGAACGGCAAGTACCTTATCAATTACGACAAGGCATACAGCGTTATGACCGAGCTTGCAGGAATAATTCTCAAGACACAGGCGACAGGCGATCTCGCATTTGCCGAAGAGTTTGAGAAACAATACGGAGAGGTCTCCGATTCTTTCAAGGCCGACTTGGTTAATCTAAGGCTTGAAAATATACCTGTGGATGTAAGGTTCACATATTCCAGATAAATATTAACTAAACCAATAACATGTCTGATAAAAAATTCAATGTGAAGTATTGTGCGCTTCTGCCTATAGTTCTTGCAGTCACAATCTTCCTTTGGGCCGTGCCTGTAAGTTTCTTCGGCATAGAGGCCCTGACAGTCGTACAACAGAGGGTAATAGCTCTTTTTGTATTTGCAGCCCTGATGTGGATGTTCGAGATTATACCTAACTGGACAACCTCACTGCTGGTAATCGTAATTTCCCTTCTGACCATTTCGAACAAGGGTTTAGGCTTCTTCTGCGATCCGAAATACGGCCAGCTTGTCAATTACAAAGACCTTATGGCGGCATTTGCCGATCCTGTAGTAATGCTGTTCATGGGCGGATTCGTGCTGGCAATCATGGCAGAGAAATATGGACTGGACGTGACAATGGCAAGGATGCTACTGAAACCTTTCGGCACAAAGCCTAAAATGGTGCTTCTGGGTTTCCTTATAGTAATCGCCATTTTCTCAATGTTCATGAGCAATACAGCCACAGCAGCAATGATGCTGGCTTTCCTTGCCCCTGTCCTGGCTGTTCTGCCGCAAGACGATAAAGGTCGTATCGGGCTGTCATTGGCCATTCCTGTTGCAGCCAACCTCGGCGGTATAGGTACAATCATAGGTACCCCTCCGAATGCTACCGCAGCCAAATTCCTTGTGGAAGCCGGATATGAGGTATCATTTATGGACTGGGCCGTAAGGATGATTCCTTTCGTAGCAATTATGATTTTCCTTGCATGGATTATTCTCCAGTTTCTCTTTCCTTTCAAATCGGAGAAAGTCGTGCTGGAAATTCCCAAAAACAAGAGAAAAACGGATTGGAAAACATACGTGGTATGGATTACTTTCCTCGGTACAATTCTGCTGTGGGCAACGGAGAAGCTGCACAATATCAACTCTAACGTTGTAGCTCTCATACCGCTCGGCGTCCTTACCTGCACGGGAATATTCACCAAGGATGACATTAAGGAAATCAACTGGAGCGTGCTTTGGTTGGTCGCCGGAGGTTTTGCACTCGGCACCGCTCTGCAAGGTACGGGTCTCGCAAAAGTCCTTATCCAAGCAATACCGTTCGGCTCGATGTCGGTAATCTTTGTTATGATAGTTGCCGGTCTCGTCTGCTACTTCCTGTCTAACTTCATCAGCAACTCTGCAACTGCAGCCCTTCTGATTCCTATACTTATAGTTGTCGCCGAGGGCATGGCAAACCCGGAGGCCGCAAACAATGCAGCCTTTACCGCTATGGGAGGAACCTACGCAATGATCTCATTCATAGCCGTATGTGCCTCTATTGCAATGCTGTTCCCTATCTCAACCCCTCCTAACGCAATCGCAGCATCAACGGGGCTTGTACAGACAAAGGATATGGCAAAGACAGGCATAATCATAGGCGTAATAGGATTTATCCTCGGTTTCTTCTGGCTTACGAAGATATTCCCATTTGCTTGACAATCAACTAATATATGGCGGGAGAGCAGTTCTCCCGCCTAAATTATAAATATAAAAGATGAAAAGAATATTAATATTTTTGGCGGCACTTACATCCGCTTTTTCAGGTGTCGCTATCGCACAGGACAGTCCTGCAACCTTAAAGCCTTACGGCTTCATACGCAACTTTGCCTTTTATGACACAAGAGAGACAAAATCAGGTACGGAAAACCTTTTCCTGTATGTACCGCTTGACGAAAAGATTATTAACGGCAATGATATAAACGCTGTCGGGAATTTCAACTTCCAGGCACTCACCACAAGAATCGGTTTGGATCTAAAAGGCTATAAGATAGGCAAGACCGGCATAGACGGAAAAATAGAGGCAGATTTCTATTGCCTTAATTCCGAAAAGAACATTGCCATTATGCGTCTTCGTCAGGCCTTCTTCACAATGATGTGGAACGGACTCGGCTCAAATGAAAATATAGACCTTAGATTTAAAATGGGGCAGGCATGGCATCCTATGGCAGATGAAAAGCCGTACGAAATAAGCCTTGAATCGGGAACTCCTTTCTCTCCATTCAGCCGCACGCCTCTGGCCCTTTTCGAAGCTACTTTCAATAAGAAACTGACCCTGTCGGCCGCTCTTATAAATCAGCTTCAATATCGTTCGGCCGGTCCCGAAAAATCCGCACAGACCAACAAATATATACAGACCAACAAATATATAAGGCATACAGCACCGGAAGCCTATTTTGGAATCGCCTACAAGACAGGAGGCTTCATCAGCAGGGCAGGTGTTGACATTCTGAGCATAAGGCCTCATTACGGATACAATAATGCCGGCAAAAAATATAATGAATGGCTGACTACAGTATCTCCTATGCTCTATATAGAGTATTCCAAGAATTTGTTCAAAATCAATTTCAAGTCTGTTCTGGCACAGGCAGGCGAACACCTGCAGCTTATGTCCGGATATGCGGTAAGCGGTGTCAAAGATGACGGTATATCCAACGAATACACGCCTAACCTGTCAACCGTAAACTATATTTCCGCACAATACGGCAAGAAGTTCCAGATTATGGGCATGGCCGGTTATATCAAGACACTCGGGACGCTTAAAGATGTTACCGGGGACATTTATTTCAGCGGCAACGGAGGCTTGGGCATCAACAGCATGTTCCGTATAACTCCGACAGTGGCCTACCACCTCGGCAAATTCATGTTCGCACTTGAATATGACCTGACAATGGCCGAATACGGCAAGACTTTGGATGCCAGGTTAATTCCTAAGGACTGCCACTGGGTCAATAACCACAGAATCCTTCTCTGCACGAAGTTCTCATTCTGATAATTTTGAATTATTATAAACACCTTCATTGTTGATATAATGGAGGTGTTTATTTGTATATATATATGTATCATCGGATTAACTCTATTGTTACCCGTATGTGGATAACTTTTTTCCCAATATTCTTTTGATTGGGTAGCTTTATTGCGTACTTTTGTCTTACCGGAGTCCGAGCCGCTTAAGGCGGCTCGGATATTGTCTCCGAAAGCCCGGTATGTAAACTTGTAAATAATTGTACTATAATAAACCAATTAGCACTAACCAACTATGGATGTAAGGAAGACCAACGGCTCTTTTGAAGAGTTCGACAAAGAAAAACTTAAAAGAGGTATTCGGGAAGCATATAAGGCTACGGGCCAGAAATGTCCCGAAGAGGTTGTGGTGTCTATTACTGACAACCTATATATATATGACAAGATATCCAGCCAGGAAATTCGCCGTCAGGTTGTGGATTCTCTGATGTCGATAAATAAGAAAGCCGCATTAGAATATATCGAAAAGTTTGATGCCGGCCTTGATCTCAGGAAGAAAAGAGATTTTATCAAGGACTATATAAAAGCCTCAAATGCCGCTACCGGGTCCAAATTCGACTCCAATGCCAATGTTACCAGAAAAAACATTGTCACCTTAGGGCAGGAGCTTTATAAGGAGAACAATATCAAGCAGAACCGCTATATCATGAGAGACAAGATCAAAGCCTTGTACGGACATGCTTTGGCTGACCAGTACATAAAGGATCTTGAATCTCACGTCCTTTACAAACACGACGAAAGCGGAACTCCGGGCTATCCGTATTGCGTGGCAATCACCATGTACCCCTTCCTCGTAAGCGGCCTTAAAGAGCTTGGAGGAGTTTCTATTGCTCCTACCGACCTCAAGTCCTTCTGCGGAGAGTTCATCAATTTGGTGTATTCTATTTCTTCACAGTTCATGGGAGCGGTAGCCACACCGGAATTCCTCATGTATCTCGACTATTTCATCAGGAAAGACTATGGCGACGATTACCTTGCGAAGCTCGATACCGTGGTTGAGAACAACCTCAAACAGAGGACATTAGTTAAGGTTATCGACAATTATTTCCAGCAGGTTGTCCATTCTATGAATATGCCTGCCGGCAACAGAGGCTATCAGACCGTTTTCTGGAATATCGGTTATTTCGACGAGCCGTATTTCAACGGAGTTTTCGGGGATTTCCGTTTCCCTGACGGGACAGCCCCTAAATGGGAGACCCTATCTTGGCTGCAGAAGCATTTCATGAATTGGTTTAACAACGAAAGGAACAAATATATCCTGACTTTCCCTGTTGAGACAATGGCTCTCCTGACCGATGGAAAAGATGACTATGCCGACAAGGAATATGCCGATTTCACGGCTGAGATGTGGGCTAAGGGGCACAGCTTCTTCTGCTACATATCCAACAGCCCGGACAGCCTTGCAAGCTGCTGCCGTCTGAGGAATTCCCTGACGGATATGCAGGACAACACGCACAACCATACGACACACCAATATTCTATGGGCACGGCTTCCGTAGCTACCGGCTCCAAGTCGGTGATGACGATAAATCTAAACCGTATAATCCAAACAGCGACCAGAGACTATTTCAAGGACAAAATGGGAATGGAAATCAGCTCGGCAAAGCCTTTGGACAAAAATCTGGAATTCGACAGAAAAGATTTATACAAAGCCATAAGTGCGGCTGTAACCGAAATGACGGAACGGGTGCACAAATACCAGACCGCTTTCAATGAAATAATCAAGGATTTCTTGCGTGCAGATATGCTGGATGTCTATAAGGCCGGCTTTATTGATATGAAAAAACAGTATCTGACAGTCGGAGTAAACGGACTTACGGATGCAGCTGAATTCTTGGGATTGGAAATCTCTCCTAACGATGAATACAAGGAATTTGTAAACACCCTGCTTGAGACTATAAACATATCAAACAAGAAAGACAAGACTCCTGATACTATGTTCAATACCGAATTCGTACCAGGCGAGAATCTTTCAGGCAAGAACTACAAGTGGGACAAGAAAGACGGGTTCTTCGTGTCTGAAAAGCACAATATGTACAGTTCATATTTCTATAATCCGGAAGATGAGAGCCTGTCTATTATAGACAAGTTCAAGATGCACGGAGAGGAATATGTGAAATACCTTGACGGAGGCTCAGCCCTGCACATGAATATCAACGAGCACCTGTCCAAGGAGCAATACCGCCAGCTTCTTAATGTGGCTGCCCATTACGGTACGAACTATTTCACATTCAATTGCCGCAATACGGTGTGCAACGAATGCGGCTATATCAGCAAAGACACGTTGGAGGTTTGCCCTAAATGCGGCAGCCACAATCTTGACTACCTGACAAGGGTAATCGGATACTTGAAACGCGTTTCTTCATTCAGCGAAATGCGTCAGATTGAGGCCGGAAAGAGGTTCTACACAGAAGAGAGCAAGATTTTGGTATGATAAAGTATATGCCCGAACTGACCTCAGTGGTCGTTGAAGAGATACCTGACATGCTGACATTGGCAGTGGAGATAACAAATTGCCGTGGAAAATGTTCCGGCTGCCACTCCCCTTTCCTCCGGCAGGATATCGGAGAAGAACTTACGGAAGCCGTCATAGACAGTCTCCTTTCGGACAACTACGGTATCAACTGTTTCCTCTTTCTCGGAGAGGGCAATGAGCAGGATGCCCTTATTAAAATGGCGGATTATATCCATTCGGTACACAATATCAAGGTGGCTCTCTTCTCCGGTCGGGAAGATGTGGAGGATAAGGTCTGGGAATCATTTGACTATGTAAAGGTGGGCCCTTATATTGAGGAGTATGGTCCGCTTAACAAGAAGAGCACCAACCAGAGGCTTTATAAAGTTGAGCACAAGGGTTACGGAGATTTTATAAAGACCGATATTACATCACGTTTCTGGCATCGCGGTCTCGATACCAATAAATGACAGTGCCGGCCGCCTCATAAGGCGAGTGATGCCTCTCGTTGAGACGGCAACAGGAATGCAGCACTGTCATTATGAGGCCGTTAGGCCGTAATAATCTGCGGCACTCTTGTCCGCAGCATACGCTTTCGTTGTCATCCTGAGCCTGCGCAGCAGGCGTAAGGATCTGCGGCACTCGTTTGGGCAGATCCCTCACTTCGTTCGGGATGACAGAGAGGCAACGGGAGTGACAGGGAGGCGACGGGAATGACAGGGAAAGAATGGAGATTACAAAAAGCGGCCGGCAAGAATGCCGACCGCTAAACGTATATGCTTCAGAAGCTTAGATCACCCCTTGTGACAACATAGCCTCAGCCACTTTCATAAAGCCGGCTACATTCGCACCCTTCACATAATTGATATAGCCGTCAGGCTGCTTCCCGTATTTCACGCAAGCAGCGTGGATAGAACTCATGATTGTATGGAGTTTCTCATCCACCTCTTTTGCCGTCCAGCTCAAATGCATTGCATTCTGTGTCATTTCAAGACCGGAAGTGGACACGCCACCGGCATTAACAGCCTTGCCAGGAGCAAAATCCACCTTGGCTTTCTGGAATGCCTCGATGGCACCCGGCTGACAACCCATATTGGACACCTCTGCACATAGCCAAGTGCCGTTTGCAATAAGCTCTTCCGCATCCTCCTTTGACATTTCGTTCTGGAACGCACAAGGCATTGCAATATCGCACTTTATGCTCCAAGCTTTCTTGCCCGGAATAAACTTGGCATCAGGGAATTTGACAGCGAACGGAGCCACAACGTCATTGTTGGAAGCACGAAGTTCCAGCATGTATGCAAGCTTCTCCGGGGTCATTCCATTAGGGTTGTAGATAACACCGTCCGGACCTGAAATGGCAACGACAGTAGCACCGAGCTCAGTAGCCTTTGTGCAGGCACCCCATGCAACGTTACCAAAACCGGAAACAGCGACTTTCTTGCCCTTGAGATCAAGCCCTTCTTTCTTCTCTTTTAGCATGTGCTGTACAAAATATACAGCTCCGAAACCTGTAGCCTCAGGACGGATTACAGAGCCTCCGAACGGAAGTCCCTTGCCTGTAAGCACACCATTGTGCTCATGGGTAAGTTTCTTGTACATACCGTTGAGATAACCGATTTCACGACCGCCTACTCCGATATCTCCTGCCGGAATATCCATATCAGGACCTATAACTTTGTAGAGCTCAAGCATAAATGCATGGCAGAAACGCATGATTTCATTGGCGGACTTGCCCTTAGGATTGAAATCCGAGCCACCCTTGCCGCCACCCATAGGAAGTGTGGTGAGGGAGTTCTTGAAAGTCTGCTCGAAACCTAAGAATTTCAAAATTGACGGATTTACTGAAGGGTGGAAACGAAGACCTCCCTTGTATGGTCCTATAGCATTGTTGAACTGCACCCTGTAGCCGGTATTAACCTGAACTTCGCCTTTGTCATCCGTCCAGGTAACCCTGAAAGTAAGGATACGGTCAGGCTCGACAAGTCTTTCGACTATTTTCGCTGCCTCGAATTCAGGATGCTCATTGTAAACGTCCTCGATTGATTCCAGAACTTCTCGTACCGCCTGAAGATACTCTTTCTCAGTAGGATACTTGGCCTGGAGATTTGCCATAATTTCTTCTGTTCTCATAATAAAAAGTTATTAATCGGTGTATATTAAATATAATTATTTTACTTCCCAGACAGAGCCGCTGTTCATCAGCTCGTCCATATTGTGAATTTTCGAATGGGATGAAACCTCTTTAAGCTGGTTAGCCACCCCGTCCTCGTATGTTACGGCCTCCACGTCCCTGATCACGCCAAGAGCCACAGGGAAATCCGGTCCGGACATCTCGGCAAGCATCATTTGAAGCCCGATATTGTCCTGATGAGGGTCATGTACGAGAATATCATCTTCCGAAACTCCGCCCTCCCCTATCGTCACTACTTTCAACTTCCAGCCGTCCAGCACAAGCCCTTTATTTCTTTCCCTGCCGAATATCATCTTCTCTCCGGCCCGGAGAATAATTGTCCTGTCAGCCTTATGTTCCCTATCGGAAATTTCGGCATGGGCGCCATTATTGAAAATCACACAGTTAGTCAGAAACTCCATGACAGATGTCCCGTGATGACGGGAAGCCCCCAACATAATTTCCTCATTAAGAGCCAATTCGGTGTCTATTCCTCTGGCAAAGAAAGTGCCTTTGGCTCCGATAACCAAACCTCCCGGATTGAAAGGAGCCTCGACAGTCCCATAAGGAGAAGTCTTGGTAATTGCCCCGAATTTAGATGTCGGAGAATACTGGCCTTTCGTCATACCGTAGATACGGTTATTAAACAGCATGATATTTATATCTATGTTTCGTCTTACGGCATGGATAAAATGATTGCCTCCGATAGCCAGGGCATCCCCGTCTCCGCAAGCCTGCCATACGCACAACTCCGGATTAGCCACCTTGACACCGGTAGAAATAGCCGTAGCCCTGCCGTGTATGCTGTGAAAACCATAAGTGTTCATATAATACGGCAAGCGTGAAGAACAGCCTATACCTGAGACTACAACCACCTTTTCCTTATCGATTCCTTTCTCCTCGCAAACTTTTGGAAGCGTCCTCTGCAAGGCCGCCAAAACCGAATAATCACCGCAACCCGGACACCACCTTACTTCCTGATCGCTTTTGAAATCTTTTAATGTATAATTTGCCATTGCCTTTCCTCCTTATTTCGATAATAATGCATCCTTGATGTCTTGAGCCAAGAATGTCTGCCCCTGAATCTTGTTCAGCCGGCGGTAGCTAAACTGCGGCAGCTTCGTGCGCAGATAGCCGGCAAACTGCCCGTTGTTCAACTCACATACAAGGATTTCAGAAAAATTGGAGAACACCTCCGCCGTATTTGCCGGAAGCGGATTGATATAGTTGAAATGGGCGAAGCTTACATCAAGGCCCTCTTTTTCAAGTTCCGATACGGCGGTAATAATATGGCCGTAAGTACCGCCCCAGCCCACAACAAGGGTCTTGCCGTTCTTCGGACCCGACACTTCAAGCGACGGTATAAAAGCTGCAACCCTTTCGACTTTCTCAGCTCTCTCTCGGACCATCATCTCGTGGTTCAGAGGATCTGTAGATAACACTCCTTTATGTGTCTTCTCAAGACCTCCGACCCTGTGTTCGAAACCTTTGCGTCCTGCAACTGCCCATTCTCTGGCCAGTGTCTCACTGCACCTTTCGAAAGGAGCGAACTGTCCTTCGGCCTCCTTTGCAAAACGAGGCTTTATTTCAGGATAGTCCTTCATCGCAGGTATTTTCCACGGCTCCGAACCGTTACCAAGGAAGCCCTCCGACAACAATAGAACAGGAGTCATGTGTTCCAAAGTGATTTTTGCTGCCTGATAAGCCATGTCAAAACAGTTTGCAGGAGAATTTGCGGCAAGCACGACCAGAGGGCTCTCACCGTTTCTTCCATACAAAGCCTCATTGAGATCTGTCTGTTCTGTCTTTGTAGGCATGCCTGTACAAGGCCCGGCACGCTGTACATCGACTACAACTAAAGGCAGTTCCGTCATCACGGCAAGCCCCAAAGCCTCAGACTTCAAAGAAAGACCCGGACCCGAAGTTGTCGTAACGCCAAGAGAACCTGCAAACGAAGCTCCGATTGCAGTACAAATTCCGGATATTTCATCCTCTGTCTGCATCGTCTTGACATTCAAATTCTTATGTATAGCCAGCTCTTCCAATATAGATGTTGCGGGAGTAATTGGATAAGAGCCGCAGAATAAAGGCAGACCGGCCTTCTCTGCAGCGGCCATAAGACCCCACGCTATTGCCTGATTGCCGGTAATGTTCCTGTAATGCCCTTTAGGAAGTTCGGCCGGCTCGATTGTATATGTATTAGGCACAGCCTGAATGGCAGCGGCATAATTATAGCCGTCGCTAATCACCTTTTTGTTCGGTGCAATCATTTCAGGGTGCTTTTTACCTAACCTTTTTTCAAGATATTCATAGACATGTTCCAATGGGCGGCTATAGATGTAGCAGGCCATTCCCAATGTAAACATATTCTTGCATTTGTTTATGGAAGCCATGTCCAGACCGGAGTCCTTAAGGCTGTCCATAGTCAGCTTTGTTATCGGAGCGACTATTATCGTCCTGTCTTCAATGCGCAGTTCCTCAAAAGGATTACCCGTGAAACCGGCTTTTTTAAGTCCGGATTCGTCGAAAGCGTCTTCATTCACAAGAACAAGAGCTGTTCTTTTCAGCCATTTTGCATTTGCTTTCAGAGCGGCAGGATTCATTGCAATAAGCATATCGCAATAGTCACCGGGAGTGTTTACCTTATGATTGCCAATATGTACCTGATAGCCGGAAACTCCCGAAACCGTCCCCTTAGGAGCCCTGATTTCTGCCGGATAATCCGGGAAAGTGGACAGGTCATTGCCATATACGGCGGAAATGTTTGCAAACAGAAAGCCCGTGAGCTGCATTCCGTCACCCGAATCCCCGGCGAACCTAATTACCACATCATCTGTGTCGATTACCTTGTGTTGCATTTGGTTAATTTAATTATAACTTGAAAGTGTATTAGCCTTGTGTTGTGCGAATCTAATAACAAAATTGGTAATTTCCCAATAAATTGAAAGAAAAAGAATGTGTGCCGGAACTCTTTGTCCCGACACACACTCAAAGTTGCCTTTATAGTCTTCTAAAAGAGACTGTTAATTATGGGTCTGTTGCTGCTGTTGGGCCTGCAATTCAGCCTGCAAAGACTCGATTGTCCTCGAATCCGGTATATTCAAAGCCTTCCTTGCAGCCGGAGTGAGGTCTATGCTCTGTGCCTTGTCAATGTAAAGAAGAGAGGTCTCCTCAAATACATAAATATAGCCGCCCTCCTTAGCAAGCTTGGCTACCGCCTCCTGAGCCTTCTTCTGAATAGGCGCCATAAGCTCCTGCTGTTGCTGCTGCATCTCGCCCTGAGCTGTCTGCTGGAACTCCTGCAACCTTGTCTGAATATCGTTCAGTTCTTTTTCCTTGCTGTCCTTTATAGCTGCAGTCCATGTTGAAGCCTTCTGCTGATACTGTGTCAGCTTGTTCTGGAACTCGGCAGCCATATCCTGATATGTCTGTTCAAACTCTTTGGACTGTG
The DNA here is from genome assembly GCA_947253655.1 of uncultured Bacteroidales bacterium. Classification (GTDB taxonomy): domain Bacteria; phylum Bacteroidota; class Bacteroidia; order Bacteroidales; family UBA932; genus Cryptobacteroides. The sequence continues at coordinate 21,687 of CAMYAE010000020.1, forward strand.
CAGCAAGTTTCTGCCTTGCAGCATCAGCCTCCGGCATAAGCTGCACCAGCTCGCTATAATTGACATGCGCAAATTTGATGTTCTGCGCAGAAGCGGTGAATGTTAGGATTGCCGTGGCAGCAATCAAGAAAATTTTTTTCATTATAAATTATTTTATTTGTTTTCCGTTTCAGCAAAAATTATATATCAAACATCAGACCAATCCACTAAAATTCCTGTCCGATAAGGAAATGGAACTGGCTTTTGCCATTGACCGGATCATCAAATCCATAGCCCCAGTCGATTCCCAACAGGCCCACAACCGGCAGATACACTCTGACACCTACACCTGCAGACCTCTTGATCTGGAACGGGTTGAAATCCCTGATGTCCGACCAGCAGTTGCCGCCCTCCATGAATACCAATGCAAATATAGTGGATTGAGGCTGCAATACAATAGGATACCTCAACTCTACGCTGAATTTGTCATAGACGTTGCCCGAATAGGCATAGCCGTTGGTATTGTACTTGGAATCCGAAACAGGAGTAAGAGAGTAGTTCTGGTATCCCCTGAGCGAGATGACCTCAGTACCATAGGTGTTGTAGCCCGACATGCCGTCGCCGCCGACCCAAAAGCCCTCAAACGGAGAATAGCCCCATTTTCTGTTATAATATCCCAAATATCCGAACTGCACCCTTGTCTTGAGCACGAGATCTCCTACCAATTTCTGATAGAAGTTGGCTTTCATAGACCATTTGTGATATTCAATCCATTTATATCTGTCACGGGCACTCCAATTGTCGTAATTTATATCTCTCCAGCTGTTCACCTTAGTCGGATTTCCGGCAGCATCCGGCCTCCCTTTGTCGCTCTTCCTGAACAAAGAATATGGAGGAGTCAGCGAGACGGATAAAGATATATCGGAACCGCCTCTCGGAAAAATCGGCTGGTCGGTTGAATTTCTTGACAACCCAAGCGTATAGCTGAAATTATGGGCTATGCCGTCATCGAAGATAAAGTAGTTCGAATACCAATTCGTCAATTTATAGGTCTGCCAGCTTAACTGGTTGTAAAGCACAAAATAGTTGTCCGGCCATTTCAACCTGTTGCCAAGTCCCGCTGAAAATCCGTACACCTCCATTTGCTTGTCTTTGTTGAGGATATTCCAAGCCAAATAGGAGCTGGTCTGTCTTGTATAATATGCCGAAAGACTGAGGGATGTCGGCTTCTTGCCGAACAGCCACGGCTCTGAAAAACTTGCCGATATGGCGGTATAATATGTACCGCTTGTCTGGAAACGGAAAGCAAGGTTCTGCGCATCTCCCAGCGGTATAGGACGCCAAGCGGATTTGTCAAAAAATCTTCTTGTAGAGAAATTGTTGAAGCTCAAACCTACGGTAGCCACAAAAGTACGACCGCCCCAGCCTCCTGAAAGTTCGAACTGGCTTGAAGGCTTCTCCGTGACATTATATACTATATCTACGGTATTGTTGTTCTGATCGGGAATTATGGAATATCCCTTTGCAGGATTCGCAATTGCCTCAGGGTCAAATTGTCCCAAAGAAGCTATTTCCCTTATCGACCTCTCGAAATCCGTCTGACTGAAAAGATAGCCCGGACGGGTGAAGACCTGTCGACGCACAATCCTTTCATTGGTGAGGTCGTTGCCGTTAATGATTATATTGTTCAGAGTGGCCTGCTTGCCTTCCACTATCCTCATTTCCACATCTACCGAATCTCCCTCGACATTCAGCTCAACGGGATAGACATTGAAGAAAAGATAACCGTTGTCCCTGTAAAGTTTAGAAACGTCCAGCTCATTCTGCTTGCCTCCGCCGGACAACCTCTTCTGCATAGTCACAACATCATAGACATCACCTTTCTTGATTTGGAGGATCGAATTCAAGGCATCTGCATCATAAACGGAGTTACCTGTCCATTTTATATCCCTGAAATAGTATTTTTTGCCTTGGTCTATCTTGAAATCTATGCCTAACCGTCCCGGCTTTATGGTATATATGGAATCGCTGATAATTCTTGCATCCCTGTAACCGGCTTCATTGAAAGCGCTTATCAGATTTCTCTTGTCGTTCGGATACTCCTTTTCATCGAATTTCTTGCTGTGGAAGAAATTATAGAATTTCGCCGACTTGGTCTTTTTCATGGACTTTGCCAGCTTCCGGTCTTTAATTTCAGAATCGTGTCCATAGAAATTTATTTTCCGAACCTTGACCTTATTCCCCCTGTCTACGGCAAAATTAACTCTTATGGCGTTCTTGATTATGGTATCCCTACTCACCTCAGGGACAACCTTGACATCAAGGAAACCCTTTTCTTTATAAAATCTCTTGATGATGTCGGAAGATGTCTTGGACACATATTCCGAAAACTCACCGCTCCTCCTGAGGTTAAGCCTGTCCTGCAGGTCTTTCTTCTCGCCGTTCTTGACGCCGGTAAACGACCATTTGGACACCCTTGGACGCTCCTTTATTGCTATTTTAAGATAGACACTGTCCCTGTCGGAGGACAAAGAGTCCACATAGACAGCCACATCCTGAAAATACCTGTTGAGCCACAGCCTGTTGATAATCGTCTCGATGTCATCTCCGGGAATGGTGATTTCCATTCCTTTGCGCAGTCCTGAGACTTGAAGTATATGCTGTTCGGCCAAATAGGTGTTTCCCTCTACTCTGGCCCCTGCTAAAATATATTTGCGTGGATTGTTATAGTCAATGTCAATTGAGCCGCCCGGCTGTTGCCCGAAGGCTGAAAAACCAGGCAACGACAATATAATAAGACACAATATCCGGCTTATTCTCATCTTTCGTTCCGTTAATCCTACAAAGATAATAATTATTCTTAAACCTTGCCGTATCTGCGGTCCCTTAAAGCAAATTCAGACAAAACCGCACGGAATTGTTCTTTTCCAAAATCAGGCCATAGCGTCTTTACAAAGAATAATTCGGAATATGCTCCCTGCCATAAAAGATAATTGCTTATCCGCTGTTCTCCCGAAGTCCTTATAATTATATCCGGATCAGGAATGCCTGCCGTCACAAGATATTTGCTGAAATCATCCTGGGTCAAGGCATCAAGCCCGCTTAGCTTTTTGGGGTCTACGGCAATCTCTCTCACCATTTTTTTTGCAGCCTGCAAAATATCCCATTTGCCGCTATAGCTTAAAAATATGATCATCGTGAGGTTGCGATTATTTTCGGTTTCTTTCATCAGACTGTCAATAGCAGCATTCAAGGAAGATCCGAGACGCTCCCTGTTGCCAAGGACAACGAATTTCACCCCATTCTTCATCATCGTTTCATACTCGTTGTCTATCGACTTCATCATCAGTTCCATAAGAGTTGAGACTTCCGCCTCCGGCCTCCCCCAATTCTCTTCGGAAAAGGCATAAAGGGAGAGATATTTTATACCGTCTTCGACGCATGCTTCAGTAACGGCACGAACGCTCTCCACCCCGTGGAGATGTCCATATATACGTTCCTTCCCTCTTTCTTTGGCCCACCTGCCGTTGCCGTCCATTATTATAGACACGTGCACAGGGACAGAGTTGTTTTTATCCATAGTGTTATTCTCCGTTGTTTCTGATATCCTCGCCCCAGAACAATTTGCTCGTCAGAGCCTTTACAAAACTGGATTTTGCGAGGCGGATACGCTTGAGCGAAAATTGTGCCATAGAAACTGTTATCGATGCCTCAGGACTGATTGTCAAAGACCTGTTGTCAGTCGTCATCTCCGCCGTATCGTCGCGTGTCTCTATAGATATGTCCACTACCGAGGTGTTCGGCACCACAAGAGGGCGGACATTGAGGTTGTGCGGGGATATAGGGGCTATAACCAGCACCTTGGCTTCGGGAAGGCAAATCGGGCCGCCGACACTCAGAGAATAGGCTGTTGAGCCTGAAGATGTTGCGACCAGCAGGCCGTCAGCCCAATATGTCGGCAGGGTGTTCTTGTCTATAGACACTTTTATTCCAAGCACGGCCGGACCGTTTCTGTGCACCGTCACCTCATTCAACGCATAAGGCCAGAACCCTTCAGGAAGTTCTATATTTTCCCCTTTGACGGAAGCGTGCAGCATTGTACGTCTCTCTATAGTATATTCTCCGTTCAAAATTGCGTTAACGACATTTTCAGGGCTATTCTCGGACAGAAAGCCTAGACGCCCCAAGTTGACGCCTATGATAGGTATTCCGCTGGCAGCCACCCTTTTGGAAGCTGAAAGGAAGGTGCCGTCCCCACCAATACTCATAACCATATCGGTATCGGACCTGAGATCATCCCTGCTATCGACATTATACAATTCGCACCCGGCAGCCTTAAGCCCGGCAAACATCTCTTTCAATACCGGACTGTTTTCATAGGACTTGTCTTTAATATAAAACCCTATTTTCATCACCAAAACATCTTCTAAATTCAAATTTAGGAATTTGTTTACAATATTTGAACAAATATGCCTAATTTTGTTTTCAATATATATTTATGGACAATGACAAGATTAAGTGTCAATATCAACAAGATAGCAACTATAAGGAATGCCCGGGGAGGGAACATGCCCGATTTGAAAATGGCCGCCGTCAACTGCGAACTTTTTGGGGCAGAGGGCATAACCGTACACCCTCGGCCAGACGAAAGGCACATCAGATATTCGGACGTTAGAGAAATCCGGCCGGTAGTAAAGACGGAATTCAATATTGAGGGCAATCCCATACCGTCATTCATAGAGCTCGTGGAAGAAGTGAAGCCCGACCAGGTCACGCTCGTCCCTGATGCACATGACGTGATAACATCCAACTCCGGCTGGGACACTTTGGAGCACAGGTCTTTCCTTACTGAAATCTGCAGCAGGTTCAAGTCCTCTGGGATAAGGACTTCGATATTCATAAATCCTGACCCTAAAATGGCTGAGGGGGCGGCACTATGCGGAGCCGACAGGGTGGAATTATATACCGAAGGCTATGCGGCAAAATTTCCGTCATGTCCGGAAAAGGCTATTGGGCCATATATCGCAACTGCAAAAAAGGCAAGAGAATGCGGTCTGGGGCTGAATGCCGGCCATGATCTAAATCTGGAAAATCTCGAATACTATATTAAAAACATACCTTGGACCGATGAAGTTTCCATAGGCCATGCGATTATCTGCGATGCACTATATATGGGGCTTGAAAAAACTATAAATGCGTATCTCTCCAAAATTAAGATTTTTTGAGTACATTTGCATCATATAGCCTTATCGGCCATTAATAACTGAAAAATAAAAATAAAGCATAAAATGAAGAACACTCCAATTATCCTCAGCGTAATAGCCTTGATCGCTGTCGCTGTATTATTTGTATTGCAGCTTACATCCGGCAAATGCAACAAAACCAATCCGACTCCCGGTGAAAGTACTGAAGCCTCTGTCGGAAAAGGCGATGTTGTCTATTTCAACCTTGACAGGGTGCTACAGGAATACGATATGGCTAACGATCTCCGCTCGACCGTAGAGTCCAAGGTGCAGGGAATCAACCAAGAAGTGAACAGAAGGGGCAATAAGCTTCAGGGCGATGTAAACGCATTCCAGGAAAAAATCAACAAAGGCCTGATTACCAGATCAGTAGCAGAAGTGCAGGGGCAGAAACTCCAGCAGCAGCAGAACGATTTCAACAACTACGCAGCCCAGAAGCAGCAGGAAATAAATGAGGAGCAGACGGTTATGATGAACCAGATTGGTGATGCAATCAAGAAGTTCATTGATAAATACAATGAGACCAAGCAGTATGCCCTCATTATTGCCACCCAAGGAGACGTACTTCCTGCTCCCGTCGTTGCAGGAAACTCGACTTTAGACATAACAGATGATATTCTTGCAGGTCTCAACGACGAATATGTGAAGAACAAGGCATCCAAAGCCTCTGAGAAGAAATAATAGGAAATCTGCCTGATGCGACGAATATTTATATTGCTGACATTGTTCTTGTGCGTTGCTGCCAATTTCGCTTCCGCACAAGAATACGTCCAGACACCTGTCACGGTTTCAACCGATAAGGTGCGTGGAAATGACGGTAAAATATATTATTCACATGTCGTAAAGGAACGTCAGACCCTTTTTTCCATAGCAAAAGCCTACGGAGTCACTGTAGATGCCATCTGCGATGCCAATCCGACAATGAATCTAAGGCAGGAGGGGCTGAAAAACAACTCTATAATTCTGATACCGGTAGTTGCCGGAACGGAAAAGGTGGGCAAGACAGAGGAAGAAACACCGCCTGCCGAAGAATCGGATTATTTCATCCATGTTGTAAAATGGTATGAGACCCTTAACGGTATTTCCAGGAAATACGGTGTGGACGCGGAAGACATTATGTATCTCAACGGTCTGAAAGACAAGAAGTTGAAGAGCAGAATGAAGTTGAAGATTCCGAGAGGTCCTATCGAGCGTAAAGATTTGGAAACAGAGCAGGAAAAGCCTGTAGATAAAGTGACACCTGAGGAAGCGACAGATAAGGAAGAGGACGAGACTTCAATTGCCGAACAGAAGGAAAGCATCTTCAATTGGGGTGTTTTCAACAGAAAAAATACCGTGAATGCCGTGCTCATGCTGCCTTTCGATGCCGGCGGCAATCCGAGCGAAAGCAATCTCGATTTCTATTGCGGAGTGCTGACTGCATTGAAAACGCTAAAAGAAGATGGGGTAAGCACTGATATCAGCGTATATGATGTTGCAGGAGGAAAAATTCCCGTTACAGTCGAAAGGATAAAGGCCAGCGACATTATTATAGGGCCTATCGACCCGGCAAGTATAACAAAGGTGCTTGCAATCAACCCCGGCAACACCCCGATTGTGTCGCCTTTGAACCATAAGGCCATATCGCTTGTCGCTACAAATCCTGCTTTAATACAGACTCCGTCTTCCTACAATTCACAATACAAGGATATAGCCGATTGGGTTTATTCCGAGAAAGAGGCCGGAGACAAGGTTGTGCTGATTTCCGAGACCTCTCCAAGAAACGCCTTGGTGAAGAATTCAATAACAGCCCAGCTCTACGAAGCAGGTGTAGGCCATGTCCAATTCTCATATAACATCCTTGAGGGAAGAAAAGCTGTGGGTGGATTGACAAACATAATGACATCCTCAGGCACAAACAGAGTTGTAATCGCCTCGGACAGTGAGGCTTTTGTCTCAGATGTGGTGAGAAATCTCACTACTATCGCACATTCCGGCAAGGATATAATAATTTATGCCCCGTCCAAAATCAGATCTTTCGATACAATAGAAACGGAAAGTCTGCATAACCTAAATCTGCACACTTCAACATCTTATTTCATTGATTACACCGATCCTGCGGTCAAAAAATTCCTTATGACCTATAGAGCGCTCTACAATACGGAGCCGAGTCAGTTCTCATATCAAGGATATGACATTGCATATTATTTCATAAGCACCTGTGCCAAATACGGGAACAGCTGGAGAAAGCATCTTGCAAGCAGAAAGCGGGTTAAAATGCTCCAGTCCGATTTTTTATTCTCCAGACAAGGAAATGGCGGATATGAGAACAGTGGCATCAGGCGTGTGATCTACAACAAGAACTTCACAATCACACTCGCCAAATAATTCTATTTGAAGTTATTGCCGACAAAAGATCTGGCATTTGCGACAGCTTCGGGAGTTATCGTCGATCCGCTCAGCATTCTGGCTATTTCCATAATACGGTCTTCGCCCTCAATTTTCCTGATGTCGGTGCGAGGAGCCTCTCCATCAATTTCTTTTGTAACAAGATAGTGGGCGTCGCCTTTTGCCGCCACCTGCGGCAGATGAGTGATTGCAAAGACCTGCATATCCTCTCCCATTGCACAAATCATAGAGCCCATCTTGTCGGCCACACTACCGGAAACCCCCGTATCTATTTCATCGAAAACCATTGAGGGCATATTTGTATATTTGGCCAGCATGGCTTTCAGACAAAGCATAATCCTCGACATCTCTCCGCCCGAAGCACATTTAGACACTTCGATAGGGGCATTTCCAGAGGCGGAAAAAAGAAATGTCACCTCATCTTTCCCTGTAGCAGAGACCTCGGTCTCGGTCAGACGAACTTCAAATACTGCCTTTTCAAGCTCTAAGTTACGTATGGAATTACCTACAACATTCTCAAAGTCAATCAGATGTCCTTTGCGTGACTCATGTAGGGCTTCGCAGATTGAGCAAAGCTTTTTCCTATGCTCCCCGACCCGCACTTCAAGCATTTTCTTCTGCTCCTCTATCCTTTCCGTGTCAAGAAGATTTTCGGAAAGCTCGTTCTTCATTGCAAGAAGCTCCTGCACATTGCCGCATGAGTAGATTTTCAGCAAATCGTACAACAACGACAGTCGCTCCTCCACTTTTTCTAAGGTGCCAGCAGAGACATCGACCGAAGATTCTATCTTCAATATCTCCTCTTTGATATCATTTATATCTATTCTTGCAGATTCCACCCTGTCTGCAAGCGCAGAAGCCTCAGGAATGTATGTACCGGTCTTTGAAAGCAACCTTACAGCCTCCTTAAGCACCGTATCGAGCTCTCGCACATCCTCCCGTCCCTGGTCGGACAAACAGGCGGCCGCCTGAAAAAGGCTCTCCTTTATATCCTCCGCATTTGAGAGACGCTTCTGCTCGGCCTCCAGCTCCTCCAATTCTCCTTCTTTCAATCCTGCAGCCTCCAATCTGTCAAGCCTTGACCGGTTGTAATCTTTCTCCTTTACAGCCTCGTCCAATCGCAGTGACACTTCGTTTAATTGCTTTTCAGCTGAGACGAGAGACTTGTATGACTGCCGGCATTGTTCAAGCAAGTCTGAGTTGCCGGCATAATGGTCAAGTATGGAAAGCTGGAACTGCCTGTCTTTCAGCAGAATGGTTGCATGCTGAGAATGAATGTCCAAAAGCCTGTCGGATATTTCTCCGAGCAGCCTCACGTTTACGGGTTCATCATTCACAAAAGACCGGGAACGGCCGGACTTTGACATGACTCTTCTTATCACAAGAATGCCTCCGTTCCAATCAAGACCGTTTTCTTCAATTATTGCCTGCACTGCCTCATCCCCCTCTACTGAAAATTCCGCCTCTACTACGCAATTATCTCCGGAAGAGCCGACCATAGAGGTGTCGGACCGTGCACCGAGCACAAGCGACAGAGCTCCGAGAATTATTGACTTACCTGCTCCGGTCTGTCCGGTAATAATAATCAGACCCGCCGGGAATTCGATATCCAGCGAGTCTATAAGAGCATAGTTCTTGATCTGCAGGCTCCTTAGCATATCATTGCGATTATTCGGCCGTATTCTGACCTTTTTCGTCGTGATTTGCTATTCTGTATTCGAGCTCTCCTGCAAGGAATTCTTCTGTGGCAACAAGGCTCGGTTTAGACTGTTTTTCGTAAAACTTGGATATTTCTATCTGCTCACGGTTTTCGAAGACCTCCTCCATTGTGTCACGGTCGCTTCTGAAATCCTCAAGCTTCTTGTACAATTCCTTTTTGTCGGCAGCAGAAATCTGATTTGCCCTTTTGGCTATTATCGCCACTGTCTTATAAAGATTACCGGTCGGTTTTGAAAGATATTTCACATCCCTGGTAATTGTGTTAGTAGGCACTTTTTTCCTATCCATAATAAATTATTGTTTCTTAAAATTCATTTCAGCCCAATAAGGCCTTTATAAATATATACGTAGGGGCGTCTATAAAAGTTTCAAAAGTTTATTTTTGTCTTTTCTCCAGCTTTGAGACCGCCTTTCGTGCTTTCTCAAAATCCCTTTCTGTCATTTTATCATCCGGGTTATCTATTCCGGCATAATTGCCGGTTGCTCTCTTTGCCCTCGAATAGAGAACGTCAAGCTCTTTTTTATATGGAGAATCCGGCATCTCCCCGATAAAGTTGAGATAATCGTCAATAAAAGTCATATACCTCTCCCTCTGCTTCTCAGGCACGCTCAAATGAGCATATTTATATGAAGACATTGCTATATAATATAATATGTCCTCCCTATATATATTATCTGCGTCATCTCTCAAAACGTTCTTGAAAGCCACCCTTGAAGCCTTATAATCCTCCATATTATAATATAGCTTGGCTCCCTCATAAGCTTTCCTGTCTAAGCGGCCGTTAAGATCCTGAAGCATTGATTTACACTCGCTCATGTGCCCATTGTCGGTATAGTCCCTGACATATTCGTTAATGGCATTTATGGCACTGTAGGTCGGCGAAGGGTCGAGTTCATACCTCAAAGTCGATTTATAGAGGCAATCCACACGCAGAAATCTTGCCTCCTCGGCGAATGCACTTCGCGGATATGTTTCTATAAATCTGGAAAAATTGGTTTCGGCCGTATAGAAATCCTTGAATTTATAATTGCTCAGTCCCCAGAAATACTGGACGGTGTCATCCCTTTCCGTGCCGTTCGTCAATACGGCAAGGGATTCAAACAGACCTGCGGCTTTCTGGTACTTACCTGCATTAAAATATTCGAAGGCGCTCTTATATTTGGCCTCTACATCATTGCTGTTCAACAAAGTGTCATATTGAGACTTGCATGAAGATGCCAATACCAATGACGCCGCAACGGCTAATGCGATTTTCAAAAAATTTCTCATTCTTATTATTTTTTCATGCTCAAAAACCTCTCTGCTTCTAGGGCTGCTCCACAGCCTGAAGCGGCGGCTGTAACGGCCTGCCTGTAGTTCGGATCCTGGACATCACCGGCGGCGAAAACACCTTCAACATTTGTCCTGTATGTCTTCCCTTCTGTAATGATATATCCGTTCTCATCCGTATTTACCCACTCTTTCACGAGGTCGGAGTTCGGATGGTGTCCGATTGCCAGGAAAAAGCCGTCTACTTTGATATCAAAAACCTTACCGTCTTTTCTCAATATCCTTACTCCTATAACCCCATTCTCGTCTCCAAGCACTTCCTGAGTGTTGCAGTTCCAAAGGATTTCAATGTTAGGTGTGTTCTTGACCTTCTCCTGCATAGCCACAGAGGCCCGAAATACATCTCTGCGGACAATCATATACACCTTCTTGCAAAGGTTTGAAAGATAAGTCGCTTCCTCGCAGGCTGTATCTCCCCCGCCCACGACGGCGACATCCTTTTTCCTATAAAAGAAGCCGTCACATGTGGCACAGGCCGAAACTCCAAGTCCTTTGAATTTCTGCTCGGACGGAAGTCCGAGATATTTTGCAGTAGCTCCTGTGGCAACAATCACGGTCTCTGCAAGCATTTCGCCTCCCTTGTCGTCGATAGCCTTGAACGGGCGGGACGACAAGTCTATTGACCTTATGACACCCCTCCTTATATCAGCACCGAACCGTGCTGCCTGCCCCCTCATGCCGGCCATAAGCTGATTTGCATCAACTCCATTCTCGAAACCGGGATAATTTTCTATATCGGTCGTTGTCGTCAGCTGGCCGCCGGGCTCCGTCCCCTCATACAGCACAGTACGCAACGAGGCCCTACCGGCATAGATTGCAGCCGTATAGCCGGCCGGCCCGGAGCCTATTATAAGTAATTCAACTTTTTCCATAAATATGATTTCTTATTCATGTCTATAATTTACAAAGATAATCAATTATAAAATAATTATTATATTTGCTTTTCATTATAAGTTATGGTATTATGATAAATAAGCGTCGAAGGGCCCCGGACATCAACGAATTTCGGTCTCTTCTAAAAAAATATTCATTAAAGGCTACCCCGCAAAGGCTTGCGGTACATGAGGCGATGCTTGAGTTGGGGCATGCCTCGGCAGATATGGTGGCAGCTACTGTGGAGAAACACGGAAAGACTAAAGTGACGGTGGCTTCCGTATATAATATCCTGTCTCAGTTGGCTCTGCTTGGCATATATAGCCATAGGCTTAGCTCTACCAACAAAATGTTTTTCGATGTAAACACATTCAATCACCTTCACTTGTATGACACTGTAAACAACACATACAAGGATGTCATCGACGATGAACTCTTCGGCATTGTACTTTCAAAGATAAGCCACAGGAGGTTTAAGGGATACAAGGTGGACGGTGTTGATATACAGATACTTTGCCACCCTACCAAAAGGAACAGGCAGGTCATATCCTGACAATGGGACGGTTGAAATCCATATTGGCGGCTCTCATAATCCTTTCGGCCATTTCATGCTCGAAAGACAATGTAATCATAAGAAACACATTGGACATAGGAGCGGTAGTGTCGCCGATAAAATTCGTGACTGACGCTGGGCTGGTCATGAACATCGTTGAAAACAATTCCGGTCAGGAAATCAGCATTCACGAAAGGGCAATTCTGCTTTTCGATGTTTTGCGTCAAAGGAGCGGGTCAGAATATGATATAAGGGTTTTGGAAATAAACAAACCTTTGATGAAAGATATAGCCCGGTCTTCTTCAGTAGACCAGGGGGCAATGGGCAATGACCCTATATTTTTACGTTCCGGCTGGTTTTCAGGAGGTTATATCAATATTGAATTTCTAATAAAGGTGATTAAGGGCTCTTCGACAAAACATGTGATAAATATGGTTTACGAGGAGGTGGCTGACAATGCTGACACCCTGCATTTCACGCTCAGGCACAACGGTCTCGGTGATGTGATTGATTTTAACAGGCCGATTGGGGAGCAGGTGGAATTTGTTGACGGGAGGTCTTATGCCACATTCCCTATTCGGGATTTTCTTCCGGCTTCGAGAGACGAGATGCCTGTTGCCATTTCATATTCGTGGTATGATTACCAGGCAGACGGCAGCCTGCCCGGCAAGGTGAAATCATTCAGACGCACCGGCGTTCTTCGGAGGTAATCCGCATTCGCCCAGACATATTGCACGCCGGCCTTGTCATGTCGGACGCGGTCTTGTCACTTGGGTGCTACTTTGACACTTGGGTGCCGCTTTGTCATTCGACAGGGCCATGTCACTCTCACGTTTTTTTGTCATCTCGAAACGGGTCATGTCATCTCGAACGAAGTGAGAGATCTGCCCAAACGAAAGTCGCAGATTATTACGGCCTGAAGGCCTCATAATGACAAAGAAAGCATACGTTGGGTCCCTACGCCTGCTACGCAGGCTCTGGATGACAACGAGAGGCACAGGCTCTGGATGACAATGAAAGCGACAGGCACAGGACAAAAATGTCGCAGATTATTACGGTCTAAAGGCCTCATAATGACAATGAGGAGCACAGGTGAGGAAGGACAACGGAAGTGTTATTGAGAGAGGGTAAATTCGGTAATTTCGGGCCTTGCACCAATTCTGGCCAAGAAGCCGGTTTCTCCCAATCCTATATTAACGTAAAGTCTTTGCAAACCTTTATCTGTCATTTCTTTATATAAGCCTCTATACTCCTTGAAAAGATAACGGCTAGGAGTCCAGCCGAAAATGGAAAACTGCATCGCGTGGGTGTGTCCGGAAAGCGTCAGGTCTATATCGGTTTTGCCGAGTACTTCAAGCCGCCAATGGTCAGGGTCATGGGAAAGCAATATCTTAAACCCTGCCATATCCCCGGCAAGGGCTTTATCAAGATTGCCGAAAGAGGCGAAAGGTCTTGATACAGAGACGTTATCGACCCCTATTACAGAAATGCTGTCTCCTCCTCTATAAAGCTTTATGTTCTCGTCCCGCATGAGCCTCCAGCCCAAATCCCTTATGCCTGCGACCGTTCTTGCTTCGTCTGCGAGGCGGGCATTTTCACTGTCCGGAAGGGCGTAGAAACCATAGTCATGATTGCCCATTACGGCAAGCACTCCGTCTTTTGCCTTTATGCCTTTCAGTATTCCTTTTATTTGCTCGTTAAGTTCCGAAGAATCGAAAGTTATGATGTCCCCGGTGAAGACCACCAAATCGGGATTAAGCGAATTTATCATATCCACCGCCCTGTGCAAGGATTTTTTTCTAAAACTGAAAGATGAGGAGTGAATGTCGGAAATCTGCACAATCCGGTAACCGTCAAATGCTTTGGGAATTTTTTCGGATTCAATAGGCACTTTTTCTATCCGATATAGGTTGCCGCCGATAAAGATTCCGTATAGCAATAAAAATACGGGGAGCAACAAGACCCAAAGTCCTTTTTTGAAAATTTTTCTAAAAGTACCTGTACCTGTACCGGAGCTGTCGATTTTGTCTTCCCTATCATCCCTATCGGTCGTTGTCAAGGCTTTCACCCCGGCTGTCATGCCGGCTACAAGGGCCAGGCCTAAAAGCACAACTATACTCATTATCAGCAACATAGCTATAGTTGCGAATATCTGTATCATAAATATTCAAATTTAATCCGGTTCGCACTCTGCAAATACCAGACCTATTGCCCACAAGATACTTTGGATTTGTCTAATTTGTTAATAGTTTTGTAAATTAAAAATAAAACTTTAATGTTTAAAGATTTATATAACATTATTAAAATTTTGTTCCGAGGTATAGGCCAGGTCATTTTTCAGAACAATGCCTTATCGGGGGCTATATTCCTTATAGGGATTTGTTTTAACTCTTTGACTATGGGCATATTCGCCTTGGCGGGCTCGGCAATCGGCACACTTGCGGCCTATTTGCTGAAATATGATGGGAAAGATATCCGGGACGGTCTTTACGGGTTTAACGGAACCCTCGTAGGCATCGCTGTTCCATGCTTTTTGCCGATAAACATCATTTCGGTACTGATTATGGTCATCGGTGCCGGCCTGTCCACGTGGGTTGCCCATATTATAGGGAAACAGAAGCTCCTACCGGGGATGACTGCACCTTTTGTTCTCGTTACATGGGTTATATTGCTTTTGGCGGCAATTGTCCCGGAATTACAGATTGGCGAGAAAGTGGCAGATATAGGCGAAAGCACATTTAACCCCTTGAGAGCCTTTTCGTTAGGCTTCGGGCAAATTATGCTTCAGGGCAACACTATTATAACAGGCCTTATGTTCATTTTGGCTATTGGCGTAAATGCACCTGAAATGGCCCTTAGGGCTTCTTTGGCATGCGTCCTTTCACTTCCGCTTGCATGGCTGCCGTTTATGGATATGGAGCTTGTCAACAACGGGATGTTCGGATATAATGCAATACTGGCTTTTATTGCAGTTACGGATATTGTGGCTATGACTTCTTTAAGATATTTAAAAGCTTTTGCTGCATTGTTGCTTTCTTTTATATTCCAATACGCAGGTTTGCATTTCGGTATTACCACATTGACAGCACCTTTTGTTCTGGCCGTGTGGGTTGTTGTCTTATTTGACAGGGCGATATGATGAATAACGGAAAAGACATCACCCTACAGGATGCGGTAAGGCTTTCGGGTCCAATGGCTTTCAACATAATGATTAAGCCGGCAGGCTCATTATGCAACCTGGACTGCCATTATTGCTATTACCTTGACAAATCCGAAATATACGGTGGGGAAGAGCCGAAAATGAGCTATAATATGCTTGAGGCTGTGATAATGAAATATATTTCCGCCAACGAAGTGCCGGACGTCACATTCAACTGGCACGGTGGGGAGCCGCTTGTCTTGGGCATAGACTTCTACAGGAAAGCCTTAGAACTTGAGAAAAAATATGCCGCAGGCAAAAATATACATAATACCATACAGACTAACGGCACGCTGCTGAACAGGGAATGGACCGATTTCTTCGCTGCAAATAATTTTTTAGTAGGTATATCTATTGACGGACCGGCGGAAATCCATGACAAGTACCGCAAAGACAAGGGAGGGATGCCGACTTTCAATAAGGTTTTGAACGGCTTGATGCTGCTGAAAAGTTCCGGAGTCGAATTCAACACCATGTCTACGATAAACAGGTCAAGTGCAGGGAAAGGCCTGGAGACATACAGGTTCCTGAAATCAATCGGAAGTCGGTATATGCAGTTTATGCCTGTGGTAGAACACGTCAAATATCCTTTAGGCCCTGACGGCAAGCCCCTGAAAAAATCAAGGCCTTTTATAGTAAATCCTACGACGCCGGGGGCAGAAACGGCGATATGGTCAACAAACGGCATTGACTTCGGGCATTTCATGTGTGACATCTTCGATTATTGGGTCAGGAACGATGTCGGACAATACTTCGTCAATCTCTTTGATGCCACCTTGGCCAATTGGTGCGGAGAAATGCCAGGCACATGCGTCTATGCAGAGACCTGCGGGGGTAATTCCATTATAGAGCACAACGGAGACCTGTACCCCTGCGACCATTTCGTCTATCCGGAATATCTGCTCGGCAATATTGAATATAACGATTTCAAGACCATGATGACTTCGGAGGCGCAGACACGTTTCGGATTGGAAAAACGCAATAGCCTGCCGAGAAAATGCCTGCGCTGCCAATGGAATTTTGCCTGTCACGGAGAATGCCCGAAACACCGTTTCAACAAAACCGAGAACGGTCAGACAGGGCTGAACGCACTTTGCGAGGGCTATGAAATGTTTTTCAAACACGTTGCCCCATATATGGACAGAATGAGAGAACTGCTCACCAACAGACACTCCCCTGCCCTTGTCATGCAATGGACGCGGATGAGAGATGCTGTCGACCTACATTCAGAAGAAATTAGGAAAGGCAAGTAAAAAAATCGGCAGATAATCTTTCAGGGCAACTCGAAGATTTTTGAGAGCGGACTGAATATCCCTTTTCACAATCCTTTCCGAAACGCCCAGCAAATCAGCGATTTCGCGATAAGTCTTTCCGTAAAACCGGCTTGCAAGGAAAATCTCCTTTGTCCGCTTAGGCAAGGAATCCAGAATTGAGCGGAAAATCTCGGACACCTCAGAATGCAAAATGAAAGCGAGACTGTCGGAAGAAAGGATATCGGCATCCACCATAATTGCGTTATATTCATCCGTATCGGCCAGATTTTCTTTTTCCATTTTGCCGGCCACGTCTCTAAGATAATTCAAGGCACGATTTTTCACGGCTCTGAGCATATACGAGTCAAGCGAAGACAATATACCTATATTCTCCCGGCCGCCCCAGAATGACATGAAAACATCTCCTACTATATCT
>CAMYAE010000021.1 GCA_947253655.1 uncultured Bacteroidales bacterium
CTCCACAATTAAACGCCGGCCACGAATGTGGTCGGCGTTTTTACTATGTTCGGTAAAATGACTACTCTGCCGGAGCGATAGCCTCTACTGGGCAAACGCCTGCACAAGCACTGCAGTCAATGCATGTGTCCTGATCTATTTTATATACATCTCCTTCGCTGATTGAACTGGAAGGGCACTCGCCCATACAAGTTCCGCATGCGATGCAGAGATCCTCTGAAATCTTGTAAGCCATAATTAAATAGATTTAAAGTCGGTTGCAAATGTATAGGATATAATTTGAATTATCAAATTTTGGATAGATATTTGTATATACACGTATATAAAATATTTATTATATGATGAGGAATGCGATTATTGCCGGCTCCGCTGCAATATTGTCGACGCTGATATTTTCGGCATCGACAGCCCGACCGCAGACAGTTACCGACGGCAAGACGACAAGGATTGAAGGTAATGTTGAAATAGATAAAATTGTGCACGATTTCGGAGATGTAATGCTGAGCGACGGACCGCTTAAATGTGCCTATACGGTAAAAAACATATCCGGAGAGCCAATGGCGATATACAATGTCGTCACCTCCTGCGGCTGCACTGACGTAAGCTGGACACGAGAGCCGATAATGCAAGGCAAGACGGGCAAAATATCCGTCACCTACAAGAATGACGAAGGGCCCTATCCTTTCGAGAAAACGCTTACAGTATATTTTTCCAACGTCAAAAAGCCTGTGATATTGCGGCTAAGAGGCTCGTCGCACAGCAAAAAGCTGCCACTTGCCGAGCTATACCCCATTCACTTCGGCAATCTTGGTGTGAAATCTACGGAATTCAAAGGCGGAAACCTCACTCCGGGCAACCAGAGAGGTGATGTAATCGACATCGCCAATATCGGCAACAGTCCTATAAAGATAAGCCTGTCGTCCATAACACCGGGACTTAAAGCAGAAGTGTCCCCAAACCCTATACCGCCCAACTCGACTGCAAAAATAAATTATGTAATTACTGCGGAAAAAGGTAAATGGGGGAAGAACTGGTACAGCATAACCCCATTGGTCAACGGGAAAATCCATAATGTAACATCCGACGGCAAAACAGTTTCGACGCTGAATATCTGGACATTCACCAAAGATGATTTCACCAATTGGAGCGAAGCCGACAAAAAAAATGCCGCCCAGCCGATTTTTGAAAAGAGCACGGAAAGTTTCAATATCGTGAAAAAAGGAACAATTCTGAACGCCTCTTTCAAATTCAAGAATAAAGGAAAAAGTCCGTTTCAGATATACAAGGCAGACACAGATAACGAAGCTGCCGTTGCAGGAGACGTGCCTGTCGTTCTTTCCGGCAAAAGCGGCACCGTGAACGTAAAAGTGGACACCGGCAAGCTTCCAAAAGGGGATATGCTGATTTTAGTGACCCTCACGACGAACACTCCGGTCCGCCCTTTCATAAACCTTTTCATTTCGGCCTACATCAATTAATGGCATATTTTTCGTAAATTTGTAGTTCATAGGTAAAACAGATAATGGCAGATATAAGTGTAAACAATTATACGGACGATAACATCAAGACCCTCGAAGGTGTAGAGCACATCAGGAGAAGGCCGGGGATGTATATCGGAAGATTGGGTAACGGAGACAATCCCGGAGACGGGATTTATGTGCTTCTGAAAGAAATAATTGACAACTCGGTGGATGAATTCTCAATGGGCTTCGGCAAACAGATAAGGATAGATATTGAAGACAACACCGTACAGGTCAGGGACTTCGGACGTGGCATACCGCTCGGCTCCGTGGTGAAAGCCACAAGCACTCTGAACACAGGAGGAAAATTCGACGACAACGTCTTCAAGAAATCAGTGGGACTGAACGGAGTCGGCTCGAAAGCTGTAAATGCCCTTTCCAAGAGCTTCTATGTGGAGTCTTTCAGGGACGGCGAGAGCTCTTGGGCAGAATATAACCAGGGAGAGCTTACAGGCAGCGGCAAGAAAGAAGGCTTAAATGAGAAAAACGGCACCTTCATAAAGTTCTATCCCGATCCGGAAATGTTCGGAAGATTCAACTACAATATGGACTATGTAGAGACCATGATCAAGAATTATTCTTATCTCAAAAAAGGTCTTACGCTTGTCCTGAACGGGGTCTCTTACAAATCAGAGAACGGTTTGCTCGATTTGGTGAACGAGAATCTTTCAGAGCAACCGTTGTACTCCCCTATTCACTTGGAAGACACAGATATAGAGATAGTTCTAACTCACGGAAACTCTTATGGGGAGAACATAGCCTCTTTCGTTAACGGACAGAATACAAGAGACGGCGGCACGCATCTCGCGGCATTCAGGGAGGCTATCGCCAAGACATTGAAAGAATTTTTCAAGAAAAATTATGCTCCTGAGGACTGTCGGCAGGGCGTTGTAGGAGCTATAAGCATACAGATACAGGAGCCTAATTTTGAAGGGCAGACAAAGACAAAGCTCGGCTCTACCTATATGTGGGAGAAATATCTGAAAGACGAAAAAGGGAACAATGTAAAGAATGCCGACGGCACCAACACAATTGACCGTGGGCCGACAATCAGAACTTTCGTTAATGACTTCGTCGCCCGCAATCTGGACAATTTTCTCCACATGCACATGGATATTGCGCCGATTATTGAAGAAAAGATAAAGTCATCGCAGTCGGAGCGGGAGGAAATTTCCGGAATACAGAAAAAAACCAGGGAAAGAAGCAAGCGTGCAAGCGTATATAACAGAAAACTAAGGGATTGCCGTTACCATTACAATGACAAACTTCCAAAAGACAAACAGGAATTCGGAGAAAAATCCAGCATCTTCATCACTGAGGGCGACTCGGCAAGCGGAACTATAACTAAGGTCAGGAACGCAAATTTCCAGGCCGTATTCAGTCTGAAAGGAAAGCCTATAAACTGCTATAAGGAAAGCCGGAGGAGGGTGGCTGAAAACGAAGAGCTAAACCTGCTTATTTCCGCCTTAGGCGTTGAAGATGACCTCGAAAACCTGCGTTACAACAATATAATCATCGCCACCGATGCCGATGACGACGGAATGCATATCAGAATGTTAGTGCTCACTTTCCTTATGAAGTATTATCCGGATCTCGTAAGGAGAGGTCATGTATTCATACTCCAAACCCCGCTGTTCAGGGTACGCAACAAGAAACAGGCAATATACTGTTACTCTCCGGAAGAGAAGCAGGAGGCAATGGACAAATTGAAGACAGGAGTGGAAATCACCCGGTTCAAAGGCCTCGGCGAAATATCTTCAAACGAATTCGTCGATTTTATCGGAGAAAACATGAGGCTGGATCTTGTAAAACTTTCCGATGATGAGCCGGTTTCCGATATTCTGGAATTCTACATGGGCGACAATACAATAGACAGACAGAACTTTATCCGACAAAACCTCCGCTCGGAAGAGGAATTGGAAGACGTAAATATCTGATAATTATGTGGGCAAAATTTTGCGGTTTTCTTTTACGGCTGCTTGGCTGGACATCTGACACTGGTCCTTGTCCAGAAGACAAGGCTATAATATTAGGAGTTCCTCATACTTCCTTTTGGGATTTTGTAGTGTCATATCTTTATTATTCCCAATTCCCGGGGCAGAAAGCAAGGGTCATGATAAAGAAGGAACTTTTCAAAGGCCCCCTCGGCTGGATATTAAGAGGGCTTGGGGGTATCCCTACGGACAGGAGCAACGGGGCGGCACTCGTAAGAAGCATAATTTCCGAAATGGAGAAAGGAGATAAGTTTATCCTCGCAATAGCGCCTGAGGGCACAAGGAAGCCTATAAGAAAATGGAAGACAGGCTATCACATAATTGCAAAGACGGTAGGCTGCCCGGTGTATATGGGTTATTTCGACTGGAAGACCAAACATGTCAGCCGCGGTGAAAAAATCGAACTCACTGACGATGCGAGAGCCGACACTGACAGGATACAGGCAATCTATGAAAAGATGAATTTGGAGGGCAAGCACAAAGATTGCTATATTACTCACTAACATGCTATAATTGACATGAACAGCTACTATAGAAGACTTACGACAAACAGGGAGAATTATATAACTACTCTTGGAAGGCTCTTCGAATATTCGACTACTGCTTTTGCCAAGAGAAAATTGTCGGGATTCGTCTATAACGATTCTCAAGACTACACTTATTCCAGATTCAGACAGACCTGCTTAGAGTTGTCGCACAGAATGTCGCGCTTCGGAATCAGTGCCGGTGACAAAGTGGCTATCCTGTCACAGAACATGCCAAACTGGACGGTTGCATTCTTCTCTGCCGTGCCTTTTGGTAGGGTTGCCGTGCCTATTCTTCCGGACTCTTCGGAGAATGAGGTGACCAATATCATCAATCACTCCAACACGAAGGTCTTGTTTGTATCGAAAAGGCTGGTCGGCAAAATCAGTCCGGAGATCATGGACAAGCTGACCTTAGTCATAGACATTGATACCTTTGAAACCATAAAGAAAGATGATAAGGCTTTCACCTGCGAAGGTTGGGTAAAAGATCCACAGCCCGATGACCTGGCAACAATAATCTACACCTCAGGCACTTCCGGCAAAGCAAAGGGTGTGATGCTTAGCCACCGTAATCTGTGCCACAACGTCATTGCAGCCTTTCATGCCCAGAAAGCAGGTAAAAAGGACAGATGGCTTTCTATACTGCCGATGTCCCATACCTACGAGATGGCATTCAGCGTCCTCTACCCTCTTTATGTCGGAGGAGCGGTATATTATATAGAGAAACCGCCTACACCGAGTATACTGCTGGACGCAATGAAGAAAATACGGCCGACAATTATGTGCTCGGTCCCGCTTATAATTGAAAAGGTATATAAGGTCAGCATTTTGCCTACAATTCAGAAAAGCCGTGTCCTTTCATGGATGGAAGAGCACACACCGTGTATTCTTTACAGAATGGTAGGGAGAAGGCTTTACAAAAGCTTTGGCGGAAAACTTCGGTTCTTCGGAATCGGCGGTTCGAAGCTCGACCCTACGGTTGAGTCTTTCCTGATGAAAGCAAAATTCCCTTACGCTATAGGATACGGACTTACGGAAACAGCTCCGCTAATCACAAATGCCTGCGTCGGCAAAACTGCCGTAGGCTCAATTGGAGTGCCTGCCTACAATGTTGAAGTGAAACTCCAAGACGTAAATCAGGCAACAGGTGAAGGAGAAATAGTGGTTAAAGGCGACAATGTGATGCTTGGTTACTACAAGGACCCTGAGCGGACAAGGGCGGTGCTTTCCGATGACGGCTGGCTAAGGACAAATGACCTCGCCTCAAAGGATTCCAAGGGCAGGTACTATATCAAGGGCAGGCTCAACAATATGATTGTAGGCTCATCCGGAGAGAACATATATCCGGAAGAAATAGAACAGGTAATCAACAATGTGGAAGGCGTGAATGAGTCTCTTGTAATGGAAAGGGACGGAAAGCTCATAGCCCTGATAAAATTTGATGACTCAATTCTGAATTGGAATCAGGCCGGAGAGGACAAGTTCTTCGAAAACCTGCAAGCACGCAAGAAAGCCGTTCTCGACTATGTAAATAAACATGTCAGCAAGCAATCCAAGGTAAACGATGTTGAGGTCATGAAAGAGCCTTTTGAAAAGACGGCTACGCAAAAGATACGCCGCTTCAAATATAAAGGCACCCACGGTGACGATGTGAAGAATGAGGACAATCCTGACAAGAACGACGAGGGGGCCAAAAAATAGAAAGGATTTATACGAAACAATAATGGCGGCACACAGTCGGAAGACTTGCAGCCGCCATTATTATATATAGCCGGACAGGATTATTCCCCTTCGGCGATAACTTCAAATTTGAATTCGCCCTTGGTTTCTTTATAGCATTTTACTTCTGCATCATAGACACCGAGAGTCTTGACATCGGATGAAACAATGCTGATATCCTTCTTGTCAATCTCGACACCTGCTGCTGCAAGAGCCTCAGCAAGCTGTGCCGGAGTAACCGAGCCATAGATCTTGCCGTTCTCGCTGACCTTGGCGGAGACTTTAACAAGCATGGAAGATATCTTTGCTGCAAGAGCCTCAGCCTCTGCGACCTTGTTGGCTTCCTTGTGAGCACGCTGACGCACGGTCTCTTCATGCTGCTTTAAGGCCGATTTGGTGGCTACGGTAGCAAAACCCTGTGGAACAAGGTAGTTTACGGCATAGCCTGTTCTTACATTTACTACATCATCTGCGTGACCGAGGTTGGCCACATCTTTCTTCAATATTACCTGCATAATAGTATCTCCTGATTATTTAAGAAGGTCCGTAACATAAGGAAGAAGAGCTAATGAGCGGGCTCTCTTGATTGCCTGTGCAACCTTTCTCTGGAATTTCAAAGATGTTCCCGTAAGACGGCGAGGAAGTATCTTTCCCTGCTCATTCAGGAATTTCTTAAGGAACTCCGGGTCCTTGTAGTCCACATACTTGATGCCGGCTTTTTTGAAACGGCAATATTTTTTCTTTCTGACCTCTACTGTCGGAGGATTCAGATAACGTATTCCGTCATTCTTCTTTGAATTGTTCTGTGCCATAATCTATCCTCCTGTTTATTTCTGTTCTTCTTTCTTTTCCTGTTTGTTAGCCCTTCTCTTTTCTGCATAAGCAACGGCGTGCTTGTCAAGGGCAACGGTCAGGAAACGCATAATGCGCTCGTCACGATGATACTTTGTCTCAAGCATGGATAAGAATTCAGGCTCGGCCTTAAATTCTATGAGGTGATAGAATCCTGATGTTTTGTGCTGGATAGGATAGGCAAGCTGCCTCAATCCCCAATCCTCGTCGTACACCACTTCACCACCATTATCCTTGATGAAGCCGATGTAGCTGGCAACCGCTTCCTTCATCTGGGTCTCAGACAAAACGGGAGTTGCAATGAAAACGGTCTCGTAATGATTTAACATTTTAATAATTGTTTGTTAATAAATAATTTACAGTCCCCTTGCAGGCATAGGTGCCAACAAAAGGACTGCAAATATAAAAATTATTCTCCAAGAAGACAAGAAGTCTCGGATATTATTTCTCCGGAATTGCTTCGAGCAGCTTCACAAGATAGTTCCACACCTTCTCTACGGAAGCAATTCTGACCTTCTCGTCAGGAGAATGAGGGTAAATTATGTCTGGCCCTATTGAGACCATTTCCCAATTCGGATATTTTGCTCCGAGCAATGCGCACTCCAGACCTCCGTGAGTGGCCGTAACCTTAAGCTCCTTGCCCGTGTGCTCTTTCCAGACACGCTTGACCACTTCGTAAACAGGAGTTTCAGGCTTTGGTGTCCAGCCATTGTAACCGCCTGATGTACTGAATTTTGCCCCTGCAAGTTCGAAGACAGCCCTCATCTGCTCTGCAAGAAAAGCTTTTGCAGAATCCACTGCACTTCTCATGAGCGAATGCACCAAAATATGTCCTTTCTCGCAACGGATTATTGCAAGGTTGGTGGATGTCTCAATAAGTCCCTCCATAGTATCGCTCATCCTGATTACACCGTTCGGGCATGCAAGCAGGGCATCTATCAAATTCAAGGTAACCTTGTCCTCGATATATTCCTTTGCAGGTGCGTCCTGTACGAAGTCAAGTTCGGTTGACGGGTCGGAATGTTTGTGCTCTGCCTTTACCTCGGCGAAGATGGTTGCAACAACTTTCTTGACCTTGTCCAATGAAGCTGCCGGTACGAGCACCTTTGCCTCACCCTCAAAAGGTATGGCATTTCTGAGGCTACCGCCATGGATGTCGGCCAATTTCACACCGAACTCCTTGACAATAGTATTGAGTACCCTGGCAAGTACCTTGTTGGCATTTGCCCTATAAAGCTTTATATCCATTCCGGAATGGCCGCCTTGAAGCCCTTTGACTATAATTTTATAAGTCTCATAGCCCTCCGGAGCAGGACAGGCCTTGTAGGCAAAATCAGCAGTCCCGTCAAGTCCGCCGGCACAGCCGATGCAGAGTTCTCCCTCTTCCTCCGAATCCAGATTGAGGAAAATATCGCCTTGGAACAGGCCCGGTTTCAATTTGTCCGCTCCCGTCATCCCGGTCTCCTCATCGTACGTGATGAGCACCTCAATCGGCCCGTGCTTGAGAGACTTGTCTTCAAGTACTGACAGGGCCATAGCAACTCCGATACCATTATCTGCTCCGAGCGTAGTGCCCTCGGCCATCACCCATTCTCCGACAATCTTGGTCTTGATCGGGTCCTTCGTAAAATCGTGGGCGGTAGACGCAGCTTTCTGAGGCACCATGTCCATGTGTCCCTGCAATATCACCCCTCTCTTTTTTTCATAGCCCGGGGTGGCCGGAACTCTCATTATAATATTGCCCGTCTCATCCTTTATTGTCTCTATACCGCGAGACTTTCCCCAGTTATACAAATATTCAATAACCTTTTCCTCGTGCTTTGAAGGACGGGGAATCTGTGTGAGACCGTAAAAATTATTCCATACGATTTTCGGCTCTAAATCTTTAATTGTCATAGTAGTGTGGTTTATTTATTAGATATTGTAAAATTAGATATAATTCCAAGCTGATATACAGGGACCCTGCTCTGCAACAATGTCACGGCTCTGTCCATAAGCCTTATAGTGCATATTGCGGGAATTCTGTAATAGAGGACGTTGCCTCTGGCCGCCTTTGCCTGATTTTGCGGGGCAGAAACAGGTTTCGGCTCTATTTCAATAATATATGGTCTGCCGGACACGTTGTCAGCCGGCACAAGTCCCTCGCTGTCAGAGATTCTGAATGCCACGTAGCGAAGATGCCCGTTATTGCCGTCTTTCCCCGAAGGCACAATGTCAAAATTCATTTTCTGGGTCTGGACATCGCTATATCCTATGAACATCTCCAGATACTCTTTTTCCATACGGTCTATCTCTTTTATCGCAGCTCCCATGGCCTCCCCACTGTAAGAAGCGTCCGTATCTCCGGAAACTATCTGCAATTTCTTCTTCCTAAGGCTGAATATCATGTCTGCGGCTTCCTTAGCCCTCATTTCCAAAGATTTCTCCACAACCATTTCCTGGCGCACTGCAATCATATTGTACCTGGAATTGTCTTTCACATTCCTATATAATGTGGCCGATTCCGAAGTCAGATTAGAGCCAATTCCCTTATCTGAGAAATCTCCATGCTTGTCATAAGCGAATGTCCACCTCGTTTCAGGATCGGAGCCTCCTCCGAGAGACACGAGACCTTGGGCGGTCAGGGCCAAAACCGTCTCCGCCCCTGTGCCCGGAGTAATGACATACCTCTTGTCCGAATCTGCTTCCGTAAATGAAACCAGCTTCAGGTCAGACACCTCGGCACGGCTTTCGTCAGCCTCTCTTGTCTCTATTCCCAAGTACTTCATGGCATACCTGGCATAAGGGCCTGCGTGGAACTGCTCGATATTTGCCTGCACCTCAACACGGAGCACGGTCTGCGGCAAAGAATATGACAAGGTGCCGATGTTACGGTCGTTGTCTGCTCTCGCTATGCACGCACCCAACAGCATAAAGGCGGCCACCGTATAATAAATTTTAGTTTTCATGACTATTTCCATCTTTTATGACTCCAAAGGTAGTTCCCCGGATCATTGTTTATATGTTTCTCTAAAATAGAATAATATTTAGACATTATCTCCTTTGGTGCAATCAGACTCGCATCGTCGCATATCTTTTCAAAGACAATGCGATAGGATCCTCGTCTTTCCCTTATGAAGCAGGTCTCGAACACAGCCATACCGAACTTATGCGCCAAGGCCGCTCCTCCCGCCATAGTTTTGGTAGGCTGATTCATAAATGATTCGACATCGTAAGAGGCCGCTCCCCCGTATGGGTACTGGTCTGTGGGTAAGACATATATGCGCCTGTTGTCCTTATTGCGGAATGCCGTCCTCACCACATCATCCGATTCCACATAACCATTAAAATCATTTCCGAGGTTTGCCTGCCTGTTCTCACTCATAAATCGGTCCCAGAATTTATTGGCCAGCCTTTTATATACCACGACAGTGGAATTCTTAAACGCTGCCAACTGCTCTTTATCCAGCATGTCGAGATAATCGAAAACCGCTCCGGTAAGTTCCCAATTTCCCAGATGCGAGGTCAACACCATTACGCTCGGCCTCTCTTCAAAAGCTTTCACAATTGACCTTGCCCCCTCCTCGTCTACCGTCATTATCCTATGATTCCTAAGACGTTCCGGCTTCGCACTGCATCCTCCGAACCACATCGTCTCAGCGAATATTTCGCCTATATGCTTATATGACAAGCTTTTGAGCCTGGCTATATCGTCGTATTTCCTATCGGGGAAACTCCGGGCAATATTGGTTACAATGACATCCCGTCTGTATTTAAGGACATATTCCGCAACCCATGCAAAAGCCGCTCCCATAGCATAATGGAAACCGAGAGGCAGCCTTTGGAAGAGGCGGAGCAATGATTTTCCTATATTGTACCAAAAATTATTCATATAATCACAAATATAATATTTTCCTTTTATTATTGAACTATTAAAAGATTGAAATATTAAAGGCATTTTGGCAAGATTTATTATATTTGCCTATTATGTCAATAATTAACTCTTAATATAAATTATGTTTAAAGGACAACCTAAGGGACTTTACGCCCTCGCGCTGGCGAATACCGGAGAAAGATTCGGATATTATACAATGCTGGCCATATTCATGCTGTTTCTACAGGCCAAATTCGGACTTTCCACTGCTTCGGCAGGACAGATTTATGCGATTTTCCTTGCGGCCGTATATTTCATGCCGTTCTTCGGAGGCATGCTCGCCGACAAGATAGGATTCGGGAAATGCGTCACCACCGGTGTTGCAGTCATGTTTCTGGGCTACCTTTGTCTTGCGATACCTACACCGGACAACGCTATGGGAATGGCTCTTATGATAACGGCCCTGCTCTTGGTGTCTGTCGGCACAGGTCTTTTCAAAGGCAACCTCCAGGTAATGGTCGGCAACCTCTATGATGACCCGAAATATGCCTCAAAGAGAGATTCGGCTTTCAGCCTTTTCTATATGGCAATAAATATAGGCGCTATGTTTGCCCCTTCGGCAGCCACGGCAATCACCAATTGGCAGCTCGGAAAATTCGGTCTGGCATATAACGGTGAAATTCCGGCCCTCGCCCACAAAGTCATAAATGCGGCAGCTTCGGGCACACCTGATACAGCAGCCTCAGATGCCCTTTCGGGCTTGATTAGCTCAGGCGGAATGGCACTTCAAAATGGACAGACCATCACGGATTTCAGCAATTTCTATATTGAAAAGCTTTCGACCGCATACAATATGGGCTTCGCAGTTGCCTGCATATCCCTTATAGTTTCCATGGCTATATATTTCAGTTGCCGCTCATGGTTCAAGCATGCTGACGTGAATGCAAAACAGGCAGCAGAATCCAAAGATGCCGCTCCTGTACAGGAACTTACAAAAGAGCAGACAAAGAGCCGCGTAGTTGCCCTGCTTCTCGTTTTTGCCGTTGTGATATTCTTCTGGATGGCTTTCCACCAGAACGGCTCCACCTTGACCGTATTCGCAAGAGACTACACTGAAAGTACGGTAAACGGCTGGCCGAGAATAGGTTTCAACATATGGGCGCTTGCACTTATAGCAGTTTCCGTATATACTCTTTTCGGAGCTTTCCAGGCAGAATCCAAAAAAGGCAAGGGCATACTTTCCGTAATTACCCTGATGCTTTGGGGTGGAGCCTTTGCAATCTACAAGAGTATTCCGACTGAAATATCAATACTTCCGCAGCAATTCCAGCAATTCAATCCTTTCTATGTCGTTGCGCTGACCCCTGTGTCAATGGCCATTTTTTCTGCCTTGGCAAAGAAAGGCAAAGAGCCGTCCGCACCGAGAAAGATTGGAATGGGTATGTTTGTAGCAGCCTGCGGCTTCCTGATAATGACATTAGCCTCAGTAGGACTTATTATGCCTCAGATAATCGGAGGCCCGAAAGTTGGGGTTACGACCCTTATGTCCACCTATCTGGTACTGACCTTTGCAGAATTGCTTCTGTCACCTATGGGAATATCCTTCGTCTCCAAAGTAGCCCCTCCTAAGCTGAAAGGAATGATGATGGGAGGCTGGTTTGCAGCCACGGCTATAGGCAACTACCTTAGCTCAATTCCATCGCTTCTGTGGGACAAGATGCCATTGGCAGCAATATGGGCAGTACTTTTGGCATTATGCCTGATTGCAGGTCTGGTTATGTTTGCACTCATGAAAAAATTGGAGGCCGCTACTGAATAATGACAAAAGAGCTTAAAGACCGTTTGATCGAATGGGCCGAAACCTACAACGACGACAGATATTTTCTCGAAGATCCGATAGCCTTTCCAAAACGCTTTGCACAAGCTTTCAAGGCGGGTAAGGCCGTGAATCCGAAACAGGGGAAATGCTGCCTTCAGGATATTGAGGTGGCCGCAGTCTTTTCCGCGCATTTCGCCTGGGGCAGGAGGGCAATGATTGTCCGGGACTGCGGACGGCTGTTCGATGAAATGGACTGGAGGCCCTATGACTATGTTATGGCCGGAGAATGGAGGGATGACGATGCCAGCATACACCGTACGGTGAAATGGAGCGAGGTCGCTGCAATATGCGGCAGGCTCAAGAAAATATATTCGGAAAAAGACAGTCTCCAGACCTTGGTCCAGAATGAATTCAGGACAAGCATATACGGGCAGAAGCCGGATTTTAAGGCTCCGAACAAGAAAATCAATATGCTCAGACGCTGGATGGTCAGGGATGACGGAAAGGTGGACTTGGGCCTGTGGAAATCGGTCTCTCCTGCGGAACTGCTTATTCCTTTGGATGTGCACGTCTACGATGTCGCCGTCGAAATCGGGCTTACCGCAAGAAGACAGAAAGATATGACGACAGTCCGGGAGATAACAGAGGCTTTTAATGAGATTTTTCCGGGAGACCCTTGCAAAGGGGATTTCGCCCTGTTCGGGTACGGAGTAACACACCAATAGAAGATGCCGAGACTCTATATCGTATCAGGTTGTAACGGCTCCGGGAAGACTACTGCTTCATACTCAGTCCTGCCGGAGCTGCTCAAATGCAGCCAATTTGTAAATTCCGACGAATTTGCAAAAGCCCTCTCTCCTTTCAGCCCTGACAAGGCCTCGATAAAGGCGAGCAGGTTCATGCTGCTTAAGATATGGTATCTTTTAGGACGGAATGAGGATTTTGCGATTGAGACGACCTTGGCCACAAGAAGTTTGAAGAAAATCATAATGAAAGCCCAGCGCAAAGGCTATCATGTTACAGTGATTTACTTCTGGCTGGACACACCTGACCTTGCCGTGGACAGGGTAAAGGCAAGGGTGGCAGCAGGAGGGCATAATATACCTGAAAATACGATAAGAAGACGCTACAACGTAGGCTTAGGCTATTTTTTCGGATTATATATGGGCATTGCCGACAGGTGGGTGCTCGCTGACAATTCGCAGATTCCGTTCAAGGTTATTGCCCAGGGCTGGAAAGAGAATATGGTTGTCAGGGACAATATGAAATTCGAGGCTATAAGGAAACAGGCTATGAACTATATGGAGAAGAATCCTCTTCCTTCTTATGTGAAATTATGATACTTCCAATAAATTATTATACAGACACTTTCGCAGTAACGCAACGCCAGCTTGAAGAGTTGGCGGGAATTGCGGTTGCAGGCGGGGGTACTTATTCAGACCTGTATTTTGAAAACACTTTCACAATCGATCTGCTGCTGAGGGACGGCGAGGTCTCCTCAGGGGCTTCCAATATAGACTATGGAGTGGGCATAAGGACGCTTAAAGGGGAAAAGACCGGCTACGCATACGCCCAGACCACAGATATGGCTTCGATGAAAGATGCCGCGAGGACCGCAGCCGCAATATCCCGCAGCCACGTTGGCTTGGAGATGGAGCCAACAGCCACCAGGACATTCAGAGGCCGTCCCAATGCCGAAGCCGACAGATACGGGATAAAGAATGATTGGAGAACATGCGAAAGCGGGGATCTGGTGCCCGTACTTAAAAGGCTGGAAGAACTGATACAAGGCAAAGACAGCAGGATAATCAAGGTTATCGGCATGCTATCCTGCCAGACCGGCGATATAATGATGTACAACTCCTTGGGGGAACTCAAATATGAGACAAGGCCTTTGGGCACAATCGCCGTTTCGGTCATATTCAGTGATGGCAAATCGGTCAGGAACAATCATATAAGCAAAAGTTTCAGAATGGGAGCGGAAATGCTTACTGACGACCTCCTTAAGGATATTGCGGCGGAGGCTGTGAGAAACATTGATGACAGATTTGCGGCCAAAAGGCCCAAAGGCGGCAAAATGCCGGTTGTCATGGGGTCCGGAGCTTCCGGAATTCTGCTTCACGAGGCTATGGGGCACGCATTCGAAGCCGATTTCAACCGTAAGGGGCAGTCTGTATTTGCCGGAAGGCTTGGCACGAAAATATGCAATGAGAATATCTCAATCGTAGATGACGGCACAATAAGATATAATCGCGGTTCCCTCAATTTCGATGACGAAGGAGTGCCTGCACAAAGGACCTATATGGTCAAGGACGGTATTCTGACATCCTATCTGCATGACAGGATAAGTGCAAAATACTATGATGTAACGCCTACCGGAAATGGGAGAAGAGAAAGCTTCAGATACAGCCCTCTGCCGAGGATGAGGGCAACCTATATGGAAAACGGGAACTCCGATCCGGAGAGTATCATCGCTTCAGTAAAAAAGGGTATCTTCGTGGATGAATTTGCCAACGGGCAGGTAAAAATCGGGGAGGGGGACTTTACCTTCTATGTAAAAAGCGGTTATATGATTGAAAACGGCAGGCTCACGCAGCCGGTGAAAGACATAAACATAAGCGGAAACGGTCCGCAGGCTCTTGCAGATATAGTTGCTGTCGGAAATGATGCCAAAATCGATGACGGGGCATGGACCTGCGGCAAAGAGCAGAATGTCCCCGTGTCTTGCGGAATACCTACTGTGCTCGTGAACAATCTTATAGTAGGAGGGAATTGATATGGGGATATGGAGCATAACACCTGAAGAAATCGCTTTGGCTGACAGGTGCATAGATATAGCCAAGGGCTTGGGAGCTTCTGCGGTTAGGGTCACTCTCAACAAAAGCATGCTTGATCTGTACAAGACCTTGAACGGAGATCTGGACAAGGTCACGAGAGCCGGCGACAGGTCGTTGAGCTTTGCGATTTTTGCAGACGGAAGATTTGGCGTGTTCACGACTGACAGAATGGAGGAAAAATCCATTTGCAAATTCATCGACAAGGCAATAAAAACCGTAAAGATGCTTGCTCCCGATGAGTTCAGGGAGCTTCCTCCACAGGAAAGGACAGCAAAAAATGCCATAACAGGGACAGAGGCCGGTATCTTCGACGGCTCATATCTGGAAATGACTCCGGAAAAACGCATGGAGACTATCAGGCAGGCTGTATATTTCGATAAGGCTAAATCTGCCCCGGACGCAGGCTGGGCCATAATTTCAGAAGAAGCTGAATATTCGGACTCGATTTACGATTTATATATAACCGATTCAAACGGGCTGAAATGCCGCCATACAGAGACATCCTTTGAAATCGGATGCGAAACAACAGTTGTTGATGAAAAGGGTAACAAATCCTCCGGATATTGGTGGGACGCCCAACCGTTCCTGAAAGATTTGTCATACGGAGAATGCTGCCGCAAAGCCATGGAAAGGGCTGCTGCCCGGATAAATCCGCAAAGGCATAAAGGAGGAAAATTCATCATGGTAGTCGAGAACGAGGTCAGTTCCAGACTTGTAAACCCGCTTCTCTCTGCACTTAACGCCTTTTCTCTGCAACAGCAAAACTCTTTCCTTGCAGACACATTAGGCAAGAAGATCTTTCATAAAGGTCTTACAATTATGGACTTGCCTATCACAAAAGGAGCGACCGGGTCCAGGCTTTTCGATTCGGAAGGAGTTGCCGCCCAAAACAGACCGGTCATCGAAGACGGCATAGTAAAGGAATATTTCGTTAATACCTATATGGCAGGAAAAATGGGGATTGAGCCAACAATAGAAGATGCCATGAGGGCATGCATAAGCCCTTATTGGGGCTTCGGAGATATGCCGTCAGGCAGTATAGGCACAGAAAAAATAATGGAGAGTTGCGGTGACGGAATACTTGTTACAGGCTTCAATGGGGGCAACAGCGACTCTGCAACCGGAGATTTCTCCTACGGTGTCGAAGGATTTGCTTTCAGCAAAGGAAAAATAACGGGTCCTGTGAGCAGTATGGTAATTACCGGCAATTTCATTTCACTTTGGAATAACCTGCTGGCAGCCGGCAATGACGCAAGAACCTGCATGAGCAAGATGATACCGACATTGGCATTCGACAAAGTGGATTTCAGTGCATAGACAGATGAATAATAATCATTAATAATTTAAATATATGAAGATTTCAAAAAACAAGGTTGTAGAGCTATCATACGAGCTTGAAGTAGACGGCGAAGTGATTGATGTCGCTGAAGAGTCGCAGCCGCTTGATTATATACATGGAACAAACATGCTGCTGCCTAAGTTTGAGGCGGAAGTGGAAGGCGAAGAGCCGGGGTATGAATTTGATTTTATCGTAGAGCCCCGGGACGGTTATGGCGAGTATAAGAAGTCGGATTTGGTGGAATTGCCGAAAAGCGCATTTGAGGTGAATGGGGAGGTTCGGGATGACCTGCTAATCGTCGGTAATATTATACCTATGCTAAACGACTTAGGAGACGTTGTGCGCGGAGTGGTGAAAGAAATTGGGGAAGAAATGGTCACTATGGACTTCAATCATCCCTTGGCCGGGAAAGTCTTGAATTTCAGAGGCAAGGTGTTGACAGTCAGGGAGGCAACTGAAAAGGAGCTGACTGAAGGCCTGCACGGGGAATTCCTGCCTCACGAATGTGGCTGCGGCTGCGGAGGACACGGTATGGACGGAGACTGCTGCGGAGGGCATGGACACCACGGAGACGGAGACTGCTGCGGAGGGCATGGACACCACGGGGACGGAGACTGCTGCGGAGGGCACGGACACCACGGGGACGGAGACTGCTGCGGCAACCACGACGGCGGATGCTGTTGCTAAGATTAAAACTTGCAGCTCTTTATGCAGACCGCTATTGTCATATTGAATTGGAATACAAAGGAATACCTTAAAAGATTTCTTCCCTGTGTCATTGCATATTCTGCGGGAGCAGATGTGATAGTTGCCGACAATGCCTCAAATGACGGGTCTATAGAGTTGTTGGACAGAGACTTCCCGGAAATCCGAAAAATAAGGTTCGACAGGAACTACGGCTTTACCGGCGGATACAACAAGGCTTTCGAGGCCATTAAAGACGAGGGGTATGAGTATTATCTGCTGCTGAATACGGATATTGAAGTTCCGGACGGCTGGCTATCCCCTCTCGTGGAATTTATGGACTCTCATCCGGAATGCGGGGCCTGCTCGCCCAAACTGCACGCCTTTCAAGACAGGGACAGATTTGAATATGCAGGAGCTGCAGGAGGCTTCATAGACAAATTCGGCTTTCCTTTCTGCCGTGGAAGGGTTATGAATATGGTGGAGAGGGATTATGGTCAATACGACAATGGGGCAAAGCAGTTGTTCTGGGGTACAGGTGCCTGTCTTATGGTGAGAAGCGTCCTTTTCCACGAATGCGGAGGCCTGGACAACAGGTTTTTCGCTCACATGGAGGAGATTGATTTTTGCTGGAGGCTTCAGCTTGCAGGCCACAAGATATATGTAGTTCCCGATTCGGTGGTATGGCATCTTGGGGGCGGCACCTTACCGGTAAGTTCACCTTGGAAACTCCAGCTGAACTACAGGAACAACCTCCTGATGCTGCAGAACAACCTATCCAGATCCTACGCCCTGGAAATGTACAGGAATGGTCGGAGCATAAAGAAAGCAGCTCGTTCAGGAAGAATTAAAGCCAGGGCCGTAATTACCGTGAGAATGCTGATAGACGGGTGCACTGCCATAGTTTATCTGCTGACCGCGAAGCCCGCTTATTTTAAGTCCGTATTCCTTGCGCACAACGAATACAGACAATTGGGAAATATTGTGCATCAAGAGGATATTGAAAGATACCTGTCTCTCCACGGCAACAAGGCCGAAATAGTAGGCTGGTACAGGAAATCCATAGTAGCACGTGCTGTTATATTGAAAAAAGGAATCTGGAAAACGATTCATAAATTATAGGAGGCTATAAAATGCGTATAGTTATTGAAGGAGCAGGAGAGGTTGGCTCTCATTTGGCAAAAATGCTTAGCAATGAGGCCAATGAGATAACGGTGATAGATGAAGACGAGACCCGGCTGCAAAGATTAGGGGCAACAACCGACTTGATTACAGTTGTAGGACCTTCGTCCTGCATAAGGTCGCTGAAACGGGCAAATGTAGACAAGGCCGATATTTTCATTGCCGTCAATCCTTATACCAAGCAAGACGTCAATATAGTCAGTGCCCTGATTGCCAAGAAATTAGGGTGCCATAAAGTCTGCGCCAGAATAGATGATGAAGAATATCTGCAATATGAAAACAAATATATTTTTGCAGATATGGGAATAGACCTGATGTTCTATCCGGAGAAGATTGCCGCGAACGAAATAACGGAGCTGCTGAAACGCACAGGCTCCACTGAATCAATGGATTTCGCCCACGGGAAATTGCAGATTGCTGTCTTCAAATTGGAAGAAGACTCCCCTCTTTTAGATATGAAGCTTGCGGAGTTCACCGCAGCCATATCGAAAGACGACCTCCAATTCAGGGTGGTAGCCATTTCAAGAGGCAATACGACGCTGATTCCAAAATTCGACACAAAATTCAAATATCACGACCTTGTTTTCATCATTACCAAGAGAGAAGCCATGGATTCGCTCATGACTTTCCTTGGCAAGGGCAATATTGAGGTAAACAATGTAATGATTCTTGGAGGCAGCTCTGTCGGGGAAATGGTGGCGAAAAGCATCAGCCGTCAAATCGATGCCGTGAAGCTTATTGACACGGACAAGGACAGGTGCATGGAACTGAAAGAGAACACCGATGACAATGTGATTGTGATTAATGGGGACGGCAGGAATTCGGATTTTCTTGTTGGTGAGAACATAAAGGACTATGATGCCTTTGTGGCCGTGACGGGCAACGATGAAGCCAATATTCTCGCCTGTGTCGTAGCAAAAAAATTCGGGGTGAGCCGTACTGTAGCAGAGGTCGAGAATATAGAATACATAAAGCTGGCAGAGGACATGGGTGTAGATGCTGTTATCAACAAGAAATTGCTGACAGCAGGCAAGATATTCAGGATGACGCTTAGCAGCAAGGTGCGTTTCATAAAGTATATGAGCGGAACAAAGGCTGAGGTGCTGGAATATATAGTGGCTCCCGGAAGCCGGATTACCCTCTGCCCTCTGAAAGATATGGGATTTCCTGCCAATGCCGTGATAGGAGGGTTAATCAGGGGGAACGAGTCCATGATAGCAATCGGCGAGACTCATATAGAAGCCTATGACAGAGTGGCGGTGTTCGCACTACCGGAAGCTGTCAAGGAGGTGGATAAATTTTTCAGATAAAGAATATGCCAAGCTATCTCCAGATTGAAAACATATCCAAATCATACGGTCCGAAAGTCCTGTTCGAGAATATAGGCTTCAATATAAATGAGGGCGACAAGATTGCCCTTATAGCCCCTAACGGCACCGGCAAGACCTCCTTGCTGAAAATTATTGCAGGAAAGGACAGCTCGGATTCCGGCGGAAAAATCACTTTCCTCAAAGACATCCGGATTGCCTTTCTGGAACAGGAATATGACTTCGATCCGGAGAAAAGCATATTTGAGCAGTTGATGTCCTCCTACACCGATTCCGGAGGACACGCCAATTCGGAACACCGTTTCCAATATGAGTTGAGGGTCAAGCAGTTCTTGTCGAACTTTGGGCTTGAAGACAAAGACAAGCGAATGTGCCTCCTGTCAGGCGGAGAAGTAAAGCGGGTTGCATTGACGCAAATGCTCGCCGGCGAAGCTGATTTCTTTATAATGGACGAGCCCACCAACCACCTTGACATAGATGCGATAGAATTTCTTGAAAACTACTTCAAACGCTCACGCTGCACTCTATTGATGGTGACCCACGACAGATATTTTCTCGACAGGGTATGCAACACTGTGATTGAAATGGATCGCGGTGCCATATACACCTATAAAGGAGATTATGAAAATTATCTGGAGAAGCGTCAGGAAAGGATAGAGAATTTCAATGCAGAAACCGATAAGGTGAAAAATATCCTCAGACGGGAGCTGGAATGGATGAGAAGCACCCCATGTGCACGTTCCGGCAAGGCGAAATACCGTAAAGACGCTTTCTATGAGTTGCAGGAACGTGCCGGACAAGCTTACAATGCCAAGAGTGTGGATATGGGCGATATGGGCACAGGATCGAGACTCGGCACAAAGATAATAAACTGCAAGTCATTGGGTTTCAGGTATGGGGACAAAATCCTTTTCAAAGACTTCACATACAATTTTCAAAGATATGAGAGAGTAGGGATTGTCGGGAAGAACGGTGCCGGCAAGTCCACTTTCTTAAATCTGATAACAGGTGAAGATTACGGTGAAGACGGCATAATGACAGGAAGTATTGACAGAGGGGAATCTCTGGAAATAGGCTATTATCATCAGAGCGGCATGGCCTTCGATGAGGGACAGACTGTGTTGGAAACGGTCAATGACACAAGGCTGCTGAACATGTTCCTCTTCCCGCACGACATGCTGAACAATAAGGTCGCAACTCTTTCGGGAGGAGAAAAGCGGAGGCTCTACCTGCTGACCGTCCTAATGAAGAATCCCAATCTACTTATACTCGACGAGCCGACCAATGACCTGGATATAGTGACCCTGAATATCCTTGAAGAGTATCTACTCGCCTATAAGGGCTCACTAATAATAGTCTCACACGACAGGCATTTTCTGGACAGACTTGCAGATCATCTTTTTATTTTTTTAGGAGACGGAAAGATAAAGGACTTCATCGGTAAATTCAGTGAATATCGGGAATATATTAAGGCCTACGAGACAAAGCTGAAAGAGACTCAGGGCAAAGAAAAGACGGTCTCCGCCAAATCCGAAAGGAAGACGGAGACCAAAAGAAAATTGTCTTACAAGGAGCAGAGGGAACTCGAGCAGCTTGAAAAGGATATAGAAACTCTCTGTGAGGAGAAATCAGTCCTTGAAAAAATAATGAACGACAGTTCGTTGCCTTATGAGAAGTTGCATGAGGCTTCATCCAAATATGGAGAAATCTCGGACGCCATAGAAGAAAAAGAGCTGCGTTGGATTGAACTTTCTGATATTTAGCGGTTTCACCTTTATTGTCTCCCAGAAAACCAATAAAAAAGCCAAAAATTATTCTTGCGGTCAGAATGAAGAAAGGTCACGTTTCCAATTTCTAAATAAGACCGTCTAGTGCCGATTCATCGACCTTACCGAACCATTCTCCGAGTTTGGCCTTGGCATTTTCCTTGACCTGCGGTGTAACATTCTTTGCAATCTCATAGAGCACCCAAGTTAAGACGGCGAGATCATCGGTATAGCCAACCACAGGAATCCAGTCGGGAATAATATCGAGAGGCAGGATGAAATATCCCAGAGCTCCAATTATCTTAAGCCTGTCCCCTTGTGGGGTCATCGGGTCTTTCATCACATAATAGAGCAGCAGGGCCGCATAAACCAGTTTTATTCCAGCACGTTTTGCAACCCGGACAACTTTAGTCCAGAATCTATCCTCGTTGTAATGCTTCTCGTATTTTTCAATGTCTTTCGGTGCTTCCATAATATCAGTATCCCCTCGTTATATTCAGCAGGCGGTCCGGATAATTTGTTATAAGGGCATCAACACCGAGGCCGATCATCCTCTTCATCTCTGCCGGATCATCGCATGTCCACGGCACTATTCTGATGCCATTCTCGTGGCATTTCTGTACAAGAGCCTCATCAACTGCCTTATAATTGGGACTCCACCAGACAGGCTTGAAATTGAGCAGGCCCATAATGGCGTCATAATCCGTTTCGGTATCTGTCAGGTATGACAATGCAAGTTCAGGGTATTTTTCGTGCATATAGTTAAGTGCCCTTGCATCAAAGCACTGCACCACAAGCCTACTGCCTAAATCCTTGGAAAGAAGAAGCTCTACGCATCTGTCCACGAACTCATGATATTCCGGCCAGTTTCGCCCCTCGCCCTTGCCCTGCGTACTCTTGATTTCTATATTATATCTCATCGGCGACAAACCGTTTTCCCTGACATAATTTTCCACAAAATCTATCAGGTCAGAGGCCAAAGGCTTAACTTCGGCTATAGTTTTCTTATCAGGCCAGACCGTACTTTGCCTCAGCCCCACGTCATATTTTACGATAGAGTCATAAGGCATTGTGTACAGATACTCCTTTGGGTCTTCCTTTCTGATTTCAGTGCCATCGGGCCTGGTAGAATACCGAGGATGAAAATATCTGTCGTGCGACACAACCACCTTGCCGTCCTTGCTCACCTGGAGATCCATTTCAAGGGTGTTCACCCCAAGATCAATAGCATTCTTCATTGCCGACAAAGTGTTTTCCGGCATAAGACCTGCTCCCCCTCTATGAGCCTGGACATCAAGTTGCCTTGAAAGGTCGACATTATATGTCCAACGCAGTCCGAAACGGCTTCTGACCTCGACTGTCACCGTTCCGGCATATTGGTCAGGCACAGCGGCAAAATAATGGATATTCGGCTTTGGCTTCTTATAACCCGGTATTTCTTTCCCTTTATATGCTTCATTTATTTCCCGTATATAAATAGGATCGACTTCCAAAACCTGATCCATTCTTCCCATATCCTTTCCGTCCTGATACCATTTTACAGTCCATTCCGGATCATAGTCCCAAATATTTGCCACAACAGCATTAGGATGAGCCTTGCATTGACCGGGGGCAATAATATTGATCTGGAAATCCTCACTGAAATCAATCGGATGCAGAACCCATGACAGGACACCGTCACGAGACTTGAATATTTCATATCCTCTCGGGGCACCGTCCCTGCACCACTTGGTCATCCACCAGGCCCCGCAAATGCTCGGAGCATTGTGATCCATTATCAGGTCGGAAATCTTGATGTTGTTCTGTATATGAGTATGTCCGCTCAAAAAGTCCACCTTCCTACCTTTCAACAGGCCGACAAGCTCCTCTCCCCTTTCAATATAGGCTTTCCTCCACCACTCATAGAGAGGAGAATGGCCGGCGATATAGATGTGGGTTGGTTCAGGCACATATTGAAGCAATCCGTGCACGAAAGCCAATTCTTCTTCGGAATAGCCCTCCTTGTACTTCTTGTCAGTGTCGTAAATGATGTTCTTCAAGCCAATCACAAGGTCTCCGCCAAGATAAAAAGCATAATTATACGGGCCGAAACTTTCGCAATACTTCCTCGCCGCCTCTTTCCCAGACAAAACCTTGTCAAAATCATGGTTGCCTATCACAGCATAGAAAGGTATGCCTGTAGAACTGATTGCAGCCTTGTACTCCCGATGTATATCCATTACATCCCATGCAATATCCCCAAGGGCAATCCCTGCAGCCGGACCGTCAATCCTCGCCTTGGTCGCCTGAGCCCTAAGGTCTTTCAGAGGAGCTCCACAGAACTTCTTGAAATGCTTCGCA
This sequence comes from uncultured Bacteroidales bacterium, assembly GCA_947253655.1. Taxonomy (GTDB): domain Bacteria; phylum Bacteroidota; class Bacteroidia; order Bacteroidales; family UBA932; genus Cryptobacteroides. Next base: position 23,761 of record CAMYAE010000021.1, read on the forward strand.
TTCTGCATCTGAGGATCAGACACCGAAAACAAAGTATAGTCCCAAGAGTCGGAGGTCTTTGCAAGATTGAAGCTGAAATATTTGCGACCCTCCGCCTTAAGATAGAATTCGGGAGCACCTGAACTGAAATCGGCCACATAGCCGGCAGGCGTCACGACAGACACAAACCAGGCGTCGTCTTTAATGTCGAACTTAAACTTCCCTGCGGCATCTGTCTTTGTAAAATTCACACCGTCGGTGACAATAACCCCCTTTAGAGGAAGCCCCTCGCACCTCACACTGCCCTTGACCTTACGAGCCTGGAGCGGATATGCGAGAAGCAATACCCCAAAGAGAACAATTATTAATTTTTTCATTAAGGATTAACTATTTTTATATTGTCAATATACCAGCGCTGCTGTGTAGGTTTAACTTTCGGAGCATTCCCCATATTTACAGGGTAAATCTTTATTCTGGTAGCACCGGTCACGCCCTTAAGTACGACAGAGGCATGCTGCCATTCGAGATGACCTTTTGTCTGTGCCGTTACAAACTTGTTGCTGACCGCCGCCTCGCTGCCTTCACAAATTCCGCCTCCCTCAAGTTCCACAACTAACTGTACATCATCAATAGCTCCTTTTCCTGTCATGTGTGCACACCAATCAAATTTCAGCAGCACATCCATAGGAGTTGTGCCTTTAAATTCGACAGCCGGGAGCCGGATGCCTGTATGATAACCTGTCCTTCCGAATTTAAGATAGTATTTCTGCAGATACATCACCTCTGGCTTAGGATTCAGATCCTCATAGCCTTTTGCAGTGAAAGCGGCAATAAAACGCTTTTCTTTGTCGTAGGTGTACGCATTCGGAGCCTTACCATCGGCATTATTGTCAGCTACAGAATCGTCCGCATAGCCGTCAGCATAAGGCTGCACCCATGAGAAATCATCGGCAAACCAAGAGAACCCGCTCTGCGTCACTGTAAGTACTGTTTCCAGACCTTCTGCAACATTCCTGAAATACACATGTGCCGTCCTTTCGGCTTCGAGAGTATTCGCCTCGTAGGTCAGAGCGAACGCAAGTTCTTCAACCATAGCCTTGGATGCAGGAACAGGTGCAACTGTAAGCCATGCAGCATCGGATTCGGCAGTAATTTCAACATTTGACTGAATCCTTACCGTACTTGAGCCGGCTTTGTCCAAAACGGCAGTCTTGTTTCCTCCGATGATACTTACAAGCGGCTTCAAGGTCTGGCCTGCTGCACTCTGGATCACCCGTATCGTCTCTTTAGAGTCGCCTGAGACAATATTGATAGTACCCTCACGAAGATTCGGAAGGTTGCTCGGCTTGCAAGTGACTGAGATTTCTTTTTCTTCTCCTGCGGCACCTTCTGTAATGTCTAAAGACAGCCAATCCACACTTGAAGAAATGGTATAGTCATTGTCAGATGAAACCGTGAACTTCTTTGGAGCATCAGGTATCCCTTCAAAAGCCAAGACAGTTTCAGAAACGGCAATTTTGGCATATACAGGATCTGTCTCAACCCCGTTACCCTCTTTAACAATTTCGATATGAGGCTGATATGTTGCATCGTCAGGAGACGTTACGGAAAGCCTTGCAGAGCCTCCGTTTCTTGTCGTAAGTTTTCCTTTCCCGTTTGCCTGCCAATTGGCAACACAGAGAAAACGGAACTGACAATTCTCCATATTCTTCCTGAATGTCACTGTGGCATCTACAGGTATATTCGTAGAGCCGTCTGAAGCCATTGCATGGGTATAGATAACCTCCTCTCCCGGCTCGGTAGTATTCAAGGCCTCACCGGCAATCTTCCAATCATCCCCGTCCAGATACTCTAATCTCCAGAATTTGTGGCCGGTAGCTGATGTCCTTGCCTCAAATGCGATATGCACCTGAGAACCGGCCTTGATTGCACCTGTACCGAAGAAAAGCCAATAATCTCCCGGCCAAGGTCCGGTACAGCGCGGACTGTTGTCTGAGACGTCCAGTAGATACTTGTTATTGTCATTAGTATGTTCCAGGTCATACGGTACATATTCGATATGTCCCAATCCCAAGACAGGCTCTATTTTACCTTCTTCCGGGAAAGTCTGCTTGAAATTGATGATATCCTTCTGACGAATGATATATTTTATGGGATATGGTATCAGACTGTCATCACTCCCCTTGTCGGAGAATGAGACCACTATCAGATTGACAAGTGAAGAACCGGAACCTGAAAAATAGCCTTTGAGTTCAACCTTATGCAAATCGGCAGCGGCAAGACCTAAACTCTCAGGAGCATCCATTGCCACAACGTTTAGCCTCATAACGGCTACCTTTAACTTGTTACCTATAAGAGAGCCGGACACCGTAACCAATTCGCGGGAATCCGATTTATAGTTATCAAGGCCGTCGGTAATGTCTTTTGCCGCCGGATATGTAGGGGCTGAATTTGAATTTACAACCACCTCATCTGCAACAAAAGCAGGAAGCCCGTCTTCCGTACTCTTCGCTCCGTTCATGGAGACCATATCCCCGACTTTTACGCCTTTTTCTCCAATTGCATAGACATTTGTCGTACCGTCGGAAATAATGAATCCTTTGGTGGTTACAGCCATTACTTGGGCAGACGGTATTTTAGCAACGGCCTTGTCCTCCAATGCTGCAACCTGGGTAACAGTCATCTCTTGGACACCTTTGTAGGTGTCTCCAAGCTGGGTTACGCTTACCTCTCCCTGCCTTTCTATGGATCGTCCGCGGAAAATTATTTTTCCTGTCCTCGGAGTATCGGTCACACCGTCGGTAACATTATCAGTAACCTCAACCGTAACTTCGCAAGGTCCGTCTGCTGATGCAGGAGTTATCTTTATCCACTCCGGAGCGTCTGAATTCCAAGCTCCGTCCGAATAGACCGAAAGCTTCTGCTGCTCTGCACCCTTTGCGGCAAAAGTGAGAGCGGTCTCGTTCGTCAGCACAGCACGGGCAAGAGGATCTTCCTCTTTCTTACAACCCGTAGCGGTGAACAAAATTGCCGTAACGGCAATAGCCGCTATCTTTATTTTATCAATTATTTTCATAAGACATCAAAATTATCAGTTACCGTTGTCAACACCGTCATTCCAGCCCGGATTCTGCGTCAGGGCCTTATTAAGGATACGCTCATTTGTAGGAATCGGATAGAAATAATCCCTCTCCTCATCGAAGACATGAGATATTTTCTGCTGAGGATCCAGGCAACCCTTGTTGCCCTCACTCAAAATAATCCCCTCGGTAATATCCGCACCTATCTTCAGAAAGACAATGTTCTTAACATTAGATTTCGGCTTGTTGCCGACATACAGACAGACGTCAGGCACATTGTCGCCTGAAAGGTCGTATTCACCTGGTCCTGGGAAATACATTCCGTACATTTTCTGATTGATGCACAGCCCCTCTTTCCACCTCATAAGGTCATCCCACCTCTTGGATTCCTGGGCGAGTTCTACGGAGCGCTCCCTCCTGATTTCAAGGATAATGCCTTTATCGGCACCGGAGACATTCTTGTACCCGTATTCCTCCGAACACAGATAAGGGTCAGGATTGGCGTTTGCCTCGGAAAGATTCATATCAGGCATCCCGACCCTTTTTCTGAGCAGGTTTACCGAAATGTCCAAATCGTCCTGAGTCAAAGTCCCGGATTCGGCCTTAGCCTCAGCATATATCAGATATATCTCACCAAGACGGTATACAGGCATATCATTGAAAGACATATCAACCCTGTTCACATTAGGCAGAGTGCAGTCCATTACATATTTTGCCAGCTGGAAACCTGTCGTACTGGCCCCGAGATCCGGTGGAAGCACTTCTGTACCGCCAATCCTCATATAACCCGGAGTGACTGTGCAATAAGAGAGACGAGGATCTCTGTCAGCCACCTCTTCCTTGAACGCCATGGTCTCCCAACCGGGCTTGTCGGTAAATCTGGAGCCGTCTTTCATAAGGAAGCTATCCACAAACTTCTTTGTCAGTCCCGGACGCCCTTGGGTAGGCATAGTGGCGAAGGCAGTGGAGTTGTTGAATACAGGTAGTCCGGCATCATTGCGGATTGCCAATATGAATTCTCCCTTATCTGCGTCCGGCTGGGCGAAGAGATTGAGATAATCATCGGCCAGCCTATATTTCCCGCTTTCCATTATCGTCTTGGCGGCATCGGCGGCCAGATTTAGATAATAATTGCTGTCGTGCTCCTCAAAGCTGACACCGTGGTATTTTCGGAAAGTGCCTTCATAAAGGCAAAACTGGGCTTTCAGAGCCAATGCCGACCATTTGCAGACCCTGTATGTGCTTATAGACTCCGGAAGATTAGCAATCGCATAATCAATATCCTCTATCATCTTGGTCATCACAAATTCCCTTGAATCCCTTGGCTTATAAAGTTCCGGCGAATCCGTTTCCAGTTCCCTGTCCACCCATGGCACATCTCCAAATCTTTTGACCTTCTCAAAGTAGAAGAAAGCACGGAAGAAGCGGGCTACCGCTATATATTTCACCCTTACAAGGGAATCGCTGCATTGGTCTATATGTTCGAGCATGGTGTTGATCTTCCTCAAATCCCCCCAAGACCAGCCGCCTCCGGTGTTCGGGATCACTCTCTGTTCGCCGCCACGAATCCTGTCAGCAAGATTCATATTTATATAATGGTCGCTCTGCTGGGCGTATGGAGACTTATCCAACAAATTGTTATAGAAAGTGTTGGAGAACATCTGCAAGTCCGTCTCGTTACGGAAATAGTCCTTAGGGCTAATCTCCGACCCCGGTGAAGTGTCCAAGAGGTTACAAGATACCGCACCAAGGAACAATATTATTAAAGGCAAAATTATTTTTTTCATATAAATTTCCTCCACAATTAGAATGTAATGTCAATACCGAACATGAATGTCTTCATCCAAGGATAACTTATATGGTCACGGGCATTATCCGAAGACTGATATCTCCTGAATGCAGATTCAGGGTCGATATATTTGGTATTCTTCTTCAATGGCGACCAATATGCCAGATTTTCTCCTGAGAAATACACGCGGACTGCTTCCAAAGCTATCTTTTTGGTAAGTTCAGCAGGCAAGGTATAACCAACCGTCAGATTCTTGAATCTGAGATAGGCTATATTCTGGAGATACCTGCTGTTCACCTGGCTCAATTCGCCTCCTGTAGCAGAATAGGAACGCGGCCTTGGGAAATATGCATCCGGATTTTCTTCAGACCAGCAGCGGTTTATGAAATCCCTTTGCAAGAATGAGACATAGGAATAGCTGTAAGGTCCCCAGAACGCCATATTCATACCGGCAGGATACCAATAATGTGTTCCGGTACCCTGGAAGAAAGCGGAGATATCAAATCCCATCCAATCCAATGAAAGGTTGAAGCCGTATTGCAGGCTCGGAAGTGAGTTGCCGAGGATTTTACGGTCACCGGGCTTGTTCACTGTATTATCCCCTATTCCGAGAATCTTGTTTCCGTCGAGGTCGACATATTTCAAGTCACCTGCCATCCACCCTCCTGTCATCCTACCGTTGATATAACCGCAGTCGAGTTCATTAGTAGTGTATTCACGGGCCTCCTCGTCGGTAGCAAAAAGGCCGTCCACCTGGAAGCCCCAGATATCTCCAAGCCTCTGCCCCTTATAATAATCGTTGAGCTTCTTCTCTTTATTATCGAATTTTGTAATATAACTCCTGTAATCGCTCAAAGAGGCTCTCACGCTATACCCGAAAGGATGACCTGCAAGCATGAAATGGTCTCTCCATGAAGCGGAGAGTTCATAGCCGTAGGTACGCAGAGAAGCTGCGTTCATCTTCGGAGAAGCGGCACCAAAAACTCCCGGCAGTTCTTTTCCCTTTGTAAGCATATTCTTGGTATCCCTTACATAGCCTTCTGCCGTAAAGTTGAGCTTGTCATGTAACATTCCCAAATCCAGACCTATATTGTACTGCTGGGATGTTTCCCAGGTCAGATTTGCATCTACAGGGCCGGACAAAGTGGAATATTTCGCCATAGAGCTACCTTCTTTGAAAGAATAGTTCGCAAAATCGTCGAAACTGATTGTCCTGAGATAGGCATAATATATATTGCTTCCTCCTGCAGTCCTTACTATCTGATTACCGAGGCTGCCGTATGAAGCCCTTAGTTTCAGGTTATTGACATACCTCTTGGCAGGAGCGAAGAAAGGCTCTTCGGATATTCTCCAACCTGCGGACACGGACGGGAAGAAGCCCCACCTGCGGCCTGAGGAGAAACGGGAAGAGCCATCGTATCTTCCGGAAATTTCGAGAAGATAACGGCCTTTATAATCATAATTCAATCTGCCGAAAAAGCCTTCAAGAGCATAATTGCTTTGACCTCCGGACACTTCGGTAAGTATTTCTCCCTGCTGATTCGGGGCAACTAAATCAAGGTCATTCAGCACCTCGCTGCTAAGGTTTTTGCCTACGGCTCCTACGGATTTGGATTTCCAATACTCGATGTTCATACCGGCCATAGCCTTGACATGATGAACGTCATTGAAAGTATCCTCATACGTCCCGAACACATTGCCGGAATAATAGTTGCTCGTAGATATCCTCTCTCCAAGCCTATCCTCGCCGGCTCCGATCGTGTAATACTCCATCTCGGCATCAGGCCTGCGTCTGAAATCAAATTTCGTCTGACGGTGAGTGTTACGGTTCTGATAGAGCCTGTAAGTAAAATTGGCAACTATATTGAACTGCTTGACAGGAGTTATCGTAAGCTCTGTCGTATTTGAAAAATCGCTCTTCAACTGTTTGTTGATATCCTTGTCGTTGCCGAAAACTATATGTCTGCCGTTTGCGACGTTGTAGCTGCCGGCAATCATAGGAGTTCCATAGACCCAGCTGCCGTCAGGATTCTTAAGAGGAAAAGACGCCAAAGCATGACGTGCGGCATAGGCGAAAGCATCCTGGACATCGCCAACTCCCGGATAGGAATACTCAGAACTATAGAAAGAGGTGTTGTTGGACATCTTCATATATTTGTTCATCTTGAAGTCCATCTTCGCTCTCAGGTTATATTTTTGGAAGACATCGGGATTTACCCTGATAATACCGGTCTGCCTGTCATATCCTCCTGAAAGGAAATACTTTATATCCTTATTTCCCCCGCTGATAGAGACGGAATGCTGCTGTACCGGATGACGGTCGCGGTAAAGCTCGTGATACCAGTCCGTATTTGCATAATAAACCCACTGTTTTTTGCCGTTTCTGACATCCTCGACAACCCATGGACGCTCAGGATTCTCGGTTTTATCATTTACACGGGCAAGCAGCTCGGCCATATCATGTTCGGTATATGTGGTATATTTTGTACCTCCATCCGCAAGCCAGAACTTGTCCACCGTATACACCGACCAATAGCCCCTTGTCTCGTAATCGGTGGAACTGGTAGGCTCCTCCCAGCCGAGCCTGCCGCTGTAGCGGACAGTAGCTTTTCCGCCTTTGTCGCTTCCGGATTTTGTCGTAATCAATATAACTCCATACGCAGCTCTGGCACCATAAACGGCAGCGGCCGCAGCATCCTTAATGACGGAAATGGATTCCACATCATTTGGATTTACCCTGCTCATATCGCCTATTGCACCGTCTATAAGCACGATAGGATCAGCACTGTTTATTGAAGTTATACCCCTGATGTTCAGAGAACCTGTAGCTCCTGGATTACCGGCTGAGGTGGATATGTTCAGACCGGGAACAGAGCCTTGCAGCATGTTTGTCAGAGAGTGTGCAGTCCTGTTTTCAAGCTGCTTCGTGTCCACAGTCGTTATCGCTCCGGTCAGATTAACCTTTTTCTGAGTACCATAACCCACAACAACGGTTTCATCCAAAGTCATCGAGTCTTCCTCGAGGACGACTGTAATGTTGTCTTGCACCGGTCTGACAACCAATGTCTTGGTGACATATCCGAGAGACGACACTTCCAGCTCGACATCACCATCAAGGACAGTCAGTTTGAAACTGCCGTCATTCCCGGTCATTGTCCCGTTTGAAGTGCCCTTGACAACTACAGCAACCCCTTCAAGAGGCCGCTTGGCATCGTCAATGACCTTCCCTGAAAGCGATCTGTTTTGCGCTGAAGCGGAGAATGTCCATAACAGCGTAATAAACAAAGTAAAGACTAATGATTTAAACAACTTCATAAGTACTTTGATTAATTTATTGATAATTATTTGTAAATATCTGTAGAGAACTCTTTTGGCCTTGCCATATCCTCTTTATATATATTGCCGAACCTGTCGGTAACCTTTATGTTCAGGGTAGTTGAAGGAGATGAGGCCTTAACCTTGAAAAAATGTCTCGTGTCTCTGGTTGCAAAACTCGGCTTTGCATTCTTATTGAGCCGCTTTGCCGTATATGAGACCAAATGCAAAGGGTCATTAGCCCTCATCGGTGTCACTTTCAATGGATTGCCGTTCTCGGTAACTTCAATTTTCCAGGACGGATCATAATTCCATACATTCATATACACCTCATTTGAGGTGCTTGTAGTTACATAGTCCGAAGCATAAAGCAAGAATTGGTTTTTGTATGCATCGGAAGCATCAGGAACATACTTGGCAGCTGTAAACGACATTGTATTCCGGTCATAAGTCCTGAACTGGAAATCCACCGGCTTGCCCGTTGCCTTAAACTGCCATTTGAATTTGTCTCCGTCCACATTAACAATAGTATAGCCTCCTGGAGCACCGTCCTGGCCGATATGAATCCCAGGTGTGAGATAGGACGTCCACCACCAGGTGGCACAAATCGCACCTGCATTATGCTCGAAAATATTATCAGAAGCAAGTTTATCTACATTGTAAACTTTATGGGTATGGCCTGTAAATACATGAGCCTGAGAATATTGCTTCAGCATATCCACCAAAGAAGAACCATTGCCCGCACTTAAATTACCGTTATCTTTGAACAAAGGAGCATGCATGGTAACCACAACGGTGCTCGTCTTAGGCACGAAAGCAAGGTCTTTGCTTAGCCAGTCAATCTGTTCCTGAACCAGGGACTCATTATAATATCTGCTATCCGCATCTCCTTTGCCGGTATTCTTGCACTCTATATCATCCAACACCACATAATGCACCTTGCCGATGTTGAAAGAATAATATGTCGGGGCTATTATCTTCTTATATTTCGTAACAGTCTCAAAATCACCGGCATACATCATATCATGGTCATGGTTGCCTATAGTATGGAATATTTGAATCCCGTTTATCGCATTGGCATCTTTAAGATAATCATCGAGTGCATAGGAATTGCTGTACCAATAGAGGTCCCAGGTCATATCCCCCAAGGTAATTCCATAGATTTTCTTTCCGGAATTAGCAGTAACATAGTCATTTACATCATTGGTAAAATCACGGAACTGACGCTGGTCCCCCGTGCGTCTCGCCAGATGAATGTCTCCGAAAACCAGCATGGTATGGTTGTCCTGATCCGGAGCTTCCTGCAAAGCGAAATCAACCCTTTCCGGTACTGCCGGGGCTTTGACCAACTGCCGGTGCAATTTCGGCAGAATACCCTCTGACATCACCTCATAGCCGCTTGGCACGGAAATAAATACATATTTATGCTTCTTGCCGGACTTAAGCTGGTATATGCCGTTTTCATCTGTCTTAACCACTTCTACTCCATCGGAAACCACGGCATTGCTTATTCTCTTGCCATTGCATACCACGACACCGTAGACAGTGCTACCGGCCTCCGGATTGACTATAATGCCCGTCGAACCTCCGCTATGGTCTATAGTGACCTTCATCTTGCCTACGAGCTTCTTAAGGTTCCCTCTACGGATATATACATTATATTGACCGGACACCATTCCTTTATATAGGGATACGGTAAATTCAGAACTTGACACCGACACTATGTCGCAAGTGTTCAATTGCCCGGAAGGGTCCCCGAAAATCACCTTGTCGGTAGATAAAGGTGACTTGCCGAACAGCACCCTGAATTTGAAGGTCCCGGCATCGCCGGATATTGTCACTGACTCCGGAACTGCAAACTGGACATCGAAATCTCCTGAGCCGGAATCGGTTTTCTTGCAGCCATACAAACTGAAAGCGGCAAGCAGGAGGAACAGTAAATATATTCTATAACTTTTCATAAATAATTATTCAGCAAGGACTTTTTCATATTTCCAAGGAAGGGCGCAAAGCAGCATGGCCACCACACAGCCTATCGGAAAAAACATCTGGGCGATGTCCCAACCGGCATTCTGGATTATAGCACCCATTCCTATTTTGGCCACTATGGCGTCTCCGAAGAGATAACCGAAAAGACCTACAAATCCGGCAGCTGTGCCGGCCGCATTCTTCGGAACGAGGTTAAGTGCCTGTATCCCAATAAGGGCCACAGGGCCATAGATGCAGAATCCGATGAGGATAAGAGCGGAATATATGATTATCTTCCGAGCAGTCTCCGGATCTGCAAACCATTGTGAAATGGCACCTGACTGCCAATACATTAAAGTACCGAGCATAACAATGCCCATAAATATTACGTTAGGAGGGGCACAACGGCCTTTGAAGAATTTCGATGAAATCCAGCCGCACACAACGGTCCCGATAATTCCTGCGTAGTTGTGCAGGGAAAAGGCCAGGTTGCTTTCTTTGGCTGTCATTATATCATTCTGCTGCAAATAGGTAGGAGCCCAATCCCCTATCCCGTATCTTACCATATATACGAAGATATTCGCGAATGCGACAGCCCATAGAAGCTTGTTCTTGAAAATATAATCTACAAAAAGTGTCTTGAACGGAATCTTCTCGGTGTCCTTGACATTAGACTTTACTCCGGAATAGTCATTTCTGTATTCGTTGATTGATGGCAGACCGCAGGATTGTGGTGTGTCCCTGATAAGTACCCAGCAGATAAGGGCTATGACAATGGCCACAACAGCAGGCAGAATGAATGTCCCTCTCCAGACTTCCGAGGCAGGAAAACCGAATGCAACCACAGCACCCATGCCGGCAGTAGCAAGCAGTCCCAATGTGCCGCTTCCGAAAGTGTGGGACGTATTCCATAATGACATTTTGAAACTTCTCTCATTTTGCGAAAACCAATGTGCCATTATCCTGCCGCAAGGAGGCCACCCCATACCGGAGAGCCAACCTACAATCAGCATCAATGCAAAGACAATGACCATATTAAGGGCCTGGTTGTGAGGACTGAATGGAATCAATCCGGTGACAATCATGGTCATAGCCGATAATATCAAGCCTATGACAAGGAATTTTCTGGCATCGGAGCGGTCTGAGACGCTGCCCATTATGAATTTGCTGAAAGCATAGGCGATAGAAACCGCCGACATCGCCACCCCGACCTGCATTGGATTTATCAGATTGTTTTCAATCATTCCGGGAGCGGCAAGCGACAAATTCTTGCGAACGAGATAATAGCCGGCATATCCGAGAAAAGCTCCAAGAAAGACCTTTAGACGCATTGACGGGTATATCTTTTTGATTTTATCCTGCGGCAGTAATGGCTTTGCGGCAGGAGGATCTAAGAATCTTGACATTTTTATTTTAATTTACTTTAACGTTTCGCTTTGAAAGCATTTTTGGCATAGTGTTATACAAAAGCAACCTAAAAAATTTCGGTATGAAACAAAGTTACGCTTTTTATTGTAAAAACAGGCAAAAATCATATTAAAATTCTGTTAATTTTTATTCCCGGCATATTTTCCGTGTTTATTTATATGACAATATGTCATAAAAAAGCATTGGCAGGTAATTTGCACAGAGGGTTAAAACTGTGCCTATACTATTATAGACACATGGTAGAAAGAAATATAAAAGAATAACATATATGACAAAGCAAAAAGAAGAGCATCAGAACAGCTCCGGAAAAATTAAGGGGGAAAATTGCAATGAGACCCGAAAGGCACAGGAGCAGAAAGGGAAATCTCCAAAAGAACTTGAACAATTAAAGGAGAAGATAGGGACTCTTCAAGGGGATATTGAAGAGCTGAACAAGAAACTGACAGCGGAAAAAGACGATTATATCAGACTTATGGCGGAATTCGAGACTTTCCGCAGACGGACGGCAGAAGACAGGCTTAGCCTGATAGATTCCGCTGCCGCAGATACTGTTAAAGGTCTTTTGCCGGTTCTTGATGACTGCGAGCGTGCAATAGAGCTGCTCAAAGAATCCGGCGATGATGCTGCAAAGGAAGGGACCGCACTGATATATAATAAGTTAATGGCATATCTAAAGACAAAAGGCCTTGAGGTCATTGAAGCCGTAGGCAAGAAATTCGATACGGATTTCCACGAAGCCGTTGCCAGAATTCCAGTGGAGGATGAGGAAAAGAAAGGGCTCGTCTATGACGTTGTATCTACCGGATACACTTTCAAAGGCAAGATCCTTAGATATGCAAAAGTTGTTGTAGGTATTTAGTTTAAGACGCGATGGCACAGAAAAGAGATTATTACGAAGTCCTCGGCCTGCAGAAAGGAGCCTCGCCGGATGACATAAAGTCAGCATATAGGAAAATGGCTCTTAAATGGCATCCTGACAGGTGGGTGGACGGCTCCGAGGCAGAAAAGAAGACGGCGGAAGAAAAATTCAAAGAGGCCTCTGAGGCATATTCGGTGCTTAGCGACCCTGACAAGAAAGCAAGATATGACAAATTCGGGCATGCCGGCCTTGGCGGGCAAGGAGCTCCTGATTTCAGCGGTGGCTTCGGCAACCTTAACGATATACTGAATGATTTGTTCGGAGGGGGCTTCGGAGGGTTTGGCGGTTTCAGCGGTTTCGGTGGCTTTGGAGGAAGTTCAGGTCAGGCCCAGCAGAGAACATTCAGAGGCAGGGACATAAGGACGAGAGTCAGGCTGACCCTCGAAGAAATAGCCACAGGCGTTGAAAAAGAGGTGTCCATAGAGAGGAACGAGCCTTGCCGGGACTGCGGAGGCAAGGGGACGAAGAATGCGTCAGATGTCCAGACCTGCCCTAATTGTCACGGGACCGGGCAGGAGCAGCGCGTTTCCAACAGCTTCTTCGGCCAGACAATAACATACACTACCTGCTCCCGATGCGGAGGCGAAGGCAAGATAATAAATAACCCATGCCGGACTTGCGGAGGCACGGGACTTGTCAGAAGAAGGGTCAAGGTAAAGGTCAAGATTCCTGCCGGGGTAGCAGACGGTATGCAACTGACTATCAGAGGGGAAGGTCATGCAGCCAAACATAACGGCATAAACGGAGACTTGCTGGTGCTGATTGAAGAGGTGCAGCATCCTCAACTCAAGAGGAGCGGCAACAACCTGTTCTTCACTAAGTTAATCTCTGTGACAGATGCAATTCTCGGTACTGATGTATCCATACCTTGCATCGACGGCACGTATAGGACAAGGGTGGAGCCAGGCACACAATCCGGCACTATTGTACGGCTTAAAGGCAAAGGCCTTCCGTCGGTGAGCGGATATGGAAGCGGCGTTGGTGATTTGTACGTAAAATATATTGTATGGATACCTAAGAAGCTGAAATCCGATGAAAGGGCGGCTATTGAATCAATGAAAGGCTCCGACTCTTTTTCACCGAATCCAAGTCGGGAAGACAAGATGATTTTTGACAAGATGAGCGAGAACTTCTGATAAATTGACAATATTTCTCAACTTTACTTTGCGGAACGAAAAATAATTCATACATTTGCAGTTCCAAAAACGAAGCAACCTCTTACAATATTTTAGTATACAGGTAACGTTGCGTTAAAAAAGTTTAGACATGAATTTGATAAATTTAGTAGAGCAGTCTTTCAAGAACGAGAAAGTTGCTGAATTCCCGAAATTCAAGGCCGGTGACACAATCACCGTTTCTTATAGAATTAAAGAGGGTGACAAGGAAAGGCTTCAGAAATTCAGAGGCGTTGTTATTCAGATAAAAGGTGCGACACCATTCACCAAGACATTTACGGTACGTAAGATTGCCAGCGGTGTGGGTGTTGAAAGGATTTTCCCGTTTGAGTCTCCTTTCATCGAATCAATCGAACTGAACAAGGCAGGTAAGGTTCGTCGTGCAAGAATCTTCTATCTCAGGAATCTGTCAGGCAAGAAGGCCAGGATTAAAGAGAGAAAGTTCAACGCAGTAAAGGAGGAAGCCGAGACTTCCGAGAACTAAAATACGGGCAAAGACCCGAAACGGCTCCTTAGCTCAACTGAATAGAGCATTTGACTACGGATCAAAAGGTTACAGGTTTGAATCCTGTAGGAGTCACCAGAGCAAAGCGCTTAAAAAGCCCCGCAACGAAAGTTGCGAGGTTTTTTATTGCCCTGCCGTCAAACGCTTGCGTTTGTAAGGCAGGGCAATAAAAACCATCTGCAGCCGCAGGCTGCGGAGGGCTTTTCCATGAGTTTTGCCGTGACGACGCAACAGGATAGCGCGAGCAGACGAAAGCTGGCGAAGCGGAATCCGGCAGTTGGCCAATTTTCAATCCGGCAGTTGGCC
>CAMYAE010000022.1 GCA_947253655.1 uncultured Bacteroidales bacterium
GCAGAACCCGAAAGGCGGATCCGCCCTGCCGGTCCGTTTTTCAATGATCCGCAATATCCCTTGCAGTGGGAATATAATGACGGCAATAAACCGACGGCCGGGATAAATGTAGGGCAAGTCTGGAAAGAATTTACTACCGGCAACAGTAAGGTTATTGTCGGAGTTGTGGATACGGGGATAGATATGTCGCATCCTGATTTATCGGCAGCATGTATTAAAGGAGGTAAAGACGGCAGCAAAAACTTTTGCGACAACAGCTATACCATTGTCGGAGAGAAGCACGGAACCCATGTCGCCGGCACAATTGCTGCCTTGAACAATAACGGGATTTGTGTAAGCGGTATTGCCGGAGGAGATGCGAAAAACGGGGTAAAAGGTGTAAGGCTGCTTTCCTGTCAGATTTTCCAAGATAAAAAGTCAAACGGAAACATTTCATCAGCAATGGTTTGGGCAGCAGATCACGGAGCTGTGATTTTGAATAACAGTTGGACTGATGTATATAAGACTCAGGCCGAGGCTGAGGCTGCAACTATAAGTTTTTGGGATAAATATGGAATAAATTATTTTATCAAATATGCCGGGATGGATAGGTCGACAGGCAAACAGACCGGCCCAATGGCGGGTGGAGTAGTGTTTTTCTCAGCAGGTAACGACAACTGGCCTAATGCCACTCCGAGCAGTTATCAGAATGTGATAGCCGTAGGCGCGACGGACAGAAACCGCAACAAATGTTCTTTTTCCAATTACGGTGATTGGGTGGATATAGCTGCACCGGGAAAGGAAATCATCAGCACTATTCCCGGCAACACCTATGGTTCAATGAATGGCACATCAATGGCTTGTCCCCACGTTAGCGGTATCGCGGCCTTGTTGGTGTCTTACTATGGCGGACCCGGTTTTACCAACGAGCGTCTAAAAGAGAAATTGCTCGGAGGAGCGAACAAAAACGGAACCGATCCTTCTCTTAAAATAGGCCCTTTGGCAGATGCAATTAATGCTTTTTGGTACGGAGCCTATCCTCCGGATAAGGTGAACGACTTGAAATTGTCGGCAAACGGCAACACCATAGGCTATAATTTTAAAATCACCGGGGATTCCGAAAAAACAAAAGCATACTCCTATGTAGTTGCGGCCTCTACGGATAAGGCTGCTCTCCGGGCTTATGATTTGTCTGCGCCTGCACCTACGGGTATTATTAGAGATACGATCTCCACTTCCGGTCATCGTCTTGCCCAGGTCTTGGAGGGAAAAATAACGGGCCTCGGATATGACAAAGTATATTACGTTACGGTTGCCGGCTACACCAAGGACAAAAAGTTCGGAGAAAAAAGTGATATAAAAGAAATTCGCACGGCTGTGAATAATCCCCCTGTGATTTCTGCAGAAAAAGAAGGTCCTTTTGTGCTCAGAGCTAATGATGTCATTAATTTGAGATACAGCATAAGTGACCCGGAGCGGCATGGTTTTACCGTCAGTTTCGTGCCAGGGTCGGAGGCGGCTACTTATGAATATTCCTCCGGCATAGTGAAGGTCAGACTCTCCGGCAGAGGTGCCCCTGCAGGAAAATATACGGCGACAATCAAAGCCCTCGATGACTATGGTGCAACGGGAACTTTTGATATAGAATATTCAATTTTGGAGAATCATCCGCCTGTCGTTGTAAAGGGCATAAAGGATTTCATTGCACAGGGCAAGGGGTCCGAATATACTTTTGATTTGAACGGATATTTTACAGACGACGATGGCGACAATCTGTCGTATGCTGCTGAAACTGATGTCAATTCAGCGGCAGATGCCCATATATCTGTTAATAAGTTAACAATCAATGCTTCCGGATATGGCTATGGTGAGGTTAAGGTAACTGCATCCGATGATTACGGAGGCTCATGCAGCTTTACATTCAAGGTCTATGTCGTCAATCCACAGGATCCTGTCATCTTATATCCCAATCCTGTCGTTTCTATTTTGAATATAAGGGCAGGGGAGGCGAGAGAATCTCAGATCCGACTTATAAGTCATGCTGGCTCTGTGGTCTTTGAGAAATCACTGACAATCAGTGGTCTGTCCCCGGTGTCAATAGACTTGTCCGGACTTGCTCTTGGAGTGTATACGGCTGAAATCAATTATGAAGGCAAAAAGTATTATAAGAAAATAGTTAAGAAATAGATATGAAATTTTTATTTAAGCCGACGATATTGTCAGTATGTGTCTTAATTATATATTCCTGCTCTTTCTCAGGAGGAAATTTGTATAAGAATCCCGAAGCTCCTATTGACAAGAGGGTCAATGATCTTATGTCTATAATGACACTTGATGAGAAAATAGGCCAGATGAACCAGTTGGTAGGAATAGAACATATAAAATTCATCACTTCGCAAAACCTTGCTGCAGAAGAGATTGAGTCAGGTCATTCAGCCGGTTTCTACCCCAATGTCGGAACTGATTCAATCGGGACACTTGTAAGCGAGGGCAAGGTCGGCTCTTTTCTTCATGTCTATACTTTGAAGGAGGCCGATTCGTTGCAGCGGCTGGCTATGAAAAGCCGATTAGGCATACCTTTGATTTTTGGAATTGACGCTGTACACGGAAATGCAAATTGTCCGGACAATACGGTTTATCCTACTAATATAGGTCTCGCATCTGCATTTGATACGACTTTAGTCTATAAGATTGCCAGACAAACGGCAAAAGAGATGAGAGCGATGAATATGCATTGGACTTTCAGCCCTAATGCTGAGATTTCCAGAGATGCCAGGTGGGGAAGGACCGGAGAAACTTTCGGTGAAGACCCGTACCTGGTAGGTGAAATGGTATATCAATCAATTAGAGGTTACCAGGGTAACCTTGATTCTGATGAGGATGTCGCTTCCTGCATCAAACATCTTGTAGGGGGAGGACAGCCATACAACGGAATAAATTCTTCTCCTGCGGATCTTTCGGAAAGAACACTTAGAGAGACCTATTTTCCTCCTTTTGAGCGTGGGTTGCAGGCCGGTCCTTTGTCATTGATGCCTGCACATAATGAAGTGTCAGGGATACCTTGCCATGCCAACAGATGGCTTCTAAGTGATGTTCTGAAAAAAGAGTGGGGTTTTGGAGGAGTTATTATAAGCGATTGGGATGATATTGAGCGTCTGGCAAAATTTCATCATATAGCTGCTTCTTCAAAAGAGGCTTTTGCTATTGCCATTGATGCAGGTTTGGATATGCATATGCACGGTCCCCAGTGGAACCAGGCTGTGAAAGAATTGGTTCTCGAAGGAAGATTGACGGAAAAGAGGATTGACGAATCGGTAAGAAGAATTCTGACAATGAAATTCAGATTAGGGCTTTTCGAGAATCCTTATGCCAACCCAAAATTAGCGGATAGTGTCCGCCTTTGCGAAGAGCATAGAAAAACAAGTCTGGAAGCATCCAGAAAGTCGATAGTTCTATTGGAAAATGATGGGGTGCTGCCCCTGAAGTCCGGTGTCAGGAGGCGGATTATGGTGACCGGAATCAATGCCGATGACCCGAATATGATGGGGGACTGGACAGCGGAACAGAAGCCGGAAAATTATACCACTATTTTGGAAGGATTGAAGGAAGTGGCTCCTGAAAACGATTATGTCTTTGTAGATCAGGGGAAATACCCAATGAAGATGAAGCGGGAAAATATTGCTAAAGCAATTTATGAATCCCGAAAGGCGGATATAAATATAGTTGTGGCAGGAGATTATATGTTCCGCTACCTTCCAGAGGAGATGACATGCGGTGAAAATGCAGACAGGGCCGACATCGGGTTACCGGGACTCCAAAATGAGTTGGTGCAAGGGATAATGGCTTCCGGCAAGCCTACAATAGTCATATTGGTTTCCGGCAGGCCATTAGGCGTTGAGACAATATCCGAAAAAGCTTCTGCTCTTATTGAGGCTTGGGAGCCGGGAATGTACGGTGGCCGGGCTATAGCTGAAATATTGTTCGGAAAGGTAAATCCTTCAGGCAAACTTCCTATAACGGTTCCGCGTAGCGTAGGACAGATTGCAATATATTATAATCATAAGCCTTCTGCATACATAAGACATTATATGTTTTCTCCGACAAGCCCTTTATATCCATTTGGTTACGGCCTGTCATATACCGAATACGAATATTCGGAACCTGAACTTTCGTCGGCCGAGATGACGGAGGGGGACTGTCTGACGGCGAGTGTGAATGTAAGGAATACCGGTCCGGTTGCAGGGGAAGAGATAGTCCAGCTATATATCCGTGATCTTGTATCTTCGGTTACAAGACCTGTAAAGGAGCTGAAAGACTTTGCCAGAGTGCATTTGGAGCCAGGTGAATCCAAAACTGTGAGTTTTAATATTACATCTGATAAATTGGAATTTTATAATGCCGATATGCAAAAGGTTGCCGAGCCTGGTGAATTTGAGGTCATGATAGGGCCGTCTTCGAGAGATAAGGATTTGAAAACAAAAATATTTAAATTAAAATGATAATGAACAGGAGAATTTTTGCAGCAGTTGCTTTTACTGTAATTCCTCTATTGTGTTTTGCACAGAAAAGGGGTATGGTGCAGGGAATTAAGAAGGTAGATGATGTTATAGTGCCGTTGGAGCCAGGTAAAATCCGGCTTAACGGCTATTTCGACAATGATATTCACAATAGTATAGACAATTGGAGCAAAGGGGTGATGCCTTATGAAAAAGCCACCGATTTTTTTAGGAAAGGCAGGAAAATGTTTGCTCTCGGCGAGATGCCGGCAAAGGCAATACGCTCCAATTCAATGATGTACAGATATACAGGAGATCCTGAGTTGAAGGCGATTACAAAAAAAGCTGTATATGATTTGCTTTCAACGGCAAAAAGCAATGGCAGCATAAGCTGTACTCCTGTAGAGCAGCAGCCGGGTGTGAGAGACGGTGATATTTGGGAGAGAAAATATGTGCTTCTCGGTTTGAGTCAATATTACCGGTGGGTGGAACAGGATCCTAAGGTGCTTGAAGCTATGATAAATGAGGCAAACAGCATAGTGGACCAGGTCGGGCCTTCGCCCAAAAAGGAAATTTCCACTCTCGGATGGAGTGTTACGAGAATAGAGTCCTATTCTGTCCTGGAACCTATGATGCGTCTTTATTTTCTTACGGGGGATAATAGGTACTTGGATTTTGCAAAATACATTGTTGATGGCGGCGGTTGCAAGGGTAAGAATATATTTGAAGAGGTGCTGGCAGGCTATCCCATGTATGAGGTCGGGCTTCCTTATCCAAAGGCTTATGAAATGACTTCCGTATTCGAAGGGCTTGCGGAGTATTACAGGGCTACGGGTGATGCCAAATGGCTGGATTGCCTGAATACCTTCTATGATAATGTGCGAAATAATGAAATAACCATTATCGGCAATGCCGGTTCTGATTATCCGCGTTTTCCGCAATGGAGAGGGGAGGCTTGGAACAATACCCGCTATGAACAGACTAATACTGATATTCAAAGGTCTATGGAGACCTGTGTTGGGGTTACATGGATGAAATTCTGTAGTCAGATGCTTCGTCTCACCGGAGAATCCTCTACCGTAGATGAAATCGAAAGATATATCTATAACGGACTTTTAGGTGCAATGAGGCCGGACGGCAAAGGTTTTAGCTATGTGAACAGATTAAACGGTGAAAAGGTTACAAATAGCGGATGGGGTTGGAATTTCGACGGGCTGCCTGTTACTTGTTGCAATCTGAACGGTCCTATGGGGCTTGCATATATTCCTTTTGTGGCTGTTATGCAGGCAAAAAACGGCCCTGTTGTCAATCTGTACAATGCTTTAGAAGCTGATGCTCATACTGCAAAAGGGCATAAGGTTGGGCTTAAGGTCAGAACTGTTTTTCCGAAAAACGGAAAAGTTGAAATCGAGGTATATCCTGAGAAACGGGAAAGATTCGATATTAAATTGCGTATACCGTCATGGAGCCGGAATACAGTTGTCAGAGTGAACGGGAGACTTTTGCTTGCAGAAGCCGGTAAATATTTGAATATCAATAGAAAATGGAAAAAAGGAGATATTATCGAGCTTGATTTGGATATGGAAGCCGTATTAATGGAGGCTCCTAAGGGAAGCAATCCTAAGGGGGCTGGTTTCCGTGCATTGCGCTATGGACCTATAGTTCTTGCCCGTGATGAAAATATAGATCCTGATTTTGATAAAGCGGTCAATATCATTGCATCTCCCGACGGGAAAGTCGGGATTGTCCAGGTCGAACCTACCAGAAAAGGAACCAGATTGGAGTTTATTGTGCCTACGTCTGACGGGAATATACGTATGGTCGATTATTCTTCGGTTGATTGTTGGGAGGGCAAACGTATAACTACTTGGCTCCCTGTTCCAGAAGTTCATCAATGAGGTACCCGTCCGTAGGGGCTTCCTCCAATAAAAGGTAATTGTGCTCGGTGTCTCTCATTATGGCACCGAGACCTTTTCCTGATGTGCCTCCATTCGTTTTGATGTAGTCTCCGCAAATTGCTATATCCCAATCTGATTTTTTTGCCCAAAGAGCATCTTCCTCTTCAGATTGGAATTTGCTTGTGCCGACTATTATACCATCTTCGACACTGAAATAAGTCCAATGATCGTCACCCAAGCCGGAAAGTTCAACCGTTTTTTCTTCCAACGGTAAATACGCCTGCCCTTTTGTAGAGCAGCTTGTTATATTTGCCGATAGGGCAATAATGGATATTGTATATAATATCTTTTTCATTTTAGTCTTCTGTCTCCATTAAGGTTGCATACGTATCTTACGGTTATTTTTCCTTCTGTCCTGTCATACTCCGACAACCTCATTTTTGCATATTTTCCGTTGCGTGTTCTGATAATAATGGGAGCAGACACCGGCTGGCCGTTTTGCCGCAGCCATTCCACAGGGCTACGGGAGAACCTCTTCAGCGGTACTGTCGGAATATTGTATAGATTTTGGCCTGAATTAATAGGTACATTATTGCCGTTATGCCTATATGTCTTTCCGGATCTGTAATCAAGCACTTCAAAATTTTTCAATACGGCTATTTTAGCCGCCTTCTTTCCTCTTTTGTCTCTATTGATATTAAGAAAATAGTTCGGCTCGGCCATTTCGTTTACCCTTGGTTCTGCATCACTGAAATCGAAACCGAACTCTATCTTTGCATCTGAATATGCCCCCTGCATATTAAAGTCTCCTCCCTGATAATTTGCAATTGCTATCCTATACTCGTGAGCCGGAAACCGGTCAGTGCTCTTATTGGCAACTCCATATCTGAAAGACAGATCGTTACGGGAGTCACATTCAACCTCAACCTTAAATACTATTCGGGGTTCTCTATATTCTACATTAATACTGTTTACCTCAAAGGATAGTTCGCTGTTTTTTCTGTTTTTGTCCAGGAAGAATCTGTATGGCAAATAGAACCGTCCTTTATCGTGCATTAGTTCTCCCCAGCTGTTTATGACTATAAAAGCCCCTTTTGAAATTTTTCCGTCTTCATCCGTAGATTCCACAAGGTCGTCATAGCCTACGATTGTCATTGCATGAGGTCCGTCCGAGGCTAATTTTGTCAGCAGGCAATGATAGCCTGTTCCTGAGGGACCGTTGTAGCTTTCATCAATTTTCCATGCTGAGGCTAAAGTGGAGAAGGTTACTATTCCTCCAGGTTTTCCTACTTCGTTTCTGTTATAAAGAAATTGTTTTACCTGTCTTATGCCTTCCGGAGAGGAAATATCTATGGTTTGAAATTCGGTTGCCCTGTATTTCATGGCATTGAGATATTTTTCATAACCGCTTGCCCAATAAAAAGCATACATACTGGTTTGTGCCGGAAAGTCCTTTTCGGTTATTATCCCGTTGCTCAATGCCAATTGAATCCCATCCAAACCTATGCTGCCGTCGTTCTGTCCGTCATTTATAAAGTTCCATGAGTACAGATATGAAAAACGGTTTTCGGGCTTGTCTGCAGCTCTGTCAAGGAGGCGGTTCATTTCGTATGTGAACATATAGCCTACATTTGCAGCCTGTGCACAAGAGCCCCCGATTTGGTTTATTACGGGAGGAAAATATTTTAGTTTTGAATTATCAATATAAGGAGGTACGGTTTCTTTTGCCGCAGGAATCATTTTCCTTAAAGGGACAATTCCTCCCACTGCTCTTTCCTGTGCATTGATATTCAACAGTATGGAAATAAAAATGAATATTGATATTATCTTTTTCATCTGTTTTCCAACCTCTTGATTGTTTTTGCCAATTCATCGCTTACAGAATAAGGCATAAGAGCGTTTGTTGTTTCTGATACTGTTCTTATCTCTTCAATTATAGCTTTTCTGTAAACAGATCTATTGTACCAGCCAAGAGTCTCGATAGCTGCTTTTTTTAAGGCATTATCTGATCCGGGATCTGAAATGATTTCTATTGCCGGATTGATGGCAGGGCCGTATCTGTTGTTCCTGAAAGACCTTAATGCCATTATCCTTTCATTTGAAGATAAGGTGCTGTCTTTAATTCTATCTACATCGGAGTCAAGCAGCTTGTTCCCTTTAATTACTTTTATTGAATTTGAAGCCAGCCAGCGGATTCTTAACAATTCGGGATGAGTATTCCGGAGGTCGTACAAGGCTTTAATTATGCAGCTGTCTTTTCCCGCTGAGCCGTATTCACCGGCGAACAGAACAGCATGCCTTACAACAACTTCGCTCGGGTCCTTCATTGCCGTCATTATAGCTTTTTCAGAATGTTCATCTGCTATTTGTCTCAACACATGCAGTGCTGATGACCTTACCGTAACGGAAAGGTCGCTTTCAAGAAGGGACAATGCCTTATCGCTCACAGAGTTACTTCCGGTACAATATGCCAGATGCACAATACCGGCACATCTCATGGCTGCTAATGGGGATTTGAGATATTTTTCCCATACATGCCGCTCTGAGCTATGGAAAGTCAGATCATTTGTCAGCTTTTCCGAAATGCGTTTGTCTTTCTCGGAAACTGTAAAACGATATGTCGGGTCGCCTATCAGATGACTCTCGAGATAAGCAACTTCTTTCTGCCACAGACCAATCCTTTGCCCTAAAGACAGATAGCCGATAAGCAAGTCTTCCTCTTTGTCCTGAAGCACATTAACGGTGTTACCCTGTGCTACAATTGCATCGCCGGCCCCAAATATGTGGACTCCTGCGATATAGCCGTTAGGATTATGGAAAGAGCCGTTATAACATGCATTGAAGATGAGAACCTTAGGATTGCTTCTAATGCCAATCAGTTCTTTTTGCGTGATGACGGTATTGTCATGCTTTGTATAATTGGTTTCATCGCCTCCCATTTGAGAGCGCTTATGGATTGCAAGGTTTTCTTCAAGATTGCGTCCTCCGGTTTCCCCGTTAATATATTGGGTATCATAGTTTCCGTGTTCCGTAAATTGGAAGACATCGGTGCCCGGACGTTGAAGCTCATTGAACAGGTTCCATTTCGTCTCGTCATTTGCAAAGAATGTGAGAAATCTGTTTCCTGATGCTTTGGTATAGGCTTGTGGAAAGTATTCTTTGTATGTCTGGCATTTCTGCCTCCATACATTAAGATCTTCCGTGTTGTATCCGCTTCCGAAAAAGAATGCAATACGGTCTAAAGGATTGTTTTCCCTATGTGCAGCGACCACTTTCCTTAAGTATCGTCTCATCAGTTCATATTTGTCCGCCCCGTTCTGTATCATTACTTCCGGCACCTTCATCCTTGAGCTATATATATCCGGATGTAGCTGCGTGCTCCCTTTGCCGTTCAGGCGGTAGTAGAATATGCCCTCCTTTTCTTCATCCTTTTTAATGAAATCGAAGTTTAAGTCAAAATCATCATAGAATCTGTCGGAAGCGACACTTGATTCGAATATGGGATATTTTTCCTCATTCATCTTAAATGCTGTTGTCATCCACTGAGCCCCTCGAACCATAACTATCGGAATTTCTCCCACAAATACGACCCCTTCCAAAGGGCGTTTCTTTTCGGCGGCAAGTGTCAGGATACTGCCCTTGACTTTTTCGGGGGTATCCCAATCGTCAGCAATAATCTTAGCGTCAAGTCCTTCTTCAGAAAGCCGGTTTCTGTATGCCTCAAGTTCTGTTTTGCATTCCCGGTATGTGCTTTTGTCCACATAAATTCCAAACTGCGTGTTTTTTGCAGATACGATAAGGCAAATGCCGGCAAGCAGAACCGTGAAAATTAATTTCTTCATTTCAGATATACTTTTAATCGTCTTATTGTCTTTGAAATCTCATCAGCAAGTCTTTTGTCACTCACGCCGGGCAGGTACTCCACAAGCTCGTTGCAAATCTCCCTTTTGTTATATGCTACAATATACCATCCGAGAATGTCGGCAACTTGTATTCTGATTTCCATAGGCTCTTCAGAATCCTTTACAATGGACAGCAAATCGTCCGCATATTGCGGATACGGCTGGTTCCTTAGAAATGCAAGCGTGCTGCTTCTCCCTTTAGAGTCTTTTCCTGAGTGGCGGATTGCCTTATATGTAAATTCCCTGATTGAAAGTGAACTGTTTATCCCATTTATTGCATTTTCCAATGCATTAGAGCCTTCAGCAGCAGATTCCGGAACTTTGTAGAAAAAACCTGCTTTTTCACTAATGTCTTTGAATGTTCCAAGAAACAGACTGTCGGGAAAGAAACCTGCTCCGTTGGTTATATTGAAGTTGACTCTTGCAGCATTATAGTCTTTGATGAGGGCATCAGCCAATGGCGTTACAGCAGATGTATCTCCCATCATCGATAGAAAATATCCGGCCTTTCTCCTTGTATATTCGTAAGGATCATCTAAAGCTTTAACAAGTGCTTTTCTATAAAGTGGTGAGTCGTAATGCTTTAATAGTGTCAAGGCTGTAAGTCTCAGCATATAATAGTCTGAATTGCATGCTTTGGCCAATATTTCCGGGAGACCCGGTGCATTTAATTCATAAAGCCTGTTCAAGGCCAATCCTTGAATATCGCAAGGATATTTTTTATTAAGAAATCTTTTCCAATATCCTATATTCGTATTACTTAAATCAGGTTTCTTGAATTTATAAGATGAAGCGAAACAGAATGTCGGGTCACCAATAACTACTGATTCGAGAATTGCCGTAGCCTGGTGCCATTCTCCTATATTATATCCTGCCGACATCATCCCTAAAAGCATAGAAGAGGCCTTGTCCTGAAGCACATTTACTGTATTGCCTATGGCAGCGACAGCATTTCCGTCTGACATAATATATCGGTTTGCAATATTGTCTTCTTCGCGGAAATCGCCGTTGTAGCATGCATCGAATATGTACATCCGTGCATTCGGTTTAGCTTTATAAATGTCATCAAGCAGTATCCCTGTCTTCAAATCTTCAATTGAGTCCGCCTTGACGGTTTCAGGATCAAACGCATCGGACACCCATGATGAATCCACACCGTATTTCTCAATGACTGAACGTATTGCCTCCTCATGGCTCATGCCGTACCTGACATTTCTTCTTGCTGCCGACCTTGCCTGCCTCCTGCCGTATTCGTAAGCCTGTTCTTCATTGAACGATGCAGGATAGTCTCCAATCCATTGTCTGTCAGGTGTGCCGTGGTGATGATAAAGCATCAGATCCAAGTCATCCCTTCCGCACTCCTCAAGCAGAATTTCTTTCATAAAAGGATATTGATGGTACACGAAAAATTTTGCCCCGTCAATATTTCTGAAAGCATCCGGAATTTGCTCCTTAAGAGTTACTGCCTCATCTTTCCAGGCAATCATACTGTTGGAGAACGAACCTGCACCTGTATATGACGCAACTCTGTCCATCAGTTGCGGCTTTCCTTTAAGGCGTGTCACTTTTTCCAAATATTTTTTCAGTTCAGTATACTTGTTCCGATACTTTGATGACGGCATTATCCTGCCGGAAAAAATGTCACAGCATATTTCCTGATTAGAATCAGGAGCAAGCTCATAATAGAAGAGATTAGTTTGGGAGGTGTCTCTCCCTACAAAAGAAAACTTCAGATCAAAATCGTCATAGAATCTGTCCGAAGGAATCGATGACTCCCTGCGGTCTCTTTTTTCGTCCATTTTGAAAGCAGAAGCCATAAACTGAGCTTTTCTAATCATGGCAACAGGAATCTCTCCTATAAAAACCGTCCCTTTCAAATTCCTGCTTTTATACCAATGTTTCAAGGAATCCCGTACCTGCTCCGGGCAGGCCCATTTCTCCGAAGCGATAAAGGCGTCAAGCCCTTCAACCTGTATTGCAGATGAGTACAGCTCTAACTGTTCTTTGCAATGCACGTAGCTTTCTTTGTCGACAATAATTGCAAAGGAGCCTCTGCTCCCTGCAGAGGCCGATAATGACAACAAAGATAACAGTGCAATAAGATACTTTTTCATTAAAAAATTATTCCAAATGCAAACCCTGTCACAAGCCGGTATCCCGTCAAGTATTCAGAGTTTAAGTCAAATACATAATTAACCCTGCCGCTGTGTAAGGTGTAAGACAGTCTGCAGGCAAAGTCCAAAGAACTCTTGTTTCTGAATTCAAGTTCTTCTTGCCAGAATTTTTGAACGACAAGCGTATTACTATCACCTGAATATAGATAATCTCCGTCAGTCCCGTGCAGGTAGCCGGCGGACAGCTTTGCAAGAAGTTCGGATCTGTTGAATTTGAACTGTTTAGCCCCGAAAACAGAAGCAAAGAGGTTGGTCCAATTGAAACTGCTTGCAGGTGCAAAATATTCATCTTCTTCACTTTCATACCGGAAATTACCACCTATATTCCAGTCGAAACCTCGTCTGTCGCCTGCATTGAATTGATGATCGTATGAAGCTGATACCCTTGTATGTATGTATGAACTCATATTGTTTTCTGCAACAACAACCCATTTTTGCCGCATTGGGGTATCGTCCCGCACTTGTATTTTTTCAATTCCATCGGTATTTCTGTATTCGGCATCAAGTCTGATATGATTGGATTTGTTTTTTCCAAAAAGGGCTTTAACCGAGGAATATAAGGACATTTGTCCTGTCTGCCCCATATTCTTAGGCAAGCTCACTTGATGCATTACGTTAATGTCCTTATATGAAACTCCTATTTCTCCGGAAATTGAAAATGATCCCGTATAACCGTAGTCGAGGCTGCCTCTTACAATATAGCCTTTATAGTAGTATTCTTTAAGACCGTCATTTCCTCCGACTTTGGCCGGCGATCCTTCTCCGAGTCCTCTTGTAAGATATACTATACGGTTAATATGGTAATTGTTGTTAGACGGTTCGGAACGTTCAAAAAGGTAATTGTAGGCACCGCTGAGGCCTATAATATGTTTTCCTAAGAACCGATATGAAACGGACGGCACAGCTCTGAGCTCAGTTACGAAACTCTCTGCACGAGGGTCATTTTGTTTTGCTCCGACTTTCGATGTATATCCGGCTATTATACCCAATGAAATATGGTCATACAATACAGGTGATGTTAATCTGAAATTCATATCGTACACTTGTCTGTTCCATCGGCTTGATGTCGTGTCCAGGACGTAATATGGCATGTCTTCAGGCACTTCGTACATTATGGCATTGCCACGAAGTCCGCTGTCGAATATATTATCGAAAGAAAATTCACCGCACAGCAAGAATTTTCCGACAAAAGTGGCCCCGCTTGTCTTTACCCCAAGTTCATTCCTTGTGCCAGGTTGCCTCCAAGAATGATAGTCACCGGTTGTCAGATTATATGAAGCAAGCAGATCATTATATGATAATATAGGATTGAATGCGAGTGAGGCTGAATTATCCGTATGAATCCAGAGTGAATTTCTGAAATTATTGTCTTTTGTGACAATATTGTCAATATCCTGTGCTTCCGCCGTATAAAGGCAAAAGCACAGGATTGACATAATGATTGCTGTCTTCTTCATTTCAGATATTATTTCCCCCAAGTATTCCAAGATGGTTTTTTAGCTCCATTCCGGCGGGTTTGAGGCTTGTCATTCAACTCGAAGTCTTCAGAAGAATTGTTTTTGTCCTGATAAATTACAGTGCCGTCTTCGCGTGTTCCCGAAATTTTTCTTGAAAAGCTTTTCCCTGAATATGTAGGGAGGACCAAGCATCCGGCATCGAGCGTAGACGGAAGAAAACGTTTACTGATATCTGCAGCATCCGTTTCCGTCTCGTGCCATTGCACGGCATCCAACACTTCGCTAATCAGAACTTCACGTGCATTGACATTTTCCTTATTGGTTGCTGCAATGAAATCGGAGTTCTTCAGCTCGTCTTTTGTCTTGAAAAGGATTATTCCGGCATCTCCTACTGAGATAAGCCATTGTGGCATATCATAGCCTGCGGCATTAACGGCTTTCTTCATGTTGATTGCCGGACCGTCAGTAATGACAATTCCGTTCCAAAGAGTTTTTTCTTGCTCTATTGCTTCATATTCTGCACCGCTCAGATCGAGAGTCTTGCCTTGGGCGAGGTTTTCCGCATTATGATTGGTTGCCCACTGGGCGACAACTATCGATTCTCCCGGAGCAATCGGATAGG
This sequence comes from uncultured Bacteroidales bacterium, assembly GCA_947253655.1. Lineage (GTDB taxonomy): Bacteria > Bacteroidota > Bacteroidia > Bacteroidales > UBA932 > Cryptobacteroides. Next base: position 14,529 of record CAMYAE010000022.1, read on the forward strand.
TCTTTCCATCACCTGGAATTTGCCAGATTGTTTGTACAAATACGTATTGTGTCGGATTCTCAATATCCCACTGATATATTACCGAGTAATCGTATTCGGCGTATTTGACATCTGCAATACAAAGTCCGTCAGCATATACGGTCTCAGTACTGTTGTTGTATATTTCATAGAACTGATCTCTGAAATAGTTTACGCCAGACCATGGGTCATTAGGATCAGTAGGTGCTTTAACTGTAGTACCGCTATAGAATATCTCTTTAAAGACAAAGGCGGATTCTTTAGAAGAAGTGACCTTGATGTTTATTACCGTATTGTCATTCACAAGGCTTGCTGCGGCTTGCGTTCCGGATATGGTGTACATGTATCCTTCGCTTACGGTCACGGCACTTGCATTGACTGTATATACTCCGGGGAGCAGATCTTTCGCCACGGCGACACCGTTTTCCGAAGTTACTTCAGTTGCCTTTGCCGTGGCATTGTTTGTAAATGTAACCTTGTAGCTTTCAGGTTTTGATATATCAGCTGCGAGGCCGGATTCATCAATTACGACTGAAGCTGTAACTAATTTTAATTTCGACTCTTTCTTACAAGAAGGCAATACGCAGATAGCGACTGCGGCCGCTATTGCCAATAGTGTTTTTTTCATAACAATTTGATTTTAATGTATATTCACTTTTAATTCAAAACCGAAAAATATCGGTATTCCGTATTCATCAATTACACCGGAACTCTCATAACGATCCAAATGCCTGTGATTAAATATATTGTTAACATAGAACGATGCCGTTATGTAATTCTTTATCTCTTTTGTTATATTAAGATTGAAAGTAAAATAAGGGTCTATACTATTGACAATGAAACGTTTGTCGGTAAGTGTCGGGAACAGGTAAGAAAATTCGGGATCGTTCTTCATGGAAGGGTCGAAATCATGGTATTTTCCGTCCTTGCGCGATAAATATCCAATCAGCATTTCATCATTTTTATAAGTAGACCAGAATTTTCCGTACCAATTTGCTTGTGCCGTCAAAGTTATCACAAAACCTATTTGCGGAATATTATGTGTAACTCTTAAAGTCGTGAGTAAATTTTCGTAATGCCGGGTCTCTTTTTGAGGATTGTATATGCCTATGTTCCTCTCCGTATTCTTGCTGTCCGGCCTCATGTTGAAATAATAGCCTCCTTTTGTACTTGAGCCGTAACTCCACGCACCGTTAATATTGAATGATGTTCTGATTGCCTTGAAGCGACCCAGATCTATTTCGTATTCAATGCCTCTACTTCTGGTAATTACATTGTTATACGGTTTGTAGACATTGAAGAAAAGGTTGAATGTGGTGTCTTTTGATACTGACGGTATTTTTCCGGTATTATGAACCTTTTCTTTATATATGTCATGCTGATACCAGACAAAAGAGGGGAGTCCCAGTCCCATTGCATAGCCGTTTTTCATATATTCATCGTAGACTGTCAGGTTTATCCGATATTTCTTTGCAATAGTAATATCTATTCCTGCTTCGGCCTTTCTGTTTTTCGCTATCTTGAGATCCGGATTGCCGGCATTGTAAATTGTTGTGGTGGCAATCAGAAGTCTTTCGCTTTCGGGAAGGCTTACGTTCATACCATTAAAGTTGATGGCGTCCAGATAGGCATCGTTGGGATACAAGTACATAGCTGTAGGTGCTTTACCGGTAATTCCCCAACCGGCCCTTAGCGTCATCCATGGAAATATATCCGCACTTGTATTCAGCCTTGGAGCAAGAATATGAAGGCTGTTTACCATATCGTAACGCAGTCCTGTACTTAAACTGAAAACCCGTTCACCCACCTTGCAACTGAGAATATTCTCTCCGTACAAACCAAGCTGGTTTACAAAAGGAATGTCGTAGTAGTTTCTCCTTCGATAACCTGAAGAGGCATTGCCCACATTCCTGAAAGGCGGAAAATCGTCATCATAGACAGGTCCTTTCCCTAAATTGCCGTCGGTCTTGAAGTCGGCGCCGAGCAAGAGCTTGTCTGTTATTCCATTCCAGGTTTTGCTGAATTTCGTATTCAGTTTTGCGAATACGTTAATTTCATCACCGAATATGTCATAAACATAAAAATACGAATAAGGCAATATTACTCCTTTTTCAGTCCCGGAATTGTTGGTTATGCGTTCTCCGGTATCAGTATCAAAGACATCCAGTCCGGGGATATTTGTATATGTCACTCCATTCGACATCGCCGTCGAATATAGGTTAAGGGCATTACTTGCTGTAGATTCGTAATGACTTACCTTGTTGGTATAGCTCCCTGACAATATCCAGTTTATGGATTTCATCCACCCTCTGTTTATAAACACATTTCCGTTAGTGTTGAACTGCAAGCCGGCAGAATTTGCCCAAGACTGTTCTTTGCCGTAAGCATCAGGATTAAGTTTGGCCCGGTCTCTGCCGTATATAAGCGTCAAAGAAGTGTTTTCTGTAAAATTTCCGCGCATGAAAGACCATAGCCCTTTCAATCCTGCTCTCTGATATGTCTTATAGTCTTTAACAAGTTCATTTCTATTGTATGCATAGTCTCCACTAATATTCAAGTCTCCAAAATTCTTTCCCAACCTCATTCCTTTTGCTGTACTTAGCTGGTATATGTTGGGATTAGCCTTGAATCTTATTGTCAATGGAGATTTTCCGGCTTTTGATTTTACAAGGACAGCCCCGGAGGTCATATCGCCGTATTCTACTGAAGGGATTCCTCTTATAATCTCAACGGATTCAATGTTGTCGGTTGATAGCATTCTCACATCCACACCTTCTCCGGCAGACGCCGAGCCGGAATAATCCTGAAGATTGCCTGCAATTGAGGAGGACAGTACTTGCATATTTGCATTGTTGGACAAGGGCGCTCCATCTACAATTACGGCAGTGCCGAGACTTCTTGCAGCACTGCTGCCGGAACTGATTTTACTGACATTGTCTCTTACGGAAATTGATGTTGCCTTGTTGAGTGAAGGATTTGATAATTCCACTCCGGGGAGCAAAGTCATTATATCCATAAGCGAACTTGTCTGTAAGTGATCCATAGCCTGCCTTGAAATCTTGGAGGCCGTGCTGCTCCCGGTATTGCTCTTGGTTGCAGTAACAATCACATTTTCAAGCCGGAAAGATGTCTCTTTTAGAATGGCGTCAATATGTTGGTCGTCTCCGGCTTTCAATGTATAAGTTGATGACCAATCCTGCATCCCGTAATATTGGATAAGGACTTCGATTTTTCCCGGATGTATCCGATCAATTTGAAATCCGCCTTTCGAATCGGTAGTTGTATATTGTCCTGAAGGTCCAAGTACTATACTTGCAAATTCCAAAGGATTCCCTTGTTCATCCTTAACTGTTCCGTGAATCTTAGAATCCTTATTCTGTGCATATATAATGGATATATTGCTAATAAATAGTGCATATATGGACAGAAGACAAAAGAGCCTTATAAATAGTTTTCGCATAACATCCTGAACTTTGTGCCATTGCAAATATACATTTATTATCGGAAATTTAATGACATAACCTGATTATTGTTATAAACAATAAGCATTAATTACGAACACTATAATTTCAGAACTGCAAAATTACCATTTAGGCAAGCTTTGCACAATACCAAATTGTTGGTATTTTCGGTATATCAGACTTTGTGGAGAAACAGCGGAATCGATTTTAGACGGGGGCAAGACTAATTTGCCGTAATCATGGATTTAAGTATGCCGAATATATCGGTATTCTCGATTACTCCTTTAATATTGCAGGCACCGGTGCCGTAGGCGTAAGCCATGACAGGGGATGCGGAGTGGCTGGAGGTGCCGAATTTATATTGGACGCCGCTTTCGGATGAAGTATAGTCGGTGTTGTTTGACACAATGGACAGGCCTCCCGTCTCATGATCCGCAAGTACTACTACAAGAGTGCCCGGATTGCTGTCGGCATAGTCGAACATCAGGTTTACGGCCTTGTCAAAATCGCGCATTTCAGCAATTGTCGTTTCCGGGTCGTTGTTGTGGCAGGCATAATCGATTTGGGAGCCTTCTATCATCACGAAAAATCCTTTGTCGTTGCCTTCCAGCAGCTTGACGGCATGCTGTGAGGCTTTTGAAAGATAGTCGCCCCTCTCGGGAGCCGGTTTCATATTTTTAGGGGCGAAAATTCCGATTGCAGGCAGGGTGTCTACGGCATAGAATGCGTCAGGAGTCGCAGCATATCTGGTGAAATATGACCCTAAATAATCCAGACCGCCTCCGGCGAGTATATCAGGGGATAATTGCTTTATTTGGGAAGCTATATCATCGAAATTTTTGCGATGCGAAGTATGTGCTGCAAAGCCTGCAGGGGTGGCATCGGTAAGGTAGGACGTCACAATCAGTCCGGTAGACATGCCTTTCGCTTTTGCAATTTCCATTATCGTAGGCACTTTTTCGCCGTCGGGCGTCATCCCTATTTTCGCATTGTCCGTTTTGTGTCCTGTAGCGATAGCAGTGGCAGCCGCTCCGGAGTCGGTTATCCAATTGTTGTTGGAGTAGGTTTTGCAAATCGCAACCGACTGTGCTCTGTCAAATGATGTAGGGGCATATCTGTTTTCAAGCATGAACGCTCCGACCTGCGGCAGGCCCATGCCGTCACCAATCATTATTATTACATTCTTTACTTTATTGTCTGCAACTTTTTCTTTTGAGTGGCCGCAGCAGGAGGCTACTGCAAGGACAGCGAGCAATACTGGTACGATAATATTAAATTTCTTCATTTTTCCTTAAAATTTTCGGACAAAAATAATCAAAATTCACGAGAAACTTATAAAATTATTTTCATATGTAACATTAATTTAATATATGATTATTTTGGTGCGGAGTTTGTTGAAAACACAACAGGATAATTAATCCTATTAAAAATATTTATTATGAAAACAGTTTACGATTTTAAAGTTTTGGACAAGAAAGGTCACGAAGTCAGCCTGTCCGAATATAAAGGCAAGGTGCTTCTTATAGTTAACACGGCAAGCAAATGTGGTTTCACCCCTCAATATGAAGAACTTGAGGCCATGTATGAAAGGCTTAATGACAAAGGTTTTGAAATTCTGGATTTTCCGTGTAACCAGTTCGGCGGCCAGGCACCGGGGACAGACGAGGAGATCACCGAGTTCTGCAAAATGACCTACGGGACGAAATTCCCACAGTTCAAGAAGATAGATGTGAACGGCGATAATGCAATCGAACTTTATAAGTGGCTGAAGGGCGAGAAAGGCTTTGCCGGCTTTGATCCGGCTCATCCGATTGCAAAGATACTGGATGATATTCTTTCAAAAGCAAATCCGGAATACAAATCGGATCCGGCAATCAAATGGAATTTCACCAAGTTCCTGATTAACAAGGAAGGGCATGTGGTGTCAAGATTCGAGCCTACGGAGAACATGAAGAAAGTTGAGGACGCTATTCTGAAAGAATTGTAGCGTTGTGCGACAAAGGCTGCGTTGAAAACGTAAGTTTCCGGGTCTATATGTTACTGGTGGAGACAGTCGTTCGGAGGTCTTCACCCTTTTTTATGCCCCGGCACGATGAATTAGTCGTAATTTAACTCGTTGGCGGAATTAATTTAGTGCATACTTAATTCTGCCAACGGGTAACCTATTTATTTTATTATATTTTATTTTCGCATCCGTTCAATCAATTTTTCCAAAATAAGTTCATACCCCAATTGTGGATTAAATTCTTTGTCCGGACGGATAATATTTTGAGTGTCACCCAAGAAATCAGGGTCTGACATTTTTTCTTCCATATTGTTGATGAACTGCTTGTAGGTAGGTGGTTGTTGTACAACAAACGACATATAACGATTATAGCAGCGTAAAATTTCGTCAATATTTACAGATGCATCTGATAAGGCGACATACAAGTCAAAAAGATCGCGTCCTTTTTTCCGCTGATACAATGCTCGTAGCTTTGTTCCCAATAATTCATTCAAACGATATGTGGTAATCTCGCATTTTCCAGAAAACCAACTGTTTTCCATTTCAAATGGAACTTTAACCAGTCCAAGTTCATTGAAATGTTCAAAACAATTTATCTCTATTTTCAAACGTAGGGGAATTGTCGGGGGAATTTCCGACTCCATACGAAACAACATCGTGTTGTTGTATCGCTTTTGTTTTGTAACCCTATCAGGCAAAAAACTCAGGACTTCACCCAGTCTGAACATGATTGGTTTTATCGGTCCCGGTGTGATTTGTACCAAATCAATATCTTCACTATACCTGGGCTGTGGCGACAGATATAATTTATGAAGTGCTGTCCCTCCTCTGAACGCAAGCTGTGAAGCGAGGAATTTATCACTGAAAATAGCGACCAATGCACGAGAGATAACAAGGTCTTGTTCTACTTGTGCATTATCATTCCATGGAGCAATCTTATTCCATTGGGTAATAGCTGCCCTGTTTATCATATTTCGTCTGTTTCTATGATTGAATTTATATTAACTTTCCAACGAGTATTCTTTTCTGCATTTTCATCAGTTTTTTTTGTGCTAAGAGGAATATATCTAAAACGCTTGACATATGTCAATAATTCAGTATGTAATACTTCTGCAATCTCTTTCTGTTCTAAAATATCATCTAATATATATCCCAATCGTTGGATGGTAGCGATTGATGTATAGTTAAACAAGTTATCAGAAGCTCTACGAAAATCAAGTTTTTCTGCCAATTCATCCAAAATGGTCGCTACCCTTGAGAGTCCGCCGATATATTGTTCATATTGCATAATATCAATGGCTGTCAGTTCAGCATTTGAGTAGTAGATCACTCCTGTTTCAGAATTCTTGAACAACAAAAAATCTGATGGAATCTCTTTACGATATCCCCAAACAAGCGAATTGTTTTTTGATGAAGAGACGGAAGACTTCGGAAATACCGTCATTACAGAAAACTTCTGTGGCCGTTGATGGGCTGCACCCAAGATTTCTGCGGCATTCAATAAACTGATATAATATGGTTTATTCAGATACGACATCAATTGGTCAATATAATATATTGGAGGAACCATTCTTTTGGCTGCATACTGTGGAGGGATAATTACATAGAATCCTCGGTACACAGGAGATAAAATACCTTGTGATGATAAACGGAATAGTTCATTCTTAATGACCTGTTCTGAATAATTAGGAAATGCCAGCCTTACATCATCAAGTGAAAAGGTTGGGAAGCCACTAATTTCTCTATCTCTAATCCATTCTCTAATTGTCATAGTGAGCGGTTTTAGTGCAAAGGTAATCAAATTTTGATTACTTCTGCACTTTTTTAGCGCACTTTTAATCGTCATTGTATCTTATTCTGACCTTCCCTGAAAATGGTTAACACTTTTAGAGCGGTTACATTAATTTGGTTTACAATATCACTGACCGGGGTTGTAAGCAGTGTCTTCAGATCTTCCAATTTCAGATGACGACTTTTCCGTTTGGGTAATTCCGGATGAAGACGACAGTAAGGATCGCGGCGTATTGTTCCCTGACTGACAGCCCTCATGGTCATCTTTTTCAGTCTATAAAGGTGTTCATGTACTGTATTCGGATTTAAGTTCCTGTTCGTCCTGAGAAACAGTTCAAAGTCATCATAAAAAACACGATCAAGATTCGAGCCTACGGAGAACATGAAGAAAGTTGAGGACGCTATTCTGAAAGAATTGTAGCGTTGTGCGACAAAGGCTGCGTTGAAAACGTAAGTTTCCGGGTCTATATGTTACTGGTGGAGACAGTCGTTCGGAGGTCTTCACCCTTTTTTATGCCCCGGCACGATGAATTAGTCGTAATTTATATTTATATTTGAAGACTTAACGGAAAGATAGGACATATGAAGAGAATTTGCGTAATAGGAGGAGGCAGGTGGGGCAGGAATCATATAAAGACCTTGTCGCAGATGGGGGCTTTGGCTGCGGTTGTGGAAAAAGACGGGTTGCGGCTGAAGGCATTGACGGAAGAATTCAATGTGAAAGGCTATGCCGGATTAGAGGATGCAATCCGAGACGGCTATGACGGCTATACGGTTGCCGTACCTGCACCGCTTCATTATGAAACTGCAAAAAAACTTCTTCTTGCAGGGCAGAATGTATTGGTAGAGAAACCTTTCACCTTGGTCTCGACAGAGGCCGCCGAACTCGTTTCCATTGCAAGGAAAATGAACGTCCGACTTATGGTCGGTCATCTTCTTCTTTTCCACCCTGCCATAATAAAGATAAAAGAGCTTATAGACAAGGGTAAAATAGGAAAATTGTTCTATATCTATTCCAACAGGCTTAATCTCGGCACTGTCCGTACCGAAGAAAATGTTTTCTGGTCTTTGGCCCCTCATGACATTTCCATACTGGATTATTTTATAGGCAAAAGCCCTGTGTCGGTTTCAGCAACGGCTCAGAAATTCCTGCAGAAAGATATATATGATTCGACTGTCGCCCATTTAGTGTATCCGGACAATGTACATGCCCACATCTTCACGTCCTGGCTCCACCCTTTCAAGGAGCACCGGCTTGTAGTCATTGGCAGCAAGGGAATGCTTGTATATGAAGACTCAAGTGCAGACAAGAATATAATATTCTATGACAAGAGGATAGAATTTGACGGCGGATTGCCCTTGAAGGTCGAGGCTCCGGATGAAATCATAGATTATGAGCGTAAGATGCCTCTGGCAGAGGAACTGCGGTATTTTATAGGACATATAGATTCCGAAATCGGAATAGCCGGCGGAGAATCCGCCTTGGAAGTTGTAAGGGTTTTGGAGCAGGTTCAGAAAATAATTGACAAAGGCTGATGAACAAAGATTATTTCATTCATGAGAGCAGCTATGTGGACGATAATGTCAGCATAGGAAAAGGGACTAAAATATGGCATTTTTGCCATATACAGAAAGGTGCGGTCATTGGCGAGAATTGTTCTCTCGGCCAGAATGTCAACGTGGCAAACAACGTGAAAATAGGAAACGGCGTGCGTATACAGAACAATGTCTCCATTTATGAGGGCGTAGAATTGGAGGATAATGTCTTCTGCGGTCCTTCATGCGTGTTTACCAATGTGCTGATACCCAGAGCCCATTATCCGGTACACGGAAATTACCGAAAGACCATTATCCGTGAAGGGGCTTCTTTGGGGGCGAACTGCACAGTCGTTTGCGGCCATGATGTGGGAAGATGTGCATTTATAGCGGCCGGAGCCGTTATTACTAAAAATGTAAAGAACAATGCCCTTATGGCCGGAGTGCCGGCAATACGTATCGGCTGGGTCTGCGAATGCGGAATGAGGCTGCCGGATAATCTGGAATGTCCGGAATGCGGCAGGAAATACATAGAAGACCAGGAGATCGGGCTTATAGAAATATAGCGGACGCTAAGGCCGCTTATCGGCAATAATAAATATAAATATATGCAATTCAGAGATTTAGTAAAACAATACAATGTGTTGAAGCCGCAAATAGACAAGGCTCTTTTGGAAACCGCAGCTTCAGGCGGCTATATTATGGGGAAGCCCGTCAAGGAACTTGAAGCCGCATTGGCTGAATATGTGGGAGTAAAGCACTGCATCAGCTGCGGCAACGGGACGGATGCGTTGACATTGGCTCTCAAGGCTATAGGGGCAGGAGAGGGGGATGCTGTCTTTGTCCCCGACTTTACCTTTTTCGCTTCCTCCGAAGTGATTTCGCTTGAGGGTGCCGAGCCGGTTTTCGTGGACGTGGATGAAAATACATTCAATATTGATCCGGAATCTCTGGAGAGGCGGGTATCGGAAGTTGTGAAAGAGGGGCGGCTTAAGGCAAAGGCTATAATTGCCGTAGACCTTTTCGGCCTGCCTGCGGATTATCCGATGATTAGGAAGATAGCCGACAAATACGGGCTGAAGATAATAGAGGATGGCGCCCAGGGCTTCGGCGGCAGAATAGGCGAGCGCATGTCATGCAGTTTTGGAGATATTTCCACAACATCATTCTTTCCGGCAAAGCCCTTAGGCTGCTATGGCGACGGGGGAGCCGTATTTACTGACAAGGATGATTATGCCATACTTATTGATTCCTACAGAGTGCACGGAAAGGGTGCATATAAATATGACAATGTCCGTATCGGTGTCAATTCCCGGCTGGATTCGTTGCAGGCCGCTATTCTGAACGTCAAGTTCAAGGCTTTCAAGGAATACGAGAATAAAGACATCAATGCCGCCGCAATGGCATATACCGATAGGCTTAAGGATATAGTTGCCACTCCAGTTATTCCGAAGGGCTATTTCTCCGCCTGGGCTCAATATACTATCAAGTTGGCAGACAGGCAGCAAAGGGACGGTCTTCAAGCCTACTTGAAAGAAAACGGCATACCATCAATGATATATTATCCAAAGCCTATGCACGAGCAGACCGCATATTCCGGTCTCGGCTATATGCAAGGAAGCAGTCCCGTAGCAGAGCAGTTGTGCGCCACTGTGCTGTCCCTGCCGCTGCACCCTTACATAAGTATCGATGATATTGACCTTGTGACCGGAAAAATCCGAGAATTTTTGGGGAAATAGCGAATGGGAGTAGTTGCGCGGCAAAGTATCAAGGGCACAATCGCCAACTATATCGGTGTGGCGATAGGGTTCATAATTACTTTTTTCGTGCAGACCAAACTCCTGACGGCAGAAGAAATAGGCCTTGTGGAGGTGCTGCTCCAGTCAGCAGTCCTTTTCTCCGGGCTTGCCCAATTGGGCACCAATTCTTCCGCAATGAGGTATTATCCCTATTTCAAGGACGAAGAGAACAAGGATCACGGTTTTTTCGGCTGGACACTTATTGTGCCGTTTATCGGCTTTCTGATATTCCTGACAGCCTTTTTCATCTTCAAAGGAAGCATAGCGAAAGCCTTTTCGGACAAGTCGCAGCTCTTTGTGGACTATGTGGATTTTGTAATTCCGCTTGCATTTATGATGCTTTACATTTCGGTTTTCGAGACGAACTCAAACCTGCTTATGCGGATAGCATTCCCAAAATTCATAAGAGAAGTCGGCCTCAGACTGATGATATTGGTGATATACCTGCTCTACGGCTATGGCATAATTTCACTGAAAGGACTTGTAATCGCCTTCTGTCTCGCATATTCAATTGCCACTGCATTGAATATAATATACTTGCTGACATTAAAGCGCATCTCGTTCAGGATTGATAGAAACCATATAAGCCCCAAACTGAAAAGGGACTTTTTGTTTTATACCCTTTTCATGATAACATCAGCCCTTGCAGGAAACATAACGCCTCTGCTCAACAAATTCTTCCTTGCAGGAAAGGAGGGGCTTTTCACCGCAGGGATTTTTACGATAGCCGTCAATATAGCAATGGTCGTTGAGTTGCCTTACCGTTCGCTCGGTGCAATTTCAAGACCGATGATTTCTGACGGTATGGCACACGCCGATATAGACGGCGTAAATAAGATCTGTCGGAATGTCGCCCTGCACCAGCTTATTGCCGGCTCTCTCATATTTTTTATAATATGGGCCAATATAGATCTGTTTTTCCGTCTTCTTCCCAATGGGGAAATATACAGCACCGGGAAATGGGTCGTGCTTATTGTAGGCTTGAGCCGATTGTTCAATTCGGTTTTAGGAATCGGCGGCACGACCTTAGGCTATTCCAAATATTATTATACCTCATTGCTGTTCACCTTATTGCTTACGGCTTCTTCTATAATCCTGAATATATTGCTTATCCCGTTATGGGGAATGACGGGAGCTGCCATAGCGACCTTGATGTCATATATGATTTTCTATTCCTTGCTGCTGTCTATGGTCGGGTGGAAACTTAAAGTCACTCCATTCTGCATTGAGGATTTGAAAGTTGCTGCTGTGATTTTACTCATGTTCTCCGCCAATATGCTATGGCTCGGATATCTTTCACCTTTATTTATCCTACGGTCGGGCGAGGGCTTTGTTCCGCTTTTCATTGACGCCTTTTTACGCACCGGCATCATTTTCATTGCAGGTTTTGCCGCTATGATAAGAATGGAGGTGTCACCTGAAATAAACGGTATAGTATTCAGGCTATTGCCGTTCTTGAAAAAGAACGGTCAGGACTTTGACGGGCAGCCTTGATTTTTCTCCGATATAATAGCTTGATAAAGAGAATTATACCTGCCGATAATCGTATCTCGCAAGTACTCTTTTTTGACGCGGAGAAAAGCATTTTCCGCCAATTCTATTCTTAAGTCGTCATCATCTATCAGTCTGAAAAGACTGTCCCGGAAATTCCTGTAATCCTCTATGAACAGCATTTCCTTTCCATCTTCAAAATTGCCCCAGACACCAGTGTCCCTGACGGCGACTACGGCATTCTTTGTTGCCGCCGCTTCCATATATACGAGACCGAAAGTCTCGGATACGCTTGGGAGGGCAAATATATCGCTTTCCGTAAGCAGTTGCCTGACTCTGTCGTGCGGCTGTCTGCCGTAGAATCGGATATTGGAGGCGTTGTCTGCTTCTGCTTTCAATGAATTAAGCAAAGGGCCGTCTCCTATAAGCCGCAGTACCGGTCTTTTGCAGCCACGATATTCCTTTATGGCCTTTATCAGCCAATCAAAACGTTTGAGCCGGATCATCTCTCCGACTGCGGATATAACAATATCATCTTTATGTGAAATCACCCTGTCTTCCGGAAATGATTCTTCTATGCCGTGAGGAATAATCAGGCTGTCAGCCCCGAAACGTTTTTGCAGAAATTCCTGCTGGAAGCGGTTGTGAACTATTATAGCCGATGCGTTGCATAGGGTTTCCCTGTATTTGCTCTCTTCTCCGGATGCCGTATTGATATTTTCAATATCGCTTTTTCTTAATGAAATTATATAGGGTATGCCAAGTCTTTTATATGCCGTAAGGGCCATATATCCGTCAGGAAGGGCATAATGGGCGTGTATCAGCCTCGGTTTGTCGCTGCGCAGCAGTTTCAAGAGGCGCTTGTCGCTTTCCTTTATCATTGCAAAAGGTTTTTTTTGGTACGGCAGCCTTATATATTTCAATGCTCTTATGGAAATGCCGGCATATTCCCATTTTTCCGGAATCCCGTTGAGGTATTTGAATTTTTTCAGCCTGTTTATCGGGTAAGGACAGAATTCTTTAGGATAGATGACGGATATGTCATAATCAGCCGCAAGCCCGTCTGCAATGTCAAGTATTATTTTGTTGCTGCTTCTTGTCGGCAGTGGAATGTTTCCTGCAATATATATGACCTTTGGTTTCAAGTCCATTGTCCTCCTATTATTGTTAATTACAAAAATAAATACTTTTTAGTAGATTTGCACGATGACAACCGCATTATATAAATTATAATTGTTCGATTCGGCGAAAAGGAATTTGGTTTTCCGGACAATATTAAATAAATTAGCATAAACTAAAATTTGACCTATATGCAACTGTTAGATAATGCGTTCATGCGTTTGAGGAAACGTAGGTTTCCGCTCAAGGTAAAGGTTGTTCTGTTTGGGTACAAAGGGCTTGATTTTTGTCCGGAGGCCGGAGTAGACAATGCCGTGGCAGAGCCGTGCGTAAGTTACAATGACCTTGGAAATATGCTTGAATCCTGGTTTGATGATGAAGCCAATCTCCGCTACAATTTTTCTATTTCTGATCTGGCATATAAGTTCGGTGTCCGGACAGCAGTTTTGTCCGATTATTTCAGGCTCGTGCTGAAAAAGGATTTCCGCTCATACAAAATCGAAAGGAAAATTGCAGTTGCCAAAGAAATCCTGCTCTATGATGAAGATGTCATTATCCAGAGAGTTGCCGAAAGATTGGGGTTCAGGGACAAGTCCAATTTTCACAGGCAATTCAAAAAGTATGTGGGGTGCACACCGAGGCAGTGGCGTAATTGCTCCGGTCACATCGACCTTTGTAATTAAATATTTACAAAAAATGATTGATTAATTGAAAATTATTAGGATATTTGCTATATAACACTAAAATTGAAAGCAAAATGGAAAATATCCTTAAGCCCCTTTCAACCGGCAAGTTCTGGAAAGAATTGGTTATAATGACTTTGGGGATGTCTATCGGTGCAGCGGCCGTATATTATTTCCTTGTCCCAAGCAAATTGATAATTGGCAGCATTTCAGGACTTTCCATTGTGATTTCCACTTTGTTCGAAAATTTCGGCATAACGCTTAAAGTCTCTCATCTGGTGATCATTATCAATGCAATACTTTTGGTAATGGCGTGGTTGCTGATAGGACAGGAGTTCGGAGCCAAGACTGTTTATACTGCTATGATACTCGGCCCGCTTATGGATATGTGGGAGGCTCTGATGCCTTACCAAAACATCATCAGGGACGGCAGAATGTCTATAATGAACGATCCGTGGCTTGACCTTGTGTGTTTCGTGTTGCTTGTGAGTATCTCACAGGCTATTCTGTTCAATATCAATGCCTCTACCGGCGGGCTTGACATATTGGCAAAAATCGTAAACAAATATCTCCATTTCGACATAGGCGTCTCAGTGTCTGTGGCCGGTGCCATTATATGCTGTACGGCATTCTCCATCAACCCTTTCGATATGGTAGTGCTCGGGCTTATCGGCACTTGGATCAACGGCATGTTCGTAGACCATTTCACAGCTACGTTAAACCGCAGAAAGCGGGTCTGCATTATTTCCGATGATTATGAGAAAATCCGAAAATACATCATCGAGGATTTGCAGCGTGGTTGCAGCCTTTTCCCACTGAAAGGCGGATACACCAATGCCGATAGGGTGGAGGTCCAGACAATACTGACGCAGAACGAGTTTGCTGCCGTAATGAATTTCATGAAGAAGAACAATATCAGCTGTTTCCTGACGGCCGGCAATATCAGTGAGGTCTACGGCATGTGGAACAAAGCCAGAAAGCATATCGGCGATTTATAGCCTTTCCCGTAAATTTATTGCATTAAATCCTGTCAAGGGTTTGGCGATTTATATATTATAATTAAATTTGTACAATTATATACAGTAATAGCGTTTATTAATTTTTAAATAAGATGTCCGTCAGTCTATACGATGAGCTTTGCAAGGATTACAGATTCAAGGAAGGGTATCATACCTGCATAAATTGCGGAACCTGCACAGCCGTCTGTCCCGCTGCCGAGTTTTACAAATATGATCCGAGAAAGGTTGTGGATATAGTCCAGACAAGGGATGACGGACAGATAGAAGCCCTTCTGAAATCGGACACAATATGGTATTGCGGAGAGTGTATGAGTTGTCTTACCAGATGTCCGAGGAAGAACGGTCCGGGATTGGTTATAATGGCTCTAAGAGATTTGAGCATAAGGCTCGGCTATTTTACCGAATCCGAAAAAGGCCGGCAGGTGCTGCCTCTGACTCATATTTTCACCAGTAATATCTTGAAATACGGCTATTGTGTTCATCCCGAGACTTTCAAATGGGAGGACCACAAGGAGTCGGGACCTGTATGGAAATGGCATACCGAACATCTTGAAAAGAGCCTTGAGAGGCAGGGTGCCAATTATATGAAAGACGGTCCAGGCATTTTGCGCCGTATTCCGCAAGAGTCTTTAGATGAGTTGAAAGCCATTTTCGATGTTACCGGGGCGACGGACAGAATCCGCAGGGTGGAGAAGTATTCCGAGGCAAAGGCTAAAGAAATGGGAATGAGTCTTGAGGAATATGAGCGTAACGCATTTGAATACAGTTCAGACAAACATTTTAACGAATGATATATCAGGGCAAACAAAAAATCTGGAGCGAATACCAGAAAGAGATACCCGATGACAACTGGTATTATGTACGCAGCTGTATCCGTCAGAATTTCTTTCCGGCAAGCGAGAAGATGTTTACAGAGATAACAAGGAATGTCCTTGGAAAAGACATTTACGAAACTCCGTACCATACGACCTGCGGAGGCATTGCCTATCACTGCGATACGATCTCGCAGGAAACGGTAATGACGATAGTGGCCCGTCAGTTCTCTCTTATGACGGAAGCCGGATACGAGAATTATTGTCCGAGTTGCATAACCTCTTTCGGTAATTATCTGGAGACACTCGAAACATGGCATGAATTCCCGGAATTAGAAGCGAAGATTCGGGAAAATCTGTGGAAAGCGTGCAGGAGAGAATTCAATAAGCCGAAATATATTGCACACACAAGCGATCTTATATACCATTGGAGGAATGCCATAGCCGCCAAAGCTAAATATCATCTTGTAAACAAGAGCACAGGAGAGCCTTTGAGGATTGTCGAGCACATAGGCTGCCATTATTCCAAAATGTTCCCAAGCAAAGGTATAGGAGGGGCCGAATACCCTTACGTGCTTACCGGCATGGTGGAGAGCTGGGGTGGCCGGGTTGTGGATTATCCTGAGAGGCGTCATTGTTGCGGCTACGGATTCCGTCAGTACCACATGAAAGCCAATAGGGGCTACAGCGTGTCGAACACCTACAAGAAATTCGAGTCTATGGAGCCGTTTCATCCTGACGCCATTGTTACAAATTGCCCCGGCTGCCCATATTTCCTTGACAGGTGGCAATATGTGATTTCGGAACAGACAGGGAAGACATACGGCGGAGACGGCTACGGCATTCCTGTGCTGACTTACGAGGAGCTTGCAGGAATAGTTTTAGGATATGACCCGTGGGATCTCGGTCTGCAGCTGCATCAGGTAGCAGTGGAGCCTTTATTGGACAAGATAGGTGTGGAATACCGTCCGGAAGAGAAATATTTAGGACTGAACAAAGAAGACTTGCTCCGGCCGGGATTGCCGTCCGTCATGAGGTGTTGCTGATAATAAATTTGTCTCGATGAAAGAAAACGTATTGATAATAGGAGGCGGGATTGCCGGCATGGAGGCTGCAGGTCAGTTATTGTCATTAGGGTATAATCCGATAATAGTAGAGCAGGCCGAACGTCTCGGCGGTCATGTGGCTTCCTGGCACAGGCTTTTCCCGGATATGATACCGGCCAAAGATATAATTTCCGATATTGCCGGAAGAATATCCGATGCCAATATATTCCTTGAAACTTCAGTCAGCTATATCAACCGCTTAAGCACAGGCTATAATGTAATGCTTAACAATGGTATAAGCATTATATGCAGGGCTATTCTGATTGCCTCTGGCTTCAAGCTTTTCGAGGCCGCCAAAAAGGAAGAATACGGCTATGGGGTCTACGACAGGGTGATTACAAATTCGGATTTAGAAGCTTGGCTGAACGGTGCCAGGGATAATAGGATTCCAGAAAAGCCGCAGAAAATAGGTTTTGTACATTGTGTCGGCTCAAGGGATTTGAAAGCCGGCAACAGCCAATGCTCTAAGGTATGTTGCATTACTGCGATCAAGCAGGCAATCGAGATGAAAGAAAAATTCCCCGATGCTCTGGTATTCTGCTTTTATATGGACCTCAGGCTTTTCGGGAAGAAATATGAGAATTTCTATATAGACGCCCAAAGCAAATACGGCATACAGTTCGTCAGAGGGCGTGTTTCGGAAGTAGGGGAGACCATTGACGGCAGGCTTCAGGTCAAGGCGGAGGACACTCTGGCCGGCAAACCTTTGAAGGTTACATTGGATATGCTTGTGCTTATGTCGGGAATGTCTTGCAATGCTCAGGTGACGGAACTCGCTTCCGGGTTACATTTGGATGTCGATGATGACGGGTTCCTGAAAAGCCGTGACAATATCTATTCTGTGACCGGCTCAAATCTTAATGGAATTTTTTATGCAGGCTCTTGTCTTGGTCCTAAGACTGTTCCGGAGACGGTAGCGGAAGCTCGTTCCGCCGCCCTTGAGATAAACTCATATCTTAAATCGCTATGACGGACTTTGGTTTCAAGCTTTCAAAAAGCTCCATTCTGAATTTGGACGAGGTGGACTCTTCCTTGTTTGACAAGCTCTGCTCAATTGAACCCGATGCCAGGATCTGTATGGCTTGCGGTTCTTGCAGTGCAACCTGTCCTGCATCCGAATTCAGTGGAATGAGTGTACGCAAGGTAATTCTCTCGCTCCGGCGGGGACAGGATGTCAGACCTCTTATGTCAAACTGCATGCTTTGCGGCAAATGCTCCATGGTCTGTCCGAGAGGAATAAACACACGTCATTTGATTTTATCATTGAGCAGGATTTATGATAGATAGAATACCGTCAGGATTTCACCCTTTTGTAGTGCCGTTTCTTGTGGGAATGGGCTTTGTCCTGTTATATTGCCTTTATGGCCTAGTCAAGATTTTGCTCCAGCTCACCGGAGATGACAGGAGAAAATTCTTTCTTTCCCTCGTAACTCCAAAGACAATCCTTAAAAACCTGCGGGACATTTTCTGTGACTGTCTTATACATGTCAAACTTTGGCGGCGGAACAGGGTGTTAGGCTTTATGCACTCCAGCATAGCCTTCGGCTGGTTTATGCTGATTCTGCTCGGCCACCTCGAAGTCATATTCTTCGTTCCTCATCGTATAAACCTATTCTATTATCCGATATTCTTCAACTATTTTGTCGCCGAATCCGATACGACGCTGGCCGGAGACTTTCTGTTCTTCCTTATGGACTTTTTTCTGCTTATAGTGTTGGCAGGCATCACTTTGGCAATAATAAAAAGAGTACAGTCAAGGATTTTCGGAATGAGGCGCACTGCTGTTCCGTCATTGGTCAATAGGATTGGGATGTATTCCCTTTGGGCAATATTCCCGTTGAGGCTTCTTGCAGAGAGTTTCACCGCACATATCAGCGGAGGCTCTTTTCTTACCATACCTGCCAATTGGATATTCAGGCAGTTTTTAGGCAATGATTTGAATATGTTGCCGACCTGGTGGGCATATTCCATTTCCTTATGTATTTTCATGTGCGTCCTGCCGTTCTCAAGATATATGCATATACCGGCAGAGATGCTGCTGATCCCTATGAGGAATGCCGGCTTGAAGGTCGGAAGTGCCAGAAGGGGCTTTGCAAGGGTACAGGTGTACTCCTGTCCGAATTGCGGAGTTTGTATCGATGCTTGCCCGATGAGTGTCAGCAAGGCTAACCTGAAAGATTGTACCGTCTACCTCACAAGGCAGATTCGTCGCGGCAACGAAAAGAGAATCGAGGAGATAAGCGATAAATGTCTTTTGTGCGGCAAGTGCGAAGCCTTGTGTCAAGTTGGGGTTGAGGGGCCGCAGCTCAGGATTATGCAGAGGGGAATAAGGAAATATAGTCTCGGCCACGATTACTCCAATATTGACCTTGCTCCGATGAAGGCCGCCTCTTCCGGGGGCAAACTGCTCTATTTCAGCGGCTGCATGAGCCAACTGACACCGGAAATCGGCCGGAATGTAGAGGCCGTGCTTAGAAAGGCCGGTGTTGACTATAAATGGATGGACAGGGATGGGGGCTTGTGTTGTGGCAGGCCAATGTACACCGCCGGCAGGTTTGATGAGGCTAAGAAAATTATAGCCGGGAACGAAGAGATAATCCTTTCTTCCGGGGCGAAGACCCTGCTTGTAAGCTGTCCGATATGCTATAGGATTTTCAGGGAGAACTACTCATTGCCCGGCATTGAGGTCGTCCATTACAGTACATATTTTTACCGTCTTGTGAGGCAAGGAAGGCTTAAATTGGAGAAGAGCTTGGTCCGCTATGTCTTTCACGACCCTTGCGAATTGGGACGCGGCAGCGGAATCTATTACGAGCCGAGAAAACTGGTTGGACTCTCCGCCTATATTTCAGAGGCCGACAAGCATCATGAGGAAAGCATTTGTTGCGGAGGCTCTCTCGGCTCTCTTACTCTAAGTTTCAAGCAACGCGAAAAAATGACCAAGGCCGCACTGAACAATCTTTATTCCAGTGAAGCCGATGCGATTGCGACCGCCTGTCCGTTGTGCAAGGCCACACTGTCCCGTTACTCCAATCGCCCGGTAAAAGACCTCGCCGAAATCGTCAATGCCCAATCCGTCGGGGCGTGACTTCTCTGTCCTGTCATAACGGTGTCCGTCCTGTCATCCCGAACGGAGTGAGGGATCTGCCCAAACGTAATGCGGCAGATTATTACGGCCTTGCGGCCTCATAATGACAACGGCATCTGCGGCCTTTGCATGACAACGGAAAGCAATATATTGCCGAAAATTAATTTTAAAACATCTTTTTTAAAACGAAATTCGGCATGATACTAAAAATCAAAATCGACAGGATCCCCTATTATGGCAGGGGCACTGAGAAAAGCACTCTTTTCAGTATGTTTGAAAACGCCATAAGAGAAAAGATCTCGGAAACCAAAATCGGCACCGCCCGTGCATACCGAAGCACATTCAGCAAAATACGGACTCTGACTGCAGGAGAGGATGTGTGTGCGGAAGACATTACACGGGAATTCATTACAGAGTTATGTGGAAAATTATTGCGATCAGGATGCTGCCGCAATACTGCATCGTTCTATATTCGTAACCTCAAAGCCGTACTGAACCGTTATTACAAATCGAAAATCCAGACTTCAGGAATATCCGGAAATCTATTTTCAGACATAAGCGCCAAAGTGGAAATCACGAGAAAAAGAGCACTGACAGTGACGCAAATGCAGAGACTGCTTGAATATACCCCTCGCTCAAAGAGGCTTCAGACAGCACGTGATATATTTTTCCTCTGCTTCTTTTTGCGCGGAACAAGTCTCGCGGATATATGTTTCATGCAGCGTTCGAGTTATGACGGCAGCTATTTGCATTTCTATCGTCACAAGACCTCTGCCGCACTGACGATAGAAGTGAACGAACCGGCACGGCTGATGATCAAAAGACACGGCAGCCATAGAGAGGATTCTCCGTATCTGCTTGAATTCATGGATAATGCGTGCGACCGTCCGGACAAAGCCTATACAATCTACCGCTCTGTGCTTAAGAGGACAAACAGCGCATTGCACGAACTCGGCTCTATAATCGGACTCCCTGTTCCGCTGACGACCTACGTAGCAAGGCATACCTGGGCAACACAGGCAAAGGCTGCAGGGGCTTCAATAGCCCAAATCAGTGAAGCTCTGGGGCATAGTTCACAACAGATTACAGCCATATATCTCAAAGGATTCGAACAGAATGTAATGGATAATATCGGCAGAAAAGTATGCTTGCCCTACAAGCAAATAATAGAAAAGATGCTGCCGATTAA
Organism: uncultured Bacteroidales bacterium; assembly: GCA_947253655.1. Taxonomy (GTDB): domain Bacteria; phylum Bacteroidota; class Bacteroidia; order Bacteroidales; family UBA932; genus Cryptobacteroides. Next base: position 35,646 of record CAMYAE010000022.1, read on the forward strand.
ACCGATTTGAAAAATAAGGGATTAATTGTATATTTGCATCTCTCTATCAAGTAATAGAGAGACAGCAAATCTAAAGTAATACCGTTATGAAAC
>CAMYAE010000023.1 GCA_947253655.1 uncultured Bacteroidales bacterium
ACCAGCAGGTAATAGCCTGCATGGGCAACCATGAGTTCTACAAGTTCTACGACATTGCCAAGCTTAACGACGGCTATTGTCTGGAAATACGTCCTAATGTCCACAGCTATTATAATGCTGTCGTACACATTGGGGACGTCGACTTCATCATAACAACATTGTGGGCCAAGATTCCGCTGAAGGAGGCATATTATACTGAGCAAGCGGTAAGCGACTTCAGGTGCATCATCTTCAATGGAGAACTTATCACGTTTGCGGACTTCAACCGTGAACACGAAAGATGCCTGGCATTTTTGAAAGACTCTGTTTCAAACAGCAAAGCCGGAAGGAAGATTGTTGTAACACATCATGTACCATCATTCCAGATGCAATGCAACAAGTTCGCCGATAGCCAAGTTAATGGAGCCTTCACGGTGGAACTGGAAAACTATATCAAGGATAGTGGCATAGATTATTGGATATATGGCCACTCTCACTACAATGTAGATGTCGTGATAGGCAATACCAAATGTGTATCCAATCAGTTAGGGTATGTTTTTCATGGGGAGCATGGGTCTTTCAACCCATGTAAAATCTTCGAAGTATAAGACCACATGAATTTCTCCTTAATATTTTCACACATTTCTCAACAGTAACCTCTCATACTTCAGCAACAGTAGCTGTAGGTGTAAAACGCATACCTTTTCTGCCACAAGATATTGAGCAGGTTTTCCACTTCTTCACCGTTTAGATGCTAACTAACTGAGTATCCGCGATATTCTATGCCGGTGATGTTTGACGATGCCTACATGAAAGAATTGATGTGATTTATTTATCTTTCAAAAACCCTTTAGCGGTAAGGAATTCGTAAATCCTTTCCAGATGGGTGTAGGATCCTGTGCCCGGAGAGGCAGTTTTCTGGAAGCAATGATCTCTCTTGGCAAGCGTGTGAAGTTCGCTCTGGATGCCCATGCTCCTCATCTTCTCCCAAGCCTTTACGGAGTTCATGGCAGCCCAGCCGTCGGAATCCCCATGGATAAACAACATCGGCGCTGTATCCAAATCGAATGAGAATTCAGGAGCCAGGACAGAATCATCTTCATTGCCGCCCTGTAAATTAACATTGTCCAGACCGTCTGTCAGAGCGTATGCCGGGTATATGCCAATCCCCCACTGCACCTTGCATGAGATTTTATCTATACCGTCTATCCGATGATAGGCTTGATGCCTTGAAGAGGTTACTCCCATAAGGGTCATGTGCCCTCCGGCAGAACTGCCCATAATGCCGATTCTGTCTGGATCCAACCCTCTTGAGGCCGCCTCGCTGCGAACAATCTTTATTGTACGCTGCAAGTCCTGCCAAGCTGTGGTATGCTTGCTCAAGCCGGTAACGGGACGCGGGGTCCGGTATTTCAATGTGACTACGGTAATACCTAAGGAGTTCAGATAACGCCTTGCCGGAGCCACCTCGAAGCTTTCAGGACCGTTGTAATTATAACTGCCGCCGGAATATATTATCTGGATCGCCTTAGTAGATAACTTTGCAGGAATATGCCACTCCAGATAAGGTTTGCATTGATTGGGTTGAACATCCGGCATTTTACCTTCCGGCCAAACATCTTCCGTAATATGCTCCGCCCTGTCGGAATCGCTTGCAAAACGGGACAGAAGAGGTACCTCCGGCTCAATTTCACCCATATAACCCATTTGTTTCATAAATTCCACAGCTCTCTCGAAACCGAAAGCCCCATGGCCTTTATCAGGATAAAGGTGAAGTTCAGCAGGAATTTTCATCCTCCTTAACTGCCTATAAATCAAGGTAGAGCCATTTGGGGAATATGGATCGTTTCCCCCATGATGCAAGCTCATAGGGCATGTCTTTTCGTCAAATTTGAAAACTTTGCTCAGACCGACGTCGGTACCGTAGCCGTCGCGCGTAGCTTCTCCCGTCTCCCCGTCAGTGGTAATATAGGCCGGGGCATTCACAATCGCCCAATTGATATGGCAAGGCACATTGTCAATTTTGTCAATCGGCTCGTATGCAGGAGTCTGCGAACTCGTAGCGAGCAAGACGGCAAGGTGGGAGCCGGCAGACATGGAAATCGTGCCGATCTTCTCAGGGTCATATCCTCGCTTTTCCGCCTCGGCACGCACCATTCTCACGGCACGCTGGCCATCCTCCCAGGCTGTCTGATATATAGGAAGCCCAACCGGACGAGGCGTGCGATAAACGAAATTCACACATTGGAAACCCAAGTCCGTCAACTTTTTACGCCACATATCCACAAGACCGACATCACAGCAGTTGTAATATCCGCCGCCTGATATAAGAATCATACACGACCCGTTACGTGCATTTTCTGCAGGAGCGTCATACCATTCAAGATATGCTACCCTATGTTTATTCGGATTGAAACCTTTGGCCCGAGCCTCATCAGTCATTGCGGCAATCTGTCCGTCTTGACTGTCAGGCATTTTACCCTTTGGCCACACCGCTTCCCTCTCCCAGCCGAAAGCCGTCAATGAAACGGATAAAAGAAAAAGTACAACAAATCTTTTCATATTATTATTTATTAAACATTTTCACGCCCGCACAAACATACAAAAATCAAGCCGACACGACTATATTGAGATATTTAACAGATACGGCGACGTTGATGCCAAGGACAGGTTCACTCTACTTTATATGACAAAATGAAATTTTATTGCAGACGGGGAATTTTTGTATAAATTTGTAGTATTATATCAAAGCACAATGAAAAATTTTGTTGAGGAACTTAAATGGAGGGGCATGATTCAGGACATCATGCCGGGAACTGAGGAGAAATTGATGGAAGGTCCGGCGGCGGCATACGTAGGGATAGACCCTACAGCAGATTCGCTGCACATCGGACATCTTGTCAGCATAATGATACTAAGGCACTTCCAAGAGTGTGGCCATAAGCCTTTTGCCCTCGTAGGAGGAGCTACGGGCATGATTGGAGACCCTTCAATGAAGTCGACGGAGAGAAACCTGCTCGACGAGCAGACCCTGAACCACAATGTGGCCTGCATCAAGTCGCAGCTTGCGAGATTTCTTGATTTCGAATCGGATATACCGAACAAGGCCGAGTTGGTGAACAATTACGACTGGATGAAAGGCTATTCCTTTCTGAACTTCATCAGAGACATCGGCAAGCACATCACCGTCAATTACATGATGGCTAAAGATTCGGTAAAGATGAGGCTGTCCAGAGATTCCTCGGAAGGCATGTCCTTTACGGAATTCAGCTACCAGTTGCTTCAGGGCTACGATTTCCTGTGGCTGTTCGAGCATAAGAACTGCGTGCTGCAAATGGGAGGAAGCGACCAATGGGGCAATATCACGACAGGAACCGAACTCATCCGCAGGATGCTCGGAAAAGAGGCTTTTGCACTCACCTGCCCTCTTATCAGAAAGGCCGACGGCAAGAAATTCGGAAAAACTGAAAAAGGCAATATATGGCTGGACGCAGAAAAGACTTCTCCATACGAATTCTATCAGTTCTGGCTGAATGTTTCGGACGATGATGCAGAAAAATATATAAGAATCTTCACTCTGCTTGATAAAGGACAGATTGAAGAGGCTACAGCCGAACATAAACAAAATCCCGGACTCAGGACACTCCAGAAGTTGCTTGCAAAAGAGATTACTATAATGGTGCACGGGGAGAAAGAGTACGAAAATGCAGTTGCAGCTTCCTCCATGCTTTTCGGGAACTCCACATCGGAACAACTTAGGAAATTGGACGAGAAGACGTTCCTGTCGGTATTTTCAGGCGTTCCGACATTTGATGTCACGTCTTCCGAACTGCCTTGCAACATAATTGATTTCCTTTCAGTGAAGACCTCGGTTTTCCCGTCCAAGGGCGAAGCGAGGAAGATGATTCAGGGCAACGGTGTCAGCCTCAACAAAGACAAGATATCCGATATAAACTATAATGTCAGCGAAGCCGATATTATAGACGGAAAATATATCCTTGCCCAAAAAGGCAAGAAGAATTATTTTATAATAAATATATTGAAATAAAATGGACATTAAACAGAGCACGAGACAGTTACAAGTATCAAGAGAAATTCAGAAAGCCCTTGCAGAAATAATCCGCAGCAAGGGTATGGCAACATTTGACGGTGCAATGGTTACTGTCAGCGAAGTCAGAATCACCCCTGACCTTTCGATAGCGAATGTGTTTGTCAGCGTGTTTCCATCAGCAAAGGCCGAAGCTGTCATGAAACACCTTTCCGACAACAACAGGGCATATCGCGGCGAGCTCGGAAGGCTGGTAGCAAAGCAGTTACGAATTGTACCTGAACTCGTATTCATGCTGGACTCTTCAATAGATTATGCCGAACATATAGACGAACTGCTGAAAAAATAGATTCCATTGAATCTGCCGCTATTCATAGCAGTCCGGTATCTTTTCGCGAAGAAGTCTCACAATGTGATAAATATCATCTCCGCGATAAGTGCCGTAGGCATGGCAATCGGCACAGCCGCTCTGATAATAATCCTTTCGGTATATAACGGCTTCGACGGCATCGTAAAACAGTCTCTCGACAATATAGAGCCGGATATTCTTATCTCCCCCAAAAAAGGAAAGGTCTTCGTACCTGATTCGCCTGCATTCGACTGGCTGTATGAGCAGGAAAGCGTCTATAATATATGCAGCGTGCTGCAGGAGAATGTCTATATCAATTACGACACCCATAGCGGAATAGCCAAAGCAAAAGGGGTGGACTCGGTCTATGAAGAAGAGTCGCCCCTTTCCGAACATATCACTGAGGGCGAATTCAAATTGCACAGGGGCCGGGTAGCCATGGCGGCAGTCGGGGCGGGTCTGGCCTATAAAATGAATATAAGCCCAAGATTTCTTTCTCCCATTAGGATTTATTTTCCGGCCGGGGACAGGAAGTTTTCCATTTCAAATCCCGCTGCATCCATAGAGGCTGTGGACGTCTTCCCTGCCGGCCTTTTTTCGGTCAATGCCGAAATAGACGATGCACTTATAATTGTACCGATTGAGAAAATGCGGGAATTGCTCGGCTACACCGATGAGGTATCTTCGATAGAGGTAAGAATAAGCAAAGACACCGGACTCAAAGAGTTGCAAAGGCTTATAAAAGAGATGTCGAAAAGGCTGGGACCGGAATATTTAGTCAGAGACAGATTTCGGCAGAATGAATCGCTATATAAAATGATGAAATATGAGAAGGCTACGGTGTACCTTATACTCATATTCGTTATAATCATAATAGCTTTCAACATATTCGGCAGCCTGTCCATGCTGATAATCGAAAAGAAGACCGATATAAGGACGCTTAGAAGCCTCGGTGCGGACAAAAGGCTAATCCAGCGGATCTTTCTTCTTGAAGGGTGGATGATTTCTTTGCTCGGTCTCATGGCCGGTCTTGCAATAGGAGTGCTGTTCGTATTCGCCCAGCAGGTTTTCGGCTTCGTAAGGATGCCGGGAAGTTTTACCGTAGCCTCATATCCGGTAATGCTGAAATGGTCGGATATAGCCATTACAACCGTATGCGTAGCCATTATAGGCTATATTATAGCCCTCCTGCCTACAAGGATGCTACGGAAATATTCCTGAAACAGGCCTCAGTTACTTTTTCTGCCGGGCCGTAAACATCAGAGTCTATAAACCTTTTCTCCGTAGATATACCGAAAACTCTCGAACAGATTTTAATGCTGTCGGAGATGTCATGAGACGAGAAAATGACGGAACAGCCGGAGCGGGAGCATATATCTTTCAATGCCGCCAATACGAAGATCCTATTCTCCACGTCCAAAAAAGCAGTAGGCTCGTCGAGCAAGATGACACCGGCCTTTCTGGATAAGGCTGAGGCTACGCAGACCTTGCGGAATTCCCCGTCGCTCAATTCAGAGATGTCCTTGTCGGCGAGCCGGCCCAGATCCAAGGCGTCTATTGCATTATCGATAGAATTTTCATGGCCTTTGCCAAAGTACCGAGGACGCACAGAGGCTCCGTACAGGCCTGTGCGCATAAACTCTCTTGACGTGAAGCCTTTGACCTTGGAAATCCCGGACGGCATCATAACCACTTCGCAGTCAGGTACGACAGTGCCTGCAAGAGGCTTTACCAAAGAGGCGAGTGTCCTCAACAATGTGCTTTTCCCTGTGCCGTTAGCCCCGCAAAGCAATATGCACTCCCCCGCACCAATACTGAAAGATATACCGGAAACAAGGGGTCTACCGTATCCAATGGTTATATTGTTAGCTGAAAGCATCATTCAATCCTTTTACTTTGTCCCAACAGTATAACGGCGATTATCGGAATACCTATCAGGGCAATAGTGCTGCCGACCGGGAGCATCACCCCTGTACATTGCGATAATATGTCCCCGGCGACGGCAATCGAGGCACCGACAAGCATGGTCATGGGAATAACGTGCCTATGGACAGAAGTCTTCAAGACGGCTCTCGCAATATGAGGGGAGACTATGCCGAGAAAGCCTATCGGTCCGCAGAATGCGGTTACAGCCCCCGTCATAATGCAACAGCCGAGCATTGACCACAATCTTATTCTCCTCACGGAGGCTCCGGCGGATTCAGCGAACTCGTCACCGAAAAGTATAATGTCCAAGCCCTGAGAGTTTGCAATGCACATAACCGTACCTGCCAGCAGTGCCGCTCCCATTAAGAGAATTTCCGTCTTTCCGCAGCCGGAGAAACTGCCTGCCGCCCAACTGTAAAACAATTTCAGGCTCTCTTGATTTGCCGAAAATTCAATCAATGACGTTATTGCACTGAAAATAAAGCCGAGCAGAACCCCGGCAATAAGGAGGATTCCACCGTTTCGTATTTTTCCGGAGAGATAAATTATTATCAAGGACGAAAATACAGCCCCGACGAACGCGGCTGAGGCCATTGTCATCCCCGTGGCGAAGCTGCCAGCCTCCGTGACTGCTGAAAGTGAGAGGCCATGAATTGAGATTGCGGCTATTGCAGCTCCTGTGCCTGCTCCTGCACTTACTCCCATGATGTGAGGATCGGCGAGAGGATTTCGGAATACGGCCTGCATCTGGACTCCCGACAATGCAAGTAAAGCCCCCGACAGCAGTGCGGCCGCAACTCTCGGCACCCTTATCGCCCATACTATATTTAAGGCAATAGCCTGTCTGTCCGACATCATATCAAGCCCTGCCCCTCCTCCTGTCAAAGCCTTTACGGTCTCAGCAAAACCGAGGCTTGTTCCGCCGACAACTATATCGGCCAGCAAAAGCAATAGAAGAGCTGCCGCCCATAAAACGATCCTGAGATTTCTGCCTGATTTTTCCAACACCTTGCCAATATGATAATTTACAAAATTAATAAAATAAACGATTGTCGGAAACCGGACAAAATAAAAGTATTTTCGTATCTTTGAAAGATGTTGATATTAACTGCACGGCAGTATTCATTATAAGCGACAAGACCGATGACCGACAGGATATTTCTAATAGACGGGCACGCCCTGATTTTCAAAATGTACTATGCCTTTCTGAGGAGGCCGATGATAAATTCAAAAGGAGAAGACATGTCTATCCTTTTCGGATTTACAAAATACCTTCTGGAACTCATTGAAAGGGAGCAGCCTACGCATATCGCCGTGGCTTTCGACCCACCGGGAGGGACATTCAGAAACAGGATGTTCGCCGAATACAAGGCCAACCGCAGCGAGACGCCACAGCTTGTTATAGATGCTCTCCAACCGCTTACCGACATATGTCATGCCTTGAACATACCAACTCTTATGGTTATGGACTACGAGGCCGATGATGTGGTGGGCACTGTCGCAAAAAGATTTCAAAGCGATGACTCTCTGATATATATGGTAACTCCTGACAAAGATTACGGCCAGCTTGTGGATAAGAATATCTTCCAGCTGAAACCGGGTAAGTCTGGTGGGGAAGATGAGATAATCGATTATAAGGGGATCTGCGAAAAATACGGCATCAAGGAGCCTAAACAGGTAATAGAGATTTTGACGCTCTGCGGCGACAGTTCCGACAATGTGCCGGGCGTCAGGGGGGTGGGCGAAAAGGGAGCCAGGAAGTTAATCGGTCAATTCGGGTCTGTGGAAAACATCTATTCCAACCTTGGCTTGCTCACCGAAAGGCAGAAAGCTATGTTTGAAGAGGCAAAACCCCATATTGAGTTGAGCCATAGACTTGTAACCATAGACACCGGCGTACCCGTAGAAATTTCAAAAGAGGAAATGCGTCTTGACCGGAACTATGGGCCGGAAGCAGCCATGCTCTTCGACAATTATGAGTTCAACTCCCTGAAAAAATATATCGGGGATGTCGGCAAGAAATTGACGGCTGATAACAGCTTGGAAATTGTAAAAGTCCAGGCCGAAGAAATTTGCCGCAAGGCTACAGAATCGGGAAGGTGTGCCATTGCCACGATAACGGAAGACGAGGATATATTTTCGGAAATCGTCTCCATGACAGTTGCCGTTGAAGAAAGGGGAAAATGCTTCGTGGCGGAAGTCGGGCCGTCTGAAATCAAAGGCATAATTGAGAACAGCGGCATTGAAAAATGCGGCTCTGACTTGAAGTTCCAATACAATGTCCTGGCTCACAACCATATTTCCCTTGACGGAAGGCTTTTGGACATTGGGCTGATGCACTATATACTGAATCCGGAGACAAGTCACAAGATAACGGTGCTCGCAAAAAAATACCTTAACGTCTCATTGGAAGAGCCTGAGACGGAAATCGTGCAGACAAGCCTTTTTGAGGCCCCTCAGGAAGACAGGCACGATGACAGGACTAAGGAAACCGCAGCCTGTGCCCTACTTTGCGGCAAACTGCTTGGAGAACTTGAAGACGCATCAATGCTGACCTTGTACGACAGGATTGAAGAGCCTCTTGTCAGGGTCTTGGGGAAAATGGAACAGACAGGGGTGAAAGTGGATTTACATCAGTTGAAAGTTTATGCAGACGAGCTTTCCGAAGAATTGGCCTCTCGCGAAAAGACAATCCGCGAACTTGCCGATGAGCCTGACCTCAACATTTCTTCACCAAAGCAGATTGGACAGGTGCTTTTTGAAAAGCTGAAACTCGACACCAAGGCAAAAAAGACGGGAAAAGGCAGTTACGCGACTGATGAAAACACCTTGCTCTCAATAGCCGACCGTCATCCGATTATCAATGAAATCCTCGAATTCCGAGCAGTCAAAAAATTGCTGTCTACCTATATCGAGCCGTTCCCCGGCTATGTCTCTCCCGGTACAGGCAGAATACATACTACGTTCAATCAGGCACTTACAGCCACCGGAAGACTTAGTTCCTCGAATCCTAATCTCCAGAATATCCCGATCAGGACAGAACGCGGCAAAGAAATCCGCAAAGCCTTCATTGCGAGTTCGCCCGACGGGGTCATTTTGTCCGCAGACTATTCTCAGATAGAATTGAGGATTATGGCACATCTGTGCGGAGACGAACACCTTACCGATGCTTTCCGGCAAGGAATCGACGTCCATGCCGCCACTGCCTCAAAAATTTTCGGAATAGCATATAATGAGGTCACAAAAGATCAGCGACGTATAGCCAAAACAGCCAACTTCGGAATAATGTACGGCATCTCGGCTTTCGGCCTTTCGCAGCGTCTGCAAATATCCATGAAAGAGGCTAAAAAGCTGATAGAAGACTATTTCAAAGCATTTCCTGCCATAAAGACATATATATCCAAGACTATCGAGAATGCTCGTGCCAACGGATATGTAGAGACGATTTTCGGCAGACGCCGATACCTCCCCGACATAAATTCCAAAAACGGGACAGTACGTGCATTGGCCGAAAGGAATGCCGTAAATGCCCCTATTCAGGGCTCGGCAGCCGACATAATCAAATTGGCAATGACGGGAGTGGATAATGGGATATATAAATCCGGACTGAAAAGCCGAATGGTGCTCCAAATCCACGACGAGCTTGTATTCGATGCCATAGGCACAGAAGTTGAGGAGTTAAAGAAGATAGTTACTGGCGAAATGGAAAATATTGTCAGTCTGAACATACCGTTAACAGTTGAATGCAATTATGGACAAAACTGGCTCGAAGCTCACTGACCTTACCGATGCCCAATTAGTGGAAATGGCTCTTAAAGGCGACTCCCAGGCTGCATATTTCACTTTATATGCGAGATACCATGCCGGTATTTTCGCTCATATCTCTCGCTTCGTGCAGGAGCGTGAAGATGTGGAGGATATCTGTATTGAAAGCTTCGAGAAAGCATTCAAGCAGCTGGCCAGATACAAGCCCGAAAACAAGTTTTCCACATGGATGCTTACAATAGCCAGAAATACGGCACTCGACCATAAAGACAAGGCTAAATCACGGGGGAAGAACGTGGAGACAACCTCAATTGAAAGGAGGAAGGACAGAGACGCAAGCGATGTGGCGGATGATGCGAGCAACCCTATTGATGAAATTATTGACAACCAGATTCATGAAAATTTCATTAAAAGCATAGAAGGCCTGCCGGATCTGTACCGTGAGGTTGCAAAGATGTGCTTTATAGATAATTTCGGCTATAAGGAGATTGCCGAGCAGACCGGGCTTCCGATTAATTCAATCAAAACCAGGATAAGGCGGGCTAAAGGTATGATTACCAGAAGTATGCTTGAAATGGAAGAATAGTTTATGGATTTTAACGCATTCAAGGATATTGTAGTTGCACGGATTCCTGAAATATCCGGAGAGCAGCTTGACCGTTTCAGAGACATGGAATCCCTATATAGGGGCTGGAACGATAAAATCAATGTCATTTCAAGAAAGGATATAGACGAGCTTTACAGCCACCACGTGCTGCATTCCCTTGCCATTGCAGGCTACATAATGTCCTGTCTGCCACGGACGTGGCAGGAGCTGTCGGAAGGCAAAGGAAACGGCGTGCTTGACATAGGCACCGGAGGGGGTTTCCCCGGCATTCCTTTGGCTATACTTTTCCCTAAGACGGAATTCCTGCTATGCGATTCTATAGGGAAGAAAATCACTGTAGCCTCGTCGGTGGCCGCCTCATTAGGTCTGGAAAACGTAAAGACCGTGAATGCGAGGGCAGAATCCCTGACCGGGAAATTCGATTTCATCGTATCAAGAGCGGTTACCTCATTATCCAACTTTTATCCTTGGGCCAAGGGGAAATTCTCGAAAAATATTTTTTACCTGAAAGGAGGAGATATTTTCGGTGAAATTGAAGATTTGACAAAAAGATTCAGGCTGTCCTCTGAAAGCATTATATCATGGGATATAATGCCGTGGGTTGGGGATGAATTCTTTAAAGATAAGTTTGTAATAAACATTCCTGCAAAATAATTTTGCAATTAGTCGCAAAAAGACTACCTTTGTAATCCTTTTTATATGCCGTAGGCGTATATTTCAACAATGTAGAATAATAGAAAAAATATATAATATGAAAAGGACATTTCAACCATCTGTACGCAAACGCGTCAACAAGCACGGATTTCGTGAGCGCATGGCAACCGCCAATGGCCGCCGCGTACTGGCTTCACGCCGTCGTCACGGCCGCAAGAAGCTGACTGTTTCATCAGAAGAGAGATTCTAAAGTCTCCTTAAATAACAGATAAAGTCAGAGTGTGTCAAATGCTGTTTTGACACACTCTGACTTTATTATGAGCCGCAATCAAGAGCGTCTTCTTTCAAGCTCCGACTGTATATCTTTCATCGTAGACGGGGTCAGAGGATAGAATGACATGCATACAAGTCCGAGCAAGGTCCCTATTGCCGGAATATAGCTCATAAGCCCTTTAATGGCCTGAAGGGTATCCTGTGACTGCACAAGCAGATCCTTGCTGTAGCCTGCCGAAGAAAGCACCTGCATAAGCAGAAAAGCTCCAAAAGCACCTCCGAATTTCTGGGCCATTGAAGATGACGAGAATATCAGCCCGGTCGAGGCGGAGCCGTGCTCCAGTTCGGAATAATCCGCAACATCTGCAAACATAGACCACAACAGTGGGGAATTAATTCCTATCGCCACGCATATAAGGACCTGAATAGCTATCAGTAGCCAAAAGCCGGTCTCGTTTTCAGGAAGGAACCAAATCAGAGAACTTAAGACCGCAATCAGTATAAGGACATATATAAACGTGAATTTCTTGCCGATTTTTTCAGAGACAGGTACAGCCAAAAGGACCCCTGCCATTTGAGCCACCTCTCCTATAAACAGGAAGACGGCGCAGGTCAGTACGGCATCCGTCCCTAATATGTTCGCGAAATAATAGGCCGCTGCCCCGCCGCGGATTGAGCCGAAAAGCAGAAGACCGATACCGCCTCCGAGCAGTAGCCACCAAGGCCTGTTGGACACAAGGGCTTTCAGGTCATCTTTGACAGAAGAAGAATTGTCTTCCTTTTTCTCGGTCTGTACATTTTCCCGAGTTAGGAGGAAGCACAAGATGAAAAGAATTGCACAGATTACTGCCACAATGGACACGATACCTGTCCATTGCATCGGGGAAGCATCTCCGACGCCTTTCACTATTTTTTCAGTACCGTCTACAATCCGGACAGTGCCGACAACGGATTTCTCGAAGACTGCAAATATCCCCATTGCAATAAAACTGCCTATATATGCGAAAAACATACGATAGGAAGAAAAGACGGACTTCTCTTTGGAGGACTCCGAGACTACCCCAAGCATAGCCCCATAGGGCACATTGATTGCCGTATATACGGTCATCATAAGGATATAGGTGACATAGGCATAGATGTGCTTGAATGTATATCCTGCATTTGGGGTGTAGAACGACATTATTCCGACCAAAGCGAACGGAATTGCAATCCATAAGAGATACGGACGGTACTTGCCCCATTTCGAATGCGTCCTGTCTGCTATTATTCCCATGACAGGATCAGATACGGCGTCATATAGCTTTGTTATAAGCAGCAGAAAGGCAGCGTGAGCCGGTTTGAGACCGAACACATCGGAGTAGAATATCGGAAGATAATATGAAAAAATCTTCCAGAACATTGAAGAAGACATGTCCCCTAAGCCATAGCCGATCTTTTCGGAAAGTTTTGCTTTAGTGTAAGCACTTGCGGTTGGTTGCATGTATGATATAATATTTTTACAAAATTACCGATATTTAATATCTTTGCAAAACAAATTTTGACTATGCCAAAGTTATGATTCTATATGGAAATCGACGAAAAATTTATGACAGAGGCCTTAAAGGAGGCTCAGGCCGCAGCGGAGGAAGATGAAGTGCCAGTAGGAGCTGTCATTGCATGCCGCGGCAGAATCATTGCCAAAGGCCACAATATGACTGAGCGGCTCAAAGATCCTACAGCCCATGCCGAGATGATAGCAATCACTGCGGCTACTGAGGCTATAGGGAGCAAATATCTGAATGACTGCACCTTATATGTGACCGTAGAGCCTTGCCCCATGTGTGCCGGAGCCTTGAATTGGGCTCAAATCGGCAGGATTGTATATGGGGCTATTGACCCGAAAAGAGGGTATACGCTTTTTTCCCCGTCTCTGCTGCATCCCGCTACGGAAATCTCAGCCGGCGTTCTTGCAGAAGAATGCGGCAGGGTAGTTTCGGATTTCTTCAAGAATAAACGATAGGCTACCAGCCTTTTGCGATGTTTTCGGCTATTCTCATTTCAAGCCGTTTTCTCGCCTCGACGCTCGCCCACGCGGTATGTGGGGTAAACCTCAGCTTCTCCGGATGCGAGGTGTTAAGCAACGGACTATCTTCAGGAAGCGGTTCCTGCTCAAAAACATCCAAGGCCGCACCTCCTATCGCACCTCGGTCAATAGCGTCGGCGAGAGCGGCCTCATCAATGATGCCTCCTCTGCCCATATTCAATATTATAGCGGAAGATTTCATTAGGGCCAGCTCCTTTCCTCCTACCAGACCCTTTGTCCTTTCGTTCAAAGGGGCATGAATCGATACCACGTCAGCCGCAGACATCAATTCTTCCAAAGAAATACTCGGATAGTCACGGCAGTGAGAAGTGCCGGATGTGGAATAATATACGACTTTCATTCCGAAAGCTTCCGCGATCTTAGCCACCTTGCTGCCTATTGCCCCCATTCCTATTATGCCTATAGTCTTGCCGACTGTCTCTATGAAAGGTCTGGACACATCGGTGAACAGGTCTCCCTTAGAATATTTGCCGGATTTCACGACCTCGTCAAAATAAGGTGCATTGCCGAGCAATGAAAGAATATGCATGAATGTAGCCTGAACTACAGAATCCGTGGAATAACCTGCTACGTTCCGGACAGGAATACCGCGCTCATCACAGGCTCTCAAATCAATATTATTCACCCCCGTAGCAGCTTCGCACACAAGTTTCAGTTTGGGGGCTTTTGAAAGCAGTTCTCTGTCCACCTTAACCTTGTTGATTATCAACACTTCACAGTCGGCCACTCTAAGCATCGCCTCTTCATGGGTGGAGTTGCCGTAACATACAAGTTCCCCCAAAGCGGAGATATTGTCAAGAGGCGTATCTCCCATTGTGGCGGAATCCAAATAAACTATTTTCATGAAAGAATATTTTGCTTGTGAATATAGCAATAATACCTCAAAAAAGAGAGGGTGACCAAGATTTTCAGTCACCCTCTCTAATGTGCGCGGGAACAGAGTCGAACTGTCATGCCAATAATAGGCACTACCTCCTGAGAGTAGCGCGTCTACCAATTTCGCCACCCGCGCCGGAATGGATTGCAAAGTTACAAAATATTCCGTAAAAACAAACCCTAAATCAGAATATTGAGCGGGACTGTCGTTGTCCACAAGTCTATTTTGATGTGAAGATCCGTTTTGGAAAAGTCCAATTCCATATCAATGTCCTTCAAATCAGGCGAATTCCAATCATAGCCGCTCTCGATTATATACTCTCCCAAAGCGAATTTCCTAAGCATGTCGTCTCCCTCCAAAATTGAAAGGCACAGCGAGCCGTCTGTCTGCCTTGGAACACATATAGAAAACCTTCCGTCGGCCGCAGCCCTTTTCCTTACCGAGAAGTCCCCAGGTACCGGCTTGCCTAAGGCTCCATAACCGGAAATGTTCCCGTCAATTCTAAGCAGGAACGGATATTCCTCGCCCTGAATCTTCATTTCTATATTAAGGCGGCAGTAATTTTTATGCAGTTCCACCTTATGGTGCTCAGACTCCCCTGCTGCTTTGAGACTTGTGCAGTACATCAGGATTTCAGGACATTCGCCTCCCTTTTCTATCGCAACGATTTCCGATGTGCAGCCGTTCTTGCGGAGCCTGTCCGAAATTGAGGAGGCAGGGCTGAAACACCCGATAAAGACCTCTCCCTTAGGGACATTAATCACACAGGTATCAGGAATATTGTCTTGAGGGAAAAGCCGGCTGTAAATATAGCCGAAATCCGAGCATAAGGACAGGAACACCTCTCCCGGCAGGCCCGATTTGATGTCCGACAGATCCAGAACAAGACGGCAAGGACAATCATCCCTGTCCTCCTTGACAGAGCAACCGGAGAGAGCACTATTTAATAGCAGCAAAGCAAAGAGGACACGGACAATATTTTTCATACGCTACATTAGAATAAAAAACTTAACGCCAAGAGAATGTTGTCAGGAAGAATAAAGAACTTCTTTCCCTCTTTCAATGTCTCACCGCATACAGGGCAGGCATACACCCTGTACCTGTCTACCCCGCTCCAGAATCCGGCACCCATTTCGATATTCAGAAAAGGGGTCAGCATATATGAATAGCCTAATGACAGTCCGGCTCCATAGCGGTCGCCCTCGCTCGTTTCAAGTTTGGCTATGCCGCCGAAATTATACTCCTGATACTGCCCCCTTCCAGCCATCCACCAACCGGAATACACATGCCAAGGCCAATATCTCACTCCACCGTAAAAAGCCCTCTGCCTGCGATTAATCTGGTGTCTGTCCTCCCCGGCCTTGAACTTGAACGGATTGTACAAAGCTCCTGCATCGAAAGAAAAATGTTTGGATACGGACATTGAAGCCTCCGCATTCAACGTAAGCATATTTGCATATTGCAGAATATTGGACGATACGGCAAACTCCTGCCCCCATGCGACCGCCGATAATAGGAGGGTCGCAGTTATTGATATTATACATTTCATATTGCTACACATTATTCGGAATATCTACGGAATGCAAGTTCAATCATCGCCTCGTCTTTAGGGTACATAGAAATGAGTTTTTTCCTTAAGGCCTCTCTGCTTTTGACCTCGCTGTCCATAGCAGCCAATATATTTGAAGCAGACATGCCCCGTTCGTATAAGTACCTCATTATCTGTGGTTTGAACCAATAACTCATACCGCTTACAGGCATTGTGCCTCCATATCGGTCGTGGAACATCTTGTTCTGCATAAAATAGCCCCACATCTCCCCTATCTCGCAATAGCCGGCACCAGGCTCCGTGCCGTTCCCATAGGTAACACCCCCACTCGTTGCAAATGACGTCACTATATATTCGATATAAGAATCCCAATAATCTTTCCCGACTTTGGCAAAATGGCTTGCATGTGAGAGTTCGTGGCAGACGGATGAATATATCGTTGCATAGTCATTTACTCCTGAGAGCCCTATGGTTATGTCTGGCATAAATACCTTTATGGCCAAAATGTACTTTCCGAAATAATTATACAGCAGGCTTCGTTCCAAGACAGTTCCATGTCTCATCATTATAGCACATGAAGAATTGAGTTTATGTAAAAGCCATATACGCAAATGTTTTGGAGGAAGTTCCAGATTCATATCGTCTGGCGAGCACCTTGTGATATAGTCGTATGCTGCATTGTTCACTACACAACGGCAGAAAAGCTTTCTCTCGGAGTCTTTTGTAACAACGGCATCGATTCCTGACGGAGAAGACTTGCCGAGAGTGGAAGTCGATGCAGGCACCAGAATCAAGTTAAATCCTATCGCAAAATTCTTTTCATTCGCGAACATAAGGCGGTATCTGACTTTCGACGAATACGATTTCTTAATGGTATAATATCCGTCCCTGTCCGTATAGGCCGAGGAGAACTTCACAAAGCAGTTGCACACTACTTTGACCCCGGCCACGCCGAAAGGCTTTCCCCCATTCCACCTATCATCCACTATTGTTATCCGTCCCTGCGGATGCACTTTCTTGCCTTTCGTAAGAGGCTCAAGCAAATCCTCGTTGCCGGTAATCCTATAAGCCTCTGCCTCTACCGCAGTCCAGTCTATGCCGTCATCTCCCCTTGTAAGCGAATGGTCAGGGATATAGCAGTGATCAAGCACCTCATATTGAATATCGTCCGGAAACGAGAAATCATTAGGGACCACACAGTATTGCCAGGTTATCTTATCCTCCGGCAAAGTCGGGTCATGATAATAATCCCCGTCCTTTACAATCTGATAGTCAAGAGGATGATCCAGCATATCCGGCACCATTGCCTTAAGCTTTTCGTACTGTCCTTCATCTGTTGGCAGAAATCTTACATAGATATCTGTAGGCGTAACATCCACCCTGTCCGCCTTAACGGGATACAGGGACGCGAGGGCTTTGGTGACATTCTCCACCGAATACGGATCGTCCAATTTAGCTCCAAGCACAATTTCATCGTGTGCCAATTTATCTCCGGTAGCCTCGTCTTCTATGATGTCCGAGGAGAAATCCGTCTTCGAACACCCGTACAATATAACGGAGACCGCAAGTAAAATAAAAGTTCCGATTTTTTTCATAGTCTTTGATTTTTTGGTCTGATGCAAAATTATCAAAGGCTATACGTTTTCGGTAAAAACAAACGTTTATCTGATAACACGCAAAATAAAAGCTCTACGGGAAAGAAATTCTCCGTAGAGCCGATATATAAAATATAATCTAAGACTTAAATCTACATCTAAATTACTGTATTACATAGATTTAAAAGAAAGTAACCGTTTGCTGTTCGACGGCAGAAACAATGTAGTTGGCCAGACGGCTTACCCCGAAACGGAACAAATCCTTATTCAGCCATTCCTTGCCGAGCAATGTTGAGACAATCGAATAATAGCAAACCGCGTCCATTGCCGTAGAAATGCCTCCTGCTGCCTTGAACCCAACCTTTCTGCCTGTTTTCTCATAGAATTTGGCAATGCATTGGCACATAATATATGCTGCCATCGGGGTAGCATTTACCTCAACCTTGCCGGTGGAAGTCTTGATGAAGTCAGCCCCGGCCTCCATAGCCAGAAAAGAAGCATTTGCAATATTCTCCGGAGTAACAAGCAAACCGGTTTCAATTATAACTTTCAGTATGACTTTTCTGCCCTGTGCGGCTGCGGCTGCATCTATACATTCACGTATTCTTCTTATTTCAGCACCTGCACTTTCATAATCTCCTGCAAGGAAGGTATTGAGTGCAAGCACAATATCAATTTCATCGGCCCCCTGCCCAACGGCCATTTCACATTCCTTCATCTTCACCTCGATAAAACTTTGGGATGTAGGAAAGCAGCCGGCCACAGTAGTAACGTGAACATCAGCGAAATTCTTGTGCTCTTTCACGACTGCCGCGAAATTAGGATAGACGCAAATTGAGGCCGGGAGCGGATAATCCGGATATTCGGTATGAAAAGAATTCACCTTTTCAACAAGCCTTATTATAGAAGCCTCTGTATCCGTCGTGCTCAAAGAAGTCATATCCATAATTGCGAAACATTCTTTCAAGACTTGAGGAGAAACCACATTCTCCAGATTGCCCGCAATGATGTCAAGGCTTCTTGAAACGGCATCCTTATCCGGCACGACGTAACCGTACTTTGTAAATAAATCTGTCATATTAATTAAATTTTTAAATAAATATACAATTTTATCCTCTTATCTGTATATTAAATCCCTCGTCTATCAGCGGCCTGACCAGACTCCTCATCTCTTCAGACGAAATTTTTTTCAGTCCGCTCATCGGAGTAGCACGATCTATTGTATAGACCATAATCTCCCTCGGCCTGACCTCCCGCACAATATTCATCCAGCCATCCAATATCTCCGGTGCCGATGAATCAAAATCCGGACTACGCAAAAACATTGTCTGAAGCACGAAATTCCCATCGAAACGTTTAAGATTATTAATCACGTCTTTCACCCTGTATGAGCCTACTGGCCTGTTGATTATTTGTGCAAACCTATCTGCCGGAGCATCTATTTTCAGAATAGGATTATCTGCTTTCTTCAAGGCCTTGAAGACCTCATCCTTGCCAATCATAGTAGCATTCGAAAGCACCGAGATCTTTGCATCAGGATAATATCTGCCTCTAAGTTCTATCGTAATATCCATTATTTCAGGAAATTCCGGGTTCAAAGTCGGCTCGCCGTCCCCCGAAAACGTTATAGAATCTATGGCTGTTCCATTTCCCTGGCACTCGATAAGCTTAGCCTCCAATGCAGGCCTGAAATCCGCCGCTGTCGGCAAAGTCCTATCGTCTCGCCCGTCGCTGTTCCAGCCGCACTCGCAATAGATGCAGTCAAAATTACATAATTTGCCTTTAGTCGGCAAAAGATTTATCCCTAATGAGGAGCCCAGCCGGCGGCTCCTTATCGGACCGAAAACGGTTTCTTCCCTTAACATAGCGTCTAAATTATTCTACATGAGGAGCTTGAAGAAGTAAGCCTTGCATTGTTGTCAATATGATCAATAAACACAAGACCGGGCTTTTTCCCAACCTCTATACTTCCGAGGACATCGTCTTTCCGCAAGAACTCAGCCCCGTTGCGGCAAGCCCACAGCAGAATTTCCTCAACAGGGATTTCCGGGAAATTTTCCTGCAGACAGAACATCTCCGCCACCATATCCAAGTCATCGTTGCTTGACAAAGAATCCGTACCGATTGTAAGTTTCAACTCACTGCTACGCATAAGCCTTACAGGAGGCAAGGATTTGTGTATAAACAGATTAGACAAAGGGCACAAAGCGATATAAGGGTTTAACATAACCTCTTTTACGGCATTGATGCCCTCACTGTCCATACACACCTCATGTACAAGCAGTATGTTTTCGGTGTATGGCTGCGGATGGGCAAACTTAAGTCTGTCAATAAAGTACAGGAGAGATGATTGGCCGGTGACCGGAGGAGTGCTCATTCCTGCAGCACGTCTGTTCTCGAACATCCTGCCCGTACCGTATTTCAGCATTTCCTCTTCCTCGATTGTTTCCTCTGAATGAAATGACAAAAATCCGGATTTCAGGCCGGCCGCACTTGCCGCAGAAAGCAGCTCAGGGCTCATTGTATAGCAGGAATGTGGTGTCGGAGCCGCATCAAGCCCAAAAGCGGCCGCCTTGTCGGCAAGAGCCTCCACTCCTCGCATTATATCATCGCAGTCTTCCGGCTCCGTGCCGAAAACCTCAAGAAACGTTCTTGTATATATCGGTGATTTGGATTTGATTTCAAAAGAATCGGAACAATTGCTTATATCCGCCATTGCAGAAACGCCTCTGTCCCAAAGGACTTTCATCCAATGCTCGATATCCGCCAGCTTGTCCTCCTTGGATTTGGTGTCACGCAGGGCATTTATCTGATCTATGAAACCCGCCATGCCTGTACCTTTGCGGAAAAGCTTCCACATTGATGACAATTCTATATGGCAATGTGCATTTACAAAGCCGGGAACAATGGCACCCTTATAAAAGACCGTCTCCGACAAAGGGTCGTCACACACTCCGGTACGGGTTATATAGCCCTGTTCGTCCGTCTCGACAAAACCGTTTCGCACTGGCGGTCTCCCGTCAAGCGTATAAAGATATTCCGCTGCAAATCTTTTCATCTGACACTTACGATTTTCGGTTTTAAGGAATCTGTCGCTGCCGTACTGTCTTCCGGCTCTTTCAGCAGAATCTCCGGTCCGTGGAACAAGGTGTCCGGTGCGACCGGCTTTGACGCATATATTCCCAATGAATCCAAGGAAAAAATTATTGAGTCGTAATATGGCAACTCAAGACGGCCGGGGAATATTTCCGGACGTCTGAAATTCCGTCCCAGCAGGACCCTTTTCAGGCTGTCCCTGCAGTTGTTTGCCTTGATCTCTTCATCAATTTCCTTTATCCTGCCGGCAAAATCCTTGTTAATTTCATCAAAGAGTCTCGAAAAGCGATCCGGGTCTTCCATATAATGCGAAACGCTCTTGACATAATCCTCCTTGTCATAACCGTATTTTTCAAGTATTTGGGAATATACTAAAGAGGTGTCGGCAATTCTTGTCTGTCTCCAGTCTTTTGAAATCCATTGGTCGGCAAGCAGCATTTCAGAATAGATTTTCTTAAGTTCGGACAATGGTATTACTTTTGCCGAGCCGGAACAGCACAAAAAAATTCCGGGCAGCAGTATAACCGCAAGCAAATATCCGAAAATCCTCTTCATTACTATCTCAATACCGCACCGAATTCGTTTTGGAACACAGCGAGAATCTTGTTCATTATCTTCTCCACTTCCATATCGGTCAGTGTTTTCTCCGAATCCTGCAACACAAAGCTAAAAGCATATTGCTTCTTGTCCTCAGGAATCTTATCCCCCCTGTAGACATCGAAGAGCGTAACCTGCTTCAAGGTCTTTTTCGCAGCACGGAAAGCACTCTGTCTCAATGAAGAATAGGAAACCGACTCATCAACCAACACGGCCAGGTCCCTTTTGACCTCAGGGAATTTAGGCAGTTCCTTGAATTTCACCTTAACCCGGCCTATAAGCTCGAACAGCACCGGCCATGAAATCTCCGCAGCAAAAACAGGTTGCTTGATATTGAATTTCTTCGCAAGGGCCGGATTTATCGTGCCCATAACGGCAAGCTGTTTTCTGCTGCCCGGCAAAAGATATGTCAGCCCCTCAGAGAATATATCTGACGGGGCAGCCTCTGTTTCAAAAGAAGAAATATCAGCCCCATAGCGTTTTAGAAGCAATTCTAAATATCCTTTCAACTGGAAATAGCTGCCCTTGCGCATTTCTGTCCTCCAGGATTTCTCCGTCGGCCCTGTTATGAAAATTGCATAGCAAGGATGCTCTTCATAAGATTCCAAGGTGGTCCCGTCCCCCTGTTCCTTTTTTCTGTACACGGAGCCGTATTCAAAACTCCTGATAGAGGACATCTGCCTGTTTATATTATATGCAATAACTTCCAACCCATTGAGTATCAAGGTCTGGCGCATAACATTCAAATCCGAACTGAGAGGGTTTACGATATTCACGCAAGCCTTCTCCGGGAAGGTCTCAAGACCTGAATAATAACCGGCCTTAGTAAGGGAATTGTTCATTGTCTCAACGAAACCGTTAGCGGCAAGGAAGTTGGAAATATAATTCCTGACAAGTTCAGGGTCGGGAGAAGGAGACGGAGACACCGACATCCTCATATTTGACGGCAGTTCAATATTATTGTAGCCGTATATCCTCAATACCTCCTCTGCCACATCACATTCTCTGGTGACATCGGACATATAGGAAGGCACTTCTATCACAGCACCTTCCGCATTGCTGCTCTTAAAGTTATATGCGAGAGATGTCAATATCTCGTCAATGATGTCCTTGCCCAAGTCTTTACCTATCAGTCTGCCGATACGGGCATAGTCGATTTCTATTACTTTCCGGTCTATCCCGACAGGGCAGCTTTCCTGCATTTTGCCTGCAACCCTACCACCGGCCAACTGCAAGATAAGGTCTACGGCCCTTTTTGCAGCATATTCAGTAATTCCGGGATCTGCACATCTTTCATACCTGAAAGAGGCGTCGGTCTGGATTCCGTGCGTCTTTGAAGTTTTCCTTATGGAGACAGAGTCAAAATAAGCGCACTCAAGGAAAATATCTTTAGTGCCTTCCGTTACTCCCGAATCCTCGCCGCCTAAAACTCCGGCAAGGCACATAGGACCAACGGTGTCGGCGATCACCATATCGGTGGGTTTTAGCTGCCTCTCCACCCCGTCCAAAGTCACGAGTTTCTCGCCCTCCGAGGCTCTGCGGACAATGACCTTACGTCCCCTTATTTTGGCGGCATCGAAAGTGTGCAGAGGCTGACCGAGCTCGAAAAGGATAAAATTGGATATATCCACTATATTATTTATCGGATGAAGTCCGATTGAAAGCAGCCTCTTAGCCAACCAATCCGGAGAAGGCCCTACCTTTACATCTTTGACGGTGATGCCTATATATCTTGGAGCACCCTCATTATCAAGGACTTCTACAGGAATAGCCCCGTCAATATCCCCTTCAGGAGAACACATCCCTTCGCTCCCCTCTGAAAGCCCTGGAGCTTGAGGATATTCAAAAGAGCATGGAATACCGTTCCTCACCATATAGGCATAGAGGTCTCTGGCCACACCTATATGCGATGCCGCATCCACCCTGTTGGCGGTTATTTCATATTCAATGACGGCCTCTGTCTTTAGTCCGAGATACTCTTTGGCCGACATTCCCACCTTGGCATCAGCCGGAAGGACCTTGATGCCGGCATGGTCGTTGCCTATTCCAAGTTCATCTTCGGCGCAAATCATACCGAAAGACTCCACTCCCCTGATCTTAGATTTCTTAATCTTGAAATCCCCCGGAAGGACGGTACCTATTCTTGCAAAAAGGACTTTCTGGCCGGCGGCAACGTTCGGCGCCCCGCATACCACCTGTAAAGGCTCTCCTGTACCGTCATTTACCTTGGTTATATTCAAATGGTCGGAATCCGGGTGTGGCACGCATTCAAGCACCTCCGCTACAACAACTCCGGCCAAACCACCGGGAATTTCTTCCTGCTCGGAAACCGAATCCACTTCAATTCCTATGGATGTCATGTCATCTGCTATCTCCTTGGGAGACAACGATGTACGGAGGTAATCTTTCAACCAGTTATAAGAAATCTTCATATTGATAATATAATTTTATTTTTCTATGTCTTGTCTCGAAAACAGGGAGGATACAAACTCTTTCTTGTCGAAAACTTTCAGATCATCTATGCCCTCGCCTATGCCGATAAATTTAATGGGAATACGGAAGCTGTCCACAATGCCTACAACCACTCCGCCCTTCGCAGTACCGTCCAGCTTTGTGACAGCAAGGGAAGTAACGTCTGTCGCCTTGGAGAATTCCTTGGCCTGCTGAAAGGCATTCTGGCCTGTGGATGCATCCAATACAAGAAGCACTTCATGAGGACCGTCAGGCACTACTTTCCGTATCACATTCCTTATCTTGGTCAATTCATTCATCAGGTCCACCCTGTTATGAAGACGGCCGGCCGTATCGATAAGCACGACATCAGCCCCTTTGGCAACTGCAGAATTGACAGTATCGTATGCGACAGATGCCGGGTCGGAGCCCATTCCCTGACGGACTATATCGGCTCCTGCTCTTTCAGCCCATATATTTAGCTGGTCTACGGCGGCTGCCCTGAAAGTGTCTGCCGCTCCTATAACAACCTTCTTCCCCTCGGATCTAAGCTTGTATGCCAATTTGCCGATTGTGGTTGTCTTCCCCACTCCGTTTACGCCTACGACCAAGATTACGTATGGCTTCTTGTTATAGTCAAAAGGAAGCCCGCCGTCGCAGGCTGCACTCTCGTCTTCAACCTGCAACAATGACGCAATCTCCTCTCTCAACATATCCACGAGTTCATCCTGAGACATATATTTGTCTTTCTCCACCCTGTCCTCAAGCCTGTCGATGATTTTGAGTGTCGTATCCACCCCCATATCCGATGACACTAAAGCTTCTTCAATTGCATCAAGCACATCATCATTAACAATCGATTTCCCCACAATAGCCCTTGAAAGCCTCTTGAAGAAGCCTTCATTAGTCTTTTTAACGCCCTTATCAAAAATTCCCATTATGCAAGAGTTTTAATCTACAAATATAACAAAAAGCAGGCATAGAAAAAACCGGTGCGGCCAAAACATAGTTCCGACCGCACCGGTTTCATATTAAATTAAATTATTTCTTATCGAAAAAATCTTTTTCCTTTCCGGCTTCCACCAGATGCTCTGTGAAAACATAAGCACCCGTCTTAGGGGATTTGTCCATGCGAATGCATTTTACCATGCTCTTTGCACCTGCCTTAGCAGCGAATGTTGCAACAGATTTCTTTGCCATAAATCAATTCTCCTATATTACTTTATCTCTCTATGAACCGTCACCTTGTGAAGGTATGGATTGTATTTTTTACGTTCCAAACGCTCAGGCGTGTTCTTCTTGTTCTTTGTGGTAATGTACCTTGACATACCAGGCACACCGCTCTCTTTCTGCTCGGTGCACTCCAGGATGACCTGCACCCTGTTTCCTTTAGCTTTCTTTGCCATAATTTCTAAAATTAAACAAGGTTGATATATCCTTTCTTCATAGCCTCTTTAAGTGTGTTGTCGAGACCGTTTTTCTCAATGTGTCTCATACCCTTGCATGAAACTTTCAGAGTGATGAACCTGTTCTCCTCCTCAGACCAGAATTTCTTGGTCTTGAGATTCAAGGCAAACTCACGTTTCGTACGGAGTTTGGAATGGGAGACGTTATTGCCAATCATCCTCTTCCTACCTGTTATTTGACAAACCTTTGCCATAATATATTACTTTTTTAATTATTCTGAAAAATATTTATGCGAGCTGCAAATATCGGGTTTAATTTTCGTAAATCCAAGAAAACTATACAATTTTGAAAAACCTGCGCCATCTTATGTTCATCGGAAAACCTTTATTCTTATCCGTTGAAAGCCAGACTAACGACGGTCTGCCTACTATATGGTCTTCAGGGACGAAGCCCCAATATCTTGAATCAAGCGAATTGTGCCTGTTATCGCCCATCATAAAATAATAATCCTGTTTAAACGTGTAGCTTTCGGCCGCCTTTCCGTTTATCAATATAGAGCCGTCGGACAAGAGCTTGAGGTCATTGTCCTCGTATGTTCCGATAATTCTGCCGTATAACGGCAAATTATCCTTGTCAAGCTTTACTGTAACGCCTTTCTTCGGTATCCAAAGCGGACCGAAATTGTCTCTCGTCCACCTGAAGCGCTCTTCAAAAGGGAAAATGAGCTTGTACGAGTCCGGATAATCCGGCGGATAAATATCATTGTTGAGCTCAATATCCACGACATTGCTTATTGCCTCAACTTTTGAAAGCATCTCGGCCGTAAGCGGCATTTGCGGATAGCCGGGCAGTTTGCCATCGTACCATAATTCGGCGACGTTCAGCCCGATTTTCTCCAACGTTATATTGTTGATAGCCGTCCCGTTTGTTATTACCGTGTAAGTGTTCTGCACGCCCGGCCATACCTCCTGAGGTTCCTGACCGATATAGACTCTTCCGTCCTTAACGGTGAGGGTGTCGCCTGCGACTGCCACGCACCTTTTGACATAGTGGTCTTTCTTGTCGTTGGGCCTGACCTTTATTGGACCGTAATTGGCTATTGCATAGCTTCTTCCGGCTGTCCTGCATACGGCATAATAATCGTCTGCCGGAATTTTGGTCAGGACAGTGTCACCGTGCGGAAAATTGAACACCACATAGTCGCCTCTTCTCACATTCCGAAATCCTCTCAACCTCTTATAGTCATTTTTAATAAGGGTGGAATAGGATTCGTGACCGAAAATGGTATTGTCCGTAAACGGTATAGTCAGAGGCGTTTCCGGGAGCTTGGGACCGAAAGTGACCTTGCTTACAAAAAGATGATCTCCTGTAAGCAGGGAGCTTTCCATTGAGGATGAAGGGATTTTGAAAGCCTGAAAAAAGAAAATATTGATGAAAGTCACGAAAATCACTGCAAAAATAATGGCATCTACCCATTCAAGCAGGACATTCCGTTTCTCGCCCTCCTTATAGTCCTTTTTCCAGAACAGCCACTTTACTTTTTTGGTAATGTGGTGGTCGAAAATGACGATAAGACCGAGGAGCCACCAATAGTTTCCAAGCCAGATTACCCATAAGATGTATAGGAGGGCCCAAAAAGCCATCCTTACCCACCGATTACGAGCAATCTCCTTCAACCCCATTGTCTTGACTACTTCACGGAATTGATAATGGCTTCGAATGCCTTTGGATTATTCATTGCAAGGTCTGCAAGCACTTTGCGGTTCAAACCCACATTCTGCTTTGAAAGCTTGCCCATGAATTGTGAATAGGACATTCCAAACTGACGTGCAGCCGCGTTGATTCTCTGGATCCAGAGAGCGCGGAATTCACGTTTCTTGGCCTTACGGTCACGGTAGGCATACGTCAAACCCTTTTCATAGGTGTTCTTTGCTACCGTCCAGACATTTTTTCTGGCTAAGAAATTACCGCGAGTTCTCTTGAGAATTTTCTTGCGGCGAGCCCTTGAGGCTACTGAATTTACTGATCTTGGCATAATTTTGATTTTTGCGGAGGTAGTGATCTTCTACAAGATTCTTTTGCGACTACTTTCCGGATTAAACTTTAATTAATTAAATTACAAGGAGTTCCTTTACTCTCTTGACGTCACTCTTGTCAACAATGGTGAACTGTCGAAGATTTCTTTTCTGCTTCTTGGTCTTCTTTGTGAGAATGTGGCTGTGATAAGCGTGTTTTCTCTTGATTTTGCCCGTTCCGGTAAGCGAAAAACGCTTTTTGGCACCGGAGTTGGTCTTTTGCTTTGCCATCTCTTTAAATTGTTAATTGTTAATAATATATAAATCCAAAAGGATTATTTCTTCTTTATTGGAGCAATCATCATTATCATCCTCTTGCCCTCCAGCTTCGGCATGTGCTCGGCACGGCCAAATTCCTCAAGTTCAACGGCAAATCTCAGCAGCAATCTTTCACCCTGATCGGAAAACTGAATGGAACGGCCCCTGAAAAACACGGATGCCTTCACCTTGGCTCCTTCCGACAGGAAGCCCTGAGCATGCTTCAACTTGAATTGGAAATCGTGCTCGTCTGTATTCGGGCCGAAGCGGATTTCCTTTATCACGATTTTGGCGGAATTCAGTTTCATCTCCTTGGCCTTCTTCTTCTGAAGATAGAGATATTTCTGATAGTCCAAAATCTTGCAAACGGGAGGGTCCGCCTTGGCACTTATCTCAACCAAATCCAATTCGAGACTCTCCGCCAACTTCCTGGCTTCCGAAATAGGATAAATACCCTGTTCCGGAATGTTGTCACCGACAAGGCGTACCTGCGGAGAAGTTATTTCTCCATTAATTCTGAGTTCGTTCTCCCCTTTGGCATTGAATGCACTGCGGCTATCACGAGAACGTTCGGCATTGCTGCCTCCCGGCTTTGGTCCAGCAGGCCTCGGTCTGCTGAAGTGATTTGGTTTGTAAGGTGTTGCGATAAAATTATCCTCCTATAATTTAATTAGTATAATAATATATTGAGCGAATTATCAGTGCAATTCAGCCTTCACGGCCTCATTGAACCAATTTACAAACTCTTCAATTTTCATTGTTCCCTTATCTTCCCCTTCGTGACGCACTGAAACAGCCCCTTGCGCAACCTCTTTCTCACCCACAATCAGCAGCAGGGGCACTCTGAGCAAGGAAATCTCCCTGATTCTCTTGCCGAGCGTCTCGTTACGGTCATCAACGGAAGTACGAATATCGGAATTATTCAGCAAATCACAAACTTTTTTTGCATAATCCGCATATTTCTCGCTAATCGGCAGAACCTTAACCTGTTCAGGAGCAAGCCATAACGGGAGATGTCCGGCGGTATGTTCAAGCAGTACGGCGGTAAAACGTTCGATTGACCCGAAAGGTGCCCTATGTATCATTACAGGACGTTTTTTAGTGCCGTCGGAGTCGGTGTACTCCAATTCAAAACGCTCCGGCAGATTGTAGTCTACCTGAATTGTACCCAACTGCCATTTCCTGCCTATGGCATCCTTGACCATAAAGTCGAGTTTAGGCCCATAGAAAGCGGCCTCTCCATATTCTACAACAGTTTTAAGCCCCTTTTCTGCGGCAGATTCGATAATTGCCGCTTCTGCTTTCTCCCAATTCTCGTCACTTCCTATATACTTGTCTCTGTTAACCTTGTCCCGGAGCGAGATCTGTGCCGTATAATCCTTAAAATCAAAGACTTTGAAGACATATAGAATAAGGTCGATTACCTTTTTGAACTCATCTTTCAGTTGCTCCTGCATTACAAACATGTGGGCATCGTCCTGTGTGAAAGAACGCACTCTTGTAAGTCCGTGCAGCTCACCGCTCTGCTCGTATCTGTACACTGTACCGAATTCGGCAAACCTTATAGGCAGGTCTCTGTAAGAGCGCGGTGCGGATTTGAATATCTCGCAATGGTGAGGGCAGTTCATCGGTTTCAGCAAATATTCTTCGCCCTCCTGAGGGGTGTGTATCGGCTGGAAAGAATCCTGGCCGTATTTGGCATAATGGCCTGAAGTAACATAAAGCTGTTTGCTTCCTATATGAGGGGTAACGACAGGCAGATAGCCGTACTCGTTAAGTTTTCTTCTAAGGAAGTTTTCAAGCTGCTGCCTCATGACAGCCCCTCTTGGAAGCCATAAAGGCAAACCCAGGCCCACCTTAGGAGAGAAAGTGAACAGTTCCATTTCCTTGCCGAGCTTGCGGTGATCCCTCTTCTTGGCCTCTTCCAGCATATTAAGATAATCGTCCAGCAACGACTTCTTCGGGAAAGTTATTCCATAAATACGTGTCAGCTGCTCGCGCTTTTCATCTCCTCTCCAATATGCACCGGCAATTGAAGTAAGCTTCACTGCCTTGATCGGCTCCGTACTCATAAGATGAGGGCCGCGACAAAGGTCAGTGAAATTGCCGTTGTTATAATAGGTAATAGTACCGTCGGCAAGTTCGCTTATAAGCTCACACTTATACTTATCTCCCTTTTCCTCGAAATGCTTCATGGCTTCTGCCTTTGAGACATCAATTCTTACGAATTTCTGCTTCTCCCGTGCCAGTTCCAGCATTTTCTTCTCGATTTTAGGGAGGTCTGTATCCGATATTGTCCTGCCTCCAAGATCTACGTCATAGTAGAAACCGTTTTCTATTGCAGGGCCGATCCCGAATTTCACGCCCGGATACAAAGCTTCCAAAGCCTCGGCCATCAAGTGTGACGAAGAATGCCAGAAAGCATGCTTGCCTTCATCGTCCTCCCATTTCAGCAGTCTGACAGAGGCATTCTCGTTTATAGGACGTCCGAGATCATACGTAGTCCAATTATCCGCATCGTTGTCAAATGCAACTGAAACCGCAAGGACTTCGGCTGCAAGACGAGGGCTTATGCCCATTGCTATATCATAACCTGTAACGCCTTTTTCAAAAGACTTTACGCTTCCGTCTGGAAATCTAATATCTATCATAATTTCAATCGCTTAGCCATATAATTATATTAGAGCGTCAAAGATACGGATTTTTTTCTATCTTTGCATAAGTAATTCGGCAGAAAGATGCTATGATTCTACCTCAATAAACAAATATATGGCAGAAAATATCAACCGCAGCATTCTATGGAATGAAGGAGGCAAAGCCGCCTTGGCGCTTGGTGCCGTTTCCGTTGTCTATAACATACTTGTCACCCTTCTGTCGAAACTGTCGGGAGGGACGGCAATAGCAGCGACGGTCTCTGTGGTCGGCTTCCTGCTTTGGGCCGCAAAATTTGCAGGCTGTATTTTCCTTATGCGTTTCTTCATGTTGCAGATTGTGAGAAAATATCCCGGTGCAAGCAACAGGGACACATTCAGGTTCGGTAGGATATCAGCATTATTGTCATCGCTTATAGTTGCAGCATATTCTCTTGCATCCATTCTGCTTACGTCAGAAGAAAAGATTGTCGCTGAGATAAATTCCAAGCTCGGAGAAAGCATGTCTATGCTGGATCTGAACTCTCAAAATGCCATGCAGGCAGTTCTTGACAATATACAGGTATATGTTTTCTTTTCTGTCCTGATATATTGTTTTCTATTCGGATATATACTGTCACTGATTCTGTCGCGCAATATCCCGTCGTCAAATCCTTTTGAAGACACAGGAGGAGTACAGTCCAATTAATTAGAAAATATGGAAAAGCCCAAAGATATTTCAATCGTAGTTCCTCTATTTAATGAAGAGGAATCCATACCTGAACTGATTTCATGGATTTCAGAGGTCATGCAAAAAGAGGGCTACGACTATGAGATAATTATGGTTGATGACGGCAGCACTGACGGCTCTTGGGGCATTGTAAGGGAGGAGGCGGAAAAAGACAGTCGCATACACGGCATTTCATTCAGACGCAACTACGGCAAGTCTGCTGCACTATATTGCGGCTTCAAGCGGGCAACGGGGAATGTGGTGGTCACAATGGATGCCGATTTGCAGGATTCTCCGGAAGAGATTCCTGAAATGTATCGTATGATTACGGAAGACGGATTCGATGTGGTATCCGGCTGGAAACAAAACAGGCAGGACAATAAAATCACAAAGAATCTGCCGTCCAAACTTTATAATGCCACTGCAAGGCATATTACGGGCATAAAACTGCACGATATGAATTGCGGGCTGAAAGCATATCGGAACCAGGTCGTGAAAAACATCGAAGTCTACGGGGAAATGCACAGATACATACCTTATCTCGCAAAGAACGCCGGCTTTGACAAAATCACGGAGAAGCCTGTACATCATCAGAAACGCAAGTACGGCAAAAGCAAATTCGGTGTAGAAAGATTTGTCAACGGATTTCTGGACCTGCTGACCTTGTGGTTTTTAAGCACATTCGGGAAAAAGCCTATGCATTTTTTCGGATTTTCTGGGATACTTATGTTCCTTACCGGTTTTATTATTGCCGTATGGCTGATAATCTCCAAACTCGTGCATCAGGCTAACGGCATGAAATTCAGGGCAGTGTCGGACCAGCCTTTGTTCTATCTGTCATTGGTAGCAGTAATCGTCGGAGTTATGTTTTTCCTTGCCGGATTTGTATGCGAAATGATATCGCGGACCTCATACGAAAGGAATCATTATAACATTAAGGATGATTTTTAATAATTGTTCTATGAAAAGACTTATAATTATCATATTGTCAGGTATTTCCATTCTTGGAACTTGCTTTGCCAAGGATTTGCCACACTATAAGGATTCCGTCGAAAAGGTGGTCTTCGCGCGGGGTAATGACATCAACGAGTTGAATGGGCTTTTAGAGATGTTCCGCTCTGCGGGAGACAGTTCGGCTGTTGCCATGACTTTCTATGCCTTAGGTAGGAAATATAATCAGAAGAGCGAGTATATAGAAGCCATAGAGGCCTATAAGAGGGCGGCAGAGCTTCAAAATGAGCTTAATGAGACCTGCGATGCAATCCAGACCCTTATCGGTCTTGCTACGAGTTGCCGAAGAATAGGGGCCTATTCCAGTGCATCGGAATATCTGTTTTATGCTTTAAGCGAATTGGAAAACAGTGACTACGTAGATACGGAGGAGGGAAAAAGGCAGCATTCCTACATTTTTAACGGAATCGGCAATGTCTATAAATATCTGGACAACGGTGAGGAGGCGGAAAAATATTTCCGGAAATCATTGGCATACGATATTCAGATTGGCAACTATATCGGAATGGCAATGAACTGGACTACTATTGGAAGTATCTATGAATACCGGGATCAATTTGATTCCGCAGGCGTAATGTATAACAGGGCCCTTGAATATAATATGCATGTTAAGTCTAACAACGGTATCGGTATATGCCATAACCGGTTGGGGCAGTTGGCCTATACGATAGGGGATATAGACAAGGCAGAGCAGGCATTTCTTTCCGGTTATGAGGTTTTGAAGAAATCCAATGACACGTGGAACCTCACCAAGTCTTGCACCTCATTGGCTATGATTTATATAGACAAGGGGGAGCTAAAAAAGGCCAAATCCTATCTTGACGAGGCCTCGGATCTTGTCATCGGAAGAAGATCCTATGGACATAAGAACGCCATACACGGTTATCTGGCACTATTATATGAGAAACAAGGGAATTATAAAAAGGCATACGAGGAGGCCAGCATAAGCATGGCCTATGCCGACAGCATGTCTACCCAGAAAGACGAGCAGGCAATAGCCCAAAGCCGGATAAAATTCGAGCAGGAACAGAACCAGATAGCTATGAACAAGGTGCTTATGGAAAAGAACAAGGAGGTAATACAGAAGAAAACTACGATTATCGCTTCCGTTCTTATAGGATTGGTACTGATTGCTATTCTGCTGCTGATGTATCGCTACGGCAGGCTTCAGGAAAAGCACAACATGGAACTAATGGAGTCAAACGCTATTAAGAATAAGTTCTTTTCAATAATATCGCATGACCTGAAAAATCCGGTAATAGCACAAAAAAACACATTGCGTCTGCTTGTAAACAATTATGAGAATCTGCCTAAAGATCTGGTTTTAGAGCAGTGCAAAGAGCTCTCAAAATCATCGGAATCCCTTTTGGAGTTGCTCATTAGCCTGCTTAACTGGTCCAGGATTGAAGTCGGCAAAATGAAATATGAGCCTATAAGATTGGATCTGGGAGATGTTGTGGCGGAAGCCGTCAAGCCACTGAATGAACAAATGCATCAGAAAAACATATCTACAGAGATCAATATTCCTTCCGAGACCTACGCTTACGCTGATGTGAATGCCACAAAGACAGTCATAAGAAACTTAGTCAGCAATGCAATAAAATTCTCGCATACAGGTGGAGTTATTGAGATTAGTGCCTCTCAGGAAAAGAGTTACTACAAAGTCAGTGTGAAAGACCACGGTGTAGGAATGGATGAGGAAAGGAAAGAGAAGATATTCAGTCTGAGCGGCCAGAAATCCGCATTAGGCACAGCCGGTGAAAGCGGAAGCGGTCTTGGACTAATCGTGTGCAAAGAACTCGTGGAAATGACCGGCGGGCATATCAATATCGAAAGTGCTCCTAACAAGGGAACGACTATCAGCTTTACAATAAAAACCGCCTCCGCTTAGCAGCTGCAGAAGGCGGCTGCCGGATTTTGCAAACACATACTATTCCACCAAGCGTAAAGACTTACGGAGCTACATCCTTACGGACTTGTACACTTGCAAACTTACAGACTTTCTGACCTACATAATTTCGTACTTCCTGACATACAGACCTCAGGAGGAATATCCTTACGACCCATACAGCCCTAAGGACTTGCAAACTTACGAACTTCGGATGCTCTGACCTAAGGCTACCCATTTACAATGGTTACCATAAAAAAAGAGAGTCCCGATGTCAGATGAATGACATCAGGACTCTCCAAA
>CAMYAE010000024.1 GCA_947253655.1 uncultured Bacteroidales bacterium
AGATCCTGAGATGTCTCGTGGGCTCGGAGATGTGTATAAGAGACAGCATTAGTGCCTGTCATACACTTACAAAGTTAATAAAATCTTTGTAAGTGTATAGTGTAAGGAATTATCAGATGTTCTATTCGGAAAAAAGCCTGTCCAAAAGTGCGGCCCTTCTCTTGGAAAGATTTCGTATTCTTGTAATTTCATCTCCGTAGGTAGCTGCCGGCATTTTAGCCTCTCCGCTATACTGGTAGTTGAATTTCCATACGGAAAAATTAGCTTCAATAGCCTTGCTCATATTTTCCGGCAATTCTATAAGGACTTTATCAGTTATAGCTTCGAGTTCGGCCTTCTTAGCCTTCCACCTTGCATTTACAAAGGCTCTGAAAGTCTCATCCGACCAGAATCTCCAGAACCAGTCATTGCTGACATAAGGAGGCATCCAAAATCCTGCTTTAATCATAAGATTGTCAAGAGGAGGATATTCATAATGCGGGATCCTCTTGTCGTTGTCCCAGCCTTTGTCGCAATCCCATATAGGGCCGAAATACAATTTATCGGAATTCCGAGGTTTATACATATAAGTGCTCGTGTACCCGTCCATATCTCCGACAAATTCCTTTACGATGATGAAATCCGCCAAGGTCTTCTCGTCGAACCATTTTCGCCAACCGTTGGCAGGGTCTTTATAATCAGTTGCGTACAAGGCTCTTTCGGCATTATTTATAAAGTTTGAGATATAATCATATTGAGATTGGTCAAAATCTTTATCATCGGGATACTTATATGTCATTTTTACCCTCTTGAGAGCAGAAAATCTATTTCCTTCGTGCAAATCCGTTTCTATAATATAACCGCCTTTTATTTTGGCAGGATCGTTGCCGTCGGCAGCAGTAAGTTTATCAACGGCAATCCTGCCTTTGCCCATTTGCATCTGATCACTCATCTGATAAACTCCGAGATAATCTCCGTCCATATTAATTGTACGATTCTTAGAGCTATCGAAGTAAGGACCTGTGAAATAGATATTTATGAACTTAGAACAGGGCGTAAACAATATGGCTTCACTATCGTGCCATGCTTCTGTACTATTGAACAAAACACGTGAATATTCAAAGGCGAGATGAGTTCTTATCAAAGACTTATCCATATCCTGGGCAAGTAAAACCCAACTTTTTGCTTTTGCATGATTCAGCCCTACCGGACTGAATTTTTTAGGAAACTTAATTCTGAACGGTTTTTTGGGGAGCCCCCAAGTAGAATTGCCTCTGCCCCTAAGCTCCACCACACCGTCTTCAGCACTCCACCACCCCTCTCCGGAAGCTCCTGTACTCTTATCGTAAAGTTCTATATCGGTTTTGACATAAGTACTCTTGTCTGCTATAATCGCCGACGGCTTCAAATGAAGAACAGCAAGCTCTTTATTTATCTGCGGACAATTCAGGGAAATCGTATAGACCTTCTCATCACCGCTTTGGGCGACAACATTCAATATTACATCCTCTGAAAGGTCTATCGGTGTCTTGCCCGAAACAATCTCTGTACCATTCAGAATCACCTTTTCCCCATTGGTTTCAAAGGTCGGCACCAATATTTCGGGATCAGGCTTTTCAATCCATTTCAAGTATTTTGCCGACAGTTTCAGCCCGGACTTGTCTTTTGAGAATACAATGTCTTTTTCAAGACCGTTTAATTCCTTTTTTATGGAAAATGAAAGTAAGTCGCAAGTGCTCTTTAAGGCTTTTTTCTGAACTATTTTGATTTCAATGTCTTCGCATTCAAGTGCAGACAGAGTGATTGTTGTAGTGCGTGCCGCTTTACACGGCTGCACGCTTAAGTTCATCACTCTTTTTTGCAAAACGAAAACATCGCCCACCTCCTGGAGCCCGGCCTTGCACCAAGAATCCGGACAAGTAACCACGATATTCCTGTTTGCTTTTACTTCTATATCGAGGCTTCCGCCCTCTGCCTCAAATTCGAGTGTTTTTACATCAACGCTCAAAACCGGAGCCTCCGGCAAGACCTCCTGTCCTTCTTGTTCTACTCCTGACGACTTACTGCAAGATTCCGAAAATGCTATAACAGCAAGAATAAATGATAAAAATACCGATCCAAATCTTTTCATTTCTGCATATTTTCCATAAATATAGTAAAATGGGGTCGAACATTAAAGCCCGACCCCACCTTAAATATTGGGCAGAAGCCCACCTTCAGATTATTTTTCAGGTAGTGCAACCTCAACCCATTCGATACCAGGATCACCGATATTGTCGCCGCCCTGTTTCCTTACATTCCTCT
Source organism: uncultured Bacteroidales bacterium (assembly GCA_947253655.1). Taxonomy (GTDB): domain Bacteria; phylum Bacteroidota; class Bacteroidia; order Bacteroidales; family UBA932; genus Cryptobacteroides. Next base: position 2,284 of record CAMYAE010000024.1, read on the forward strand.
CACCGTAGAGCTTATTGCCTTTTCCGGTTGCATCCTCAATAGAATCTCCGTTACCGGCTGTAAATGGCCAGTAAGAGAAGAGACCTTGTGAGTGCGGATCTACTTTATAGAAGTGATCAGGAGCGTTGATTTCCTCTTCGGTAAGAGCCTTGTTCCATATACGCACCTCTGTCATCTGTCCATAGGTGTCGCGGTTGTACTCATAAGAATATCCAACCCAGAAGCAACGATCGCCCCATGGCTCATAGCTCCACTGAGGAGACAGATTCAAACTCCACAGAAACCTGGTCTCCCTCAATTTGAGGTCTCCGTCCACATAAACCGATATCTCGCCACCAGTATAAGTAACGGCTATATGATACCACCTGTTGGCCTCAAAATCGAATTCGGTAACATTCAGATTGCCATTAGAGGTAGCTATCTGAAGATTATTCAATGCATTGCCAACGTCACCCATACGGAGAAGGAACTTCCCTTCTATTCCCATAATAGTAAATATGCCACCTGCCGGCTTATCAAAATTGTCGAATTTTACAAGCGTCTCTAGAGTGAATGCATCAGCATATCCGGGACCACCGGCCTCCCACTTAGGGAAAAGCCTGTTGCCATTCATCTTGGCAGCCCAATGAATCAGAGCACTCAACTGTGAAATTGTAATTTCATCAGAAAGCGGAGTGGCTCCTTCCTTGGCATCTGTCTGCTTGAAAGAAACCTTGGCGGAACGTTTATTCCCGCTCAGCGAAGCGATTTTGAAAGTTATGCTTCCGTCTTTCTTTTCTCCCTGAGTAATCCAGCTCTTGCCTTCTTCTGCAATGGTAACTTCATACTTAACGTTTGTAGCTATTTCAACAACCAGATCACCACCGGCTACAGGTGCGGTATAGAAAGGCTGGGCTACCTTAAGCACTCTTTCCGCTTCCTGAAGCACATTCACCTTTACAGGTTCTACCCCCTCACCGGTAACGGTAATCTCTGTTGACCTGTCTTTAAGACCGGAAAGAGCACCGTAGGCAAAGTGCATTTCAGCACCGCCATCAACTTCAAGAGTGGTCAGATATTTCAGCCAGGCCTCTGCACCATCGGTAAGGGTGTGCTTAAGAGTCCTGTAACCCAGAGAGGTTTCAAGTCTTACCACAACTTCTCCAGCCTTTTCGTTGAGTACAACTTTCGCATCAGAGGCCAGAGTGAGATGTTCAGGAATAATTACGACACCTTTTGAAGTCAGCTTAAAAACATCTTTGGCCGTTCCGCAAGTAAACTCCCATTCGGAGAGCTTGTTTTCGGTCTCAGGATTTGTTTTTACTGTGAATGAAACCACGTCACCGTCAACGCCTTTAACGGCAGAAGGGGTGACCCAGCTGCTATAATCAGCCTTTCCTTTCAATGTCCATTCTCCGGTGCTCGTAACTATCACCTTAACTATACCGCCATCTGCTGTAACCCGGCTCTCTTTCGGAGCGACCGAAATGGCATCTGCTATCGGCTGATCCCCATTATTTTCTTTATTGCAGCCAAAAATTGCGAGTGCCGCAAAAGCTGCCATAAGTATCTTTTTCATATTCATGTTTATAATATTATTGGTTATATGTTATTATCTGCTATAGCGTTTTGGATCGTATTTTCCTTCACCTAATTTGTTATATACTCCCGTAGGAACTTTTACGTCTTGTCCGTAGAAAGCCTGTGCAGCCTGACGGAAAAGAGGGAAAGCTCTACTATAATTGCTATATACGCTTCCTGTTCCGGAAGGGTCGAATGCGAACCACATGCACCAGCCATATCCGCCATTCCTCAAATTTTCTGCCCAGTTTCCGCCAGGAAGATAACCGCGGTTCAGTTCAATGGATGCACCACTGCACTGTGCGAGTGTCATTCCACCGTAAGGGGATGAAGCACTTCCATAATTTGCGACATGGAAATCCACGAATTCAACAGGCCTGTGCACGACTCCGTCTACCTCAACAGAAGGAACGGATGAGATGGCACCCCAGTCAAAATGCGAAACTTCCGTAGGCCAAGAGCACTTTTCTTTCATAGCCATCTTAAGTTCATACATCAGACGGGCTGCTGATGCGCTCGAAGTGGTTCCCGTAAACCACTTGTTGTTATACAACGGGGCCGAAGAATACTCGTCATCAAGATTCACACCGTCCAGCTTGTATTTCTTGCAGGCATCTGCCACTTCCTGTGCCCACTCGTGGCATCCCCAATCGGAAAGGGCTGCAAGTCCTGCAGGCGTGTGGTTTCCGAGAAGTCCGAGATAAACCTTGATACCGGCCTTACGAAGCGGCTGAAGATATACATCAGTCTCATCAAGGAGAGCCTGGACATTAGGATTGTTATGAAGATATACAAGATCCTCTTTTTGATTATAGTTGATATTGGCAGCAAACAAGATAACTGCATCAAAGAAAGGTGTGCCATCTGTGAGCACATATTCCAAAGCATTAAGAGGGTTTACGTCATTTACCTCGAAATACAATACGTTCTTGATAGCCCTATCAGCCTTTTTCATAAGAAGATAGTTAAGACGTGCATCCTGCTTTACGCTTGCATATTTTACAGGCTTGATATAAAGAGGAATAAGATACTGAGTACCGAAATCCAAAGAGGCAGCATCAAATGACACCTCTACAGGTGCTGATTCTGTCTTACCTGCCGGAATGGTAATCTTCGTATTTGCAGGCAATCCGATTTTGTCAGCAGGGAAAACTACAGCAGCCTGCTGATTCAGATAGTTGTACTCACTGAGGTATTCTGAATCGACGAAAAGTTCCACTTCCACGTCTTTTGCAGCCGCCTCTGCTATTACGGCAGTAAAGCTGGCAACAGTATTCTTTCCTTTAACGGCAAAAATATTCATACTGCCACCCTTGTCATTCAGTTTTACTGAAACTCCGTCTCCAGGATTAGGGTTCGTGCCTTCATTTCCTTCCTGAAGCACGCTAATCTTCACCGGCTCGGCGTTTCCTGCACTAATTATAATTCGTCCGATGTTTGCATCTTTAGATGTGTTCTCCTTGACGTTTACAATAAGTGATTTGGCCTCTTTCTTTGTACTGACCCACTCAGGAGCAGTAAAAGACCATTCTTTTGCAGATGTAGTGACTTTCAGCCTAACATCCATGTTGCTTGCAGCCTTGAAACTTATGGCTGATGACGGCTCTACTGTCAAAGTGTCCTTCTTGGGATCTTCCTTTGAGCAAGAGACAAAAGTCAGTGCGGAAACAAAAGCCGCCAGACTTAGAATTAAAGATTTGATTTTCATATAATTACAATGATTTTATTGATTATTGATTAGTTATATTATTTTATTTAGCGGGTAAACCTATAGGATACCAGATAGGTGAATGATCGGCTGTCAGATTTTTTCCATATTTGGAATAGTCTTTTATTATCTTCCCCGTACCTTCGGAGAATTTCCAATATGCAATCAGACTGTCATCGATATCCTCAGGATATAATTTATAGAAATGGTTAGGTTTGTTTATTTCTTCCGCCGTCAGCACCCTGTTCCAGACCCTTGCTTCGGCAATCATTCCGTTAAGGCTCCTGTCCTTGTCATAAGAGTAGCCTACCCAGAAACAGCGCGGCTTGCCTTCCATTTCGTCGGAATGCGGTGCACTGAAATCAACAGACTTGAATTCTACAGGCTCTGTCACTCCGGTAACCTCATTGGGACGGAATCCAATTACGGACAAGTCCTCGTCGCCCCTCAGTTTCCCGTCCACATAGGCCTTGATACGTCCTTTGTCGAAGGTCACGGCAATATGATACCACCTGTCTGTCCTAAGCTGCATTGCACCATTTGAAACGGACTGGCGGTAAGTTGAGCCGGGACCGACATCCTTATATGCAACTGCAACCTGAATCTGGTTTTTCGGAATGTTTACGTCACCTATACGTATAAGGAAATGGTCTTCAACGCCCATAATCGTCATTATATTACTTTTATTGGCAAATGAATGGCAGTTTACAAGCGCTTCCATAGTAAATTGCTCCATTCCCTTGACTTTATCGAAGCCGTCCCATATAGGCCATGCACAGTTTGTATAGAGGTCTGCCGCATAATTCACGAGCGAGGCTTCTTTGACTACAAAATACATGGTCTTCGCTCTTTCCAGAGCACCGATACCGTTGGATGAGATGGATACCGGCATAACATAGACTTTGCTGTAATCCAACTTGTCAAGATCCTTAAATGCAATACGGACATTGTCGCTTTCTATATCCCCGGCCCTTATAACTGTCGATATGCCGGACAAATCACAATTCGCCTCAGGGAGCAATTCCGCTTCGGGAGAATACCAACCTCCGCGGAAATTTTCGAGCAGCTCCGGAGACTTGGTAAAGGTGACATCGAGATTTTCGGACAATGGCTGTGCCACGCCCACTTTAACAAGACGCTCCGTTGTCTTTTCTCCCTCGTCGACAGCCACTCTTACTTCGTTTTTCATATCATCCGATATGATAAACACCTTATTGTCGAACTTTTCCCCTTGCTTATTGCAAGCAGCTGCAAACACAATGGCAAGACAAGCAAATGATATTTTTGTAAATAATTTCATATTCATCCCTCCTAATTATTCTGTACTTGCAACAGGATTAATGATACTGATCGCTTTACGGATATTAATGAATGCTCCTTCCTTGCGGAAATAATCATCGGAAGCATTAGAGACCGCAAGTCCGAGTATTTTAAAGTCCTCATTGTCCAACTCGCCTATAAGCCAGTTTGCTGCCGCTATCGGAGAAAGCCCTTTCTGCTCCGGCTCATCCGCAGAAGGAACGGAAAGCTCCATTATCACACGATCCTTTGCCACTTGACTTCCAAAAATACGGCCCACCATTACCGAAAGATTCGGATCCTCTCCCGTAACAATAGTAAGATACTTGAATTCTTTAAGGAACTCTTTGTCAACAACATTTCTCACAGTACCTCTGAATGCGAGTATCTTGTCCGGGTTAGCCTTATGGAAATCCTTTATCGCATTCATATATGCGACATGGGAATTAAGAGCGTACTCATTGGAAGTGTTTCCTAAGAAAGTGACCATTAGGCCGTCAAGGCCATATTTATTACAGGCGGCAAGCCTGGCTTCGGTCTGTTCCTTGAAGAAAGCGATTAGCTCCTCCTTTGTGCCCGGAGCCTGGCCTTTATCGGCACGCTCGTCTTCAAGAAGCCCCCAAGCCTCGTGAATAGGAGCATAATCAAGCAAAAGCAAAGACTTTGTTCCCTTTTTTTCTCGAACTTCGGCAACTTCGGATGCTATAATTTCATTCAGCTCACCGTCTACCCGCAGGCATATATAGTCGGCACTGTCGGGCATAGCCATAAGATGCTGGCTTTGGGAAAAAGGCTTGTCGGATATTCCTTTCATTGTCAAGAACATAAGCTTGTGCTCACTGTTCTTATATTCCCTGATATTATTAAGATAAGAATCGTAGGCCTCCTTATTCTCATTCTCTATGAAAGAACGACGGAAATCAAGGCTTTCGGGCTTTGTCCATTTCGCACAGCTTCCCAATAGCATTGCTGTTGAAACAGCTGCCAACAAAGAAGCGGATATATTGATATTCAGTCTCATTGTATTGTTAATTATATGTCTATTTTACATCAGGGTTGCAGTCCCACCACAGCCTTGTGCTCATTCTGTCCGGCCCGTTAAGGAGATTTGCGACAGCAGCATTGACGTTATTGCCGTTATTGGTGTATTCTGCAAGAGGATAGCGCATCCTGCGAGCTCCGAAAGTCGATGACACCATGCCGTTGCTCTTGTTCCCAGCTTCTGTAGCCGGCATGAAATGGGGATAACCTGTCCTTCTGTGATCCGCCCATGCCTCATTGCCGTTATTGAAGTTTGCAATCCATTTTTGAATAAGGATTCGCTCTTGTTTGGCCTTTTTGCCAGCGGTCTCATCCCATTTTACAGTAAGTTCTGAAAGGAGGGTTGGATAACTGTCTTTTCCTGCCGGATCTACATAGGACTCCGGTTTATCAGTATCGTTTTCCTTATATTCCATGTCTCCGGACACACCCAATTGTGCGAATGACAATGAAATGCCATTATTGTAGAACTCCTCCGCAGTGCCTGCTCCCATATCAAAATCGAAGACAGCCTTTGCCTCAGCTTTGAGGAAAGAGACTTCAGCAGCATTCATCCACACAAGCAAATCGCTCGGAGAGATGTTGACACCTGAATATTTGCGACCGAGGGTATTCAGGGAAGGTTTGGCGATGCTTACGCGAATTCCTACATAAGGCACACCTTCGAACTCGGATTTTATGAAATAAACAGAACGCCGCGGATCATTGTAACCGTTCATATAACAGATTATATCTGCCGCCGCATGAGTATCTCCTCCGGTATTGCAACCGGCCGGCTGATTGTATTTTATTGCAGTATATAGAGGATTTCCCTTATCGCCAAAAGCCACCGGACGAAGGGCTGCATTGTCATCATTCGACGCAAATACTCCTATTTCGTGAGATACTGCTTCTTCCGCATACTTCTTGGCTTTTGCCTTATCGGCGTACACAATCCTCATTGCCATTCTTAATTTTAGAGAATTGGCAAATCGGCACCATTTCACGGCAGAGCCGTCATAAACAGGGTCGGCTTTTGGCGAGAAACCCGAAAGCTTGTTCTCGGTCAAGACCTTGATAACCTCGTCAAGCTCCTCAAACATAGCATCATACACTTTCTCCTGCGAATCGTAGGCAACGGAGATCTGACCGCCTTTTCCGATTTCGGTGTAAGGGATTGGTCCGTATGTGTCGGTAACCCTTAGCATTGCAAGAATCTTTATAATCTTGGCAACGGATATAACAACCGGGTCGTCCGTAATCTGCTGCAATTCATTATAATTCGAATATAGAGTAGGGATTATGCGGTCACTCGCCATAAACACTCTCGTCCAGTCGTCGGAAGCATTGAAATTATCGATTGTCTTCTCAAAAGCTCCTGTTGTAGAGTAATATCCGCCCATGGGGCCGCCTAAAAGACAATCGGTGAACTGAGCAGTATTTACATCTGTCGAAACGACAGTACCGCACAATGCCGTAATGGCTGCTCCTATTGCATAACCGTCTGTAAGTGTCTGCTCTTTGCTGACTTCGTAAGGATTAGTGTTGATTTCCAAATATTTGCCCGTACATCCTGCAATCACTATCATAGCAGCAGAAGTCAGTCCTATCTTTATAATTGTATTTTTCATCTCTTTAAACATATTAGAAAGTCATCCTTACGTTAAAGCCGAAATTTCTTAGAGACGGCATCATAAAATGATCTATACCTTGATAATAGTTGCCTGTTGTTGCCACTGATTCCGGATCGAAAGGCGCTTTATTATAAAGCATCAGCAGATTCCTGCCGACAATGGAAAAATTCAGGTCGCACAAGCCTTTCAAAGTCTTTCTCGGAATGGTATATCCGATAGAGGCCTCCTGCAGACGCACATTGGTAGCGGAATACGTGTATTCCTGCGGCAAAGGATTGGAGCCGCCAACGGAACTGTACCAGCGATTCGCATCAATCATATCATTTCCGTTTATTGTTATACCGCCCTCGTCACGGGCATCGGCTGAGGCTTCCGAAACCCCGTAATAGTCAAGGACAGCCTGTGTGCTTGAATATACGACACCTCCTATTCGTGCTGAAACCAAAAATCCGAAATTGAAATTTCCGGCCTTGAAATCGTTCTTCCACGCAAGATTTGCTTTAGGAAGTACTGATCCGAGCTTTATGTAATCCTTGGCGGAAGCAATGGTGTTAGGGGTCACTGAACCGTCCTCGTTCACCACTATTCTGCCGTTTGAGTCGTAGTGATAGTCTGCGAGGGAATACAGGTCACCGAGAGTGCCTCCCTCGCGAAGAATAAAGTGTGCAAGTCCCAAACCGTTCATATCCAACAACTCTACACTGAACCTCTCACCAGTAGCGGCATTGAGAACATCTTCTGCCAAAGACATTATTTTATTCCTGTTAGTAGAATAGGTGAAATAGGAACCCCAACCGAATTTACCCCAATCTTTGTTGAAACTTAAAGAAATTTCACAGCCCTGATTAAGCACATCTCCTGATTGTATGAAAATATCAGAAGAGCCTGATCCTGTTGAAATCTGTGGATTGAAAGTCTGGTTCAATGTGTTTGTGTGATAGTAGGTTGCATCCAAACTGAACCATCTCAGGAAGCGTGCGGAAAGACCGACCTCAAATGAATTTGTAAGTTCGGGCTTCAAGTCATATACAGGATATTGAGTTCTGGTGTTCCAGCTCAGTCCGCTTGCATTCCATTTGTACATAGGGTTGGCTATATAACGTGCAAAAGGAGAACCCACAGAAGCGTATGAACCCCTTATCTTTATATATTCCAAGTCTTTAGGCATATTTGGAATAATTTGTGAAAGCACAACCGATGCTCCTACAGAAGGATAGAAAAACGATTTTCTGTTGGAATGAGGACCCGCGAGTTGTGATGGCCAGTCATTTCTTGCAGTAAGAGTAAGATAATATGCTCCCTTATAGCCGATTTCAGCCGAGCCGAAAATAGACTGAGTCTGTTCTCTCCAACCGTCCTGCAGCCTTGTAGTCTTCGGGGAATTGCTCAGATTCTGAACATTGAACACATTTGCAAGTCCCGGCTTTTCGGCAGTGATTTCCCCGTCTGCAATCGGCCCTCTGTTTTTGAATGCATCCTCGCGCATGTCAGTTATTGAAGCACCGACGTTTGCCTGTAAGCTCCAATCATGCCCGAAGCGTTTATCGATATTCACTAAGAAATCGGCATATATCTGCCTCTCCTTAGTTGAGGTTATGCCGTATAGGCCATTTGAAGACAATTCAGTCAGTTGCGGGAAAGTGGTAGCATAGAACTTTTCGGTATATTTTGTAAAAGAATTGTCCATACGCACCCTGCCGGCAACATTCAGCCAGTCCAATATGTCGTATGACAAAGAGCCGTTGAGCATAAAACGGTCTTTGTTGTTTTCCCTTAGGTTGCGGTAATTGATCCAATAAGGATTCTGCATCGTCATTCCGGCATCGCCGATCGGCCAATATTGGGTAGAAAGCCTTCTGGTAACATTATATCTCTCATACATTTTCACCGCATCCCAATCCCCGCCTCGCGGGAAAAGATACGCTCCGACCAATGGGTTGTTGTACGTACCTTGGTTGATCATATTTCTGTCCTTCTGCTGAACATAAGTGGCACCTAAATCCAAATGAAACTTATCTTCCAGAAAATTAGTCGTATTACGGAAAGTAACATTATAACGACTGTATCTATTATTCGGTACGACCCCATAAGAATCTACTACAGAGCCGGATACATAGGTCTGACTCTTTGATGTTCCTGTCGAAAAAGAGATATTTTCGTTATGGGTTACTCCTGTTTGGAAATAATCTTTGGCCGGGTCGTATCCGGGATTGTTGTATTCATTCATCTTCTTTCCCCAGCTCCTGAGGTCCGAACCTATTGAAGAATTCAGGTCTCCTGTACCATAACGGTTCTGAAACCGAGGCAAAACAAAGGGATTTATGAAATCCACTCCTGCAGAAAACTTGACGGAAATTTTCCCTTCCTTTCCCTTTTTTGTCGTCACCACGATTGCTCCGTTGGCAGCATCGGAACCATAAAGAGCCGCTGCAGCAGCCCCGGTAAGCACTGAGATGCTTTCGATGTCTTCAGGATTGATGTCGGCAATAGGGTCGGATGCACCTTGAGATGCGAATTGGGTACCTCCTTCCTTTGCTGCTGTATACATCGGCACGCCGTCAATGACATAAAGAGCATTTGAAGATTGTGATATTGACTTCTGTCCTCTCATTATCACCTTGGAGGCTCCTCCGACTCCGGACGAGGATGCATTGATATTAAGTCCCGCAACTTTTCCGTTAAGGGAATTGATGAAGTTGGCGTCTTTGTTGGACACAATATCATCAGAAGAAATCTCCTGTACATTATAAGAAAGGGCCTTTTCGGAACGTTTTATACCAAGTGCCGTTACAACAGTACCTTCCATTGCTATTGCCTCGTCCTCCAATGTGATATTGAAAACTCTCCTATCACCTATTGTAACGACTTTGGATTTATATCCAAGGCATGTAATTTCAAGAAGATCCGAGCCGGTATCATCAGGAAGGTCAAATGCGAAATTTCCATCGATATCCGTACTCGCACCTGTTGTAGTACCTTTAATAAGCACTCCGGCTCCAATAACAGGCTGCCCGAACGCATCTATGACAGCACCCGTAACCCTGTTCGTCAAAGTTTTGGGTTTATTTGCCTTTACAGAAAGGTAAACATTGGAACTCGATATACGCCACACGACATCCGTTCCCTTGAACAATATCGGGAGCACCTCTTCCAAGCTTTTGCTCTCAACTACAATGGTCTTCTTCTCTGCTAAATCGACCTTATCGCACAGAAACAGATAATTTGTCTGGCTCTCAATATTATCGAGAATTTCCTCAAGAGGAGTATTCTCCATATTGAGCGTAATTTTATTCCGGTTTTGGGAATGTGCCTGCATTGACAAGGCGAGCAGCCCGATTACCAGAACAGAACTTATAATGTTCTTCATTATTGCACTATTCATCATTAATTTGAAATTATTAGCTTATTAGTGTCTTGGGACCATTCACATGGCCCCTTTGGAATGACCCTCTATCGGATATAGACAACGGTTGAATCCGCATCAATCTCGTATTTGAAGTCAGAGGCCATGGCCAGCACCTGCAAAGCATGCTCAATACCGTCAGAAGTCCTTATCTTACCCCTTGACAGACCGATTTCCGGCATATCCTCCCTATCAACTACAATTTCTATATCAAATGTCTTTTCCAATTTTCTCAATATATCTTCGAACGACAGACCGGCAATATTGACAAGCCCGTGCGTCCAGCATATGACGGATTCCGAGTTGCTGATAGTCTCTTTAGACCAGACATCATTATATTTCGTCAGCGACTCGTTGGGGCTCATGACAAATTCGAGCCTCTGATTATCCTTTGTATTCACTTTAACCGAACCTTCCAAAAGAGCCGTAGAAAAATAGCCCCTGTCTTCTTCCACAGAGACATTGAACTTTGTTCCCAAAACGGTAATATCTCCGGCATAGGTATCAACGACAAAAGGTCTTGAAGCGGCTTTTTTCACATCGAACAAGACTTCTCCGGATTTCAATCTGACTTTTCGCACCTTGTTGGAAAAGACTACCGGAATGTCGATTTCGGTCCCTGAATTAAGCCAAATGCAAGTTCCGTCTGCGAGAGCCATATTCATACTCTTGCCGGCTGGCACCTTGATTGTCTCAACCTCGTTTGAAAGTTCATTGAACAAAGTATTCCTGCCGACAAACCAAACAGCGGCAATAATTGCAGCTGCGGAGGCGAATTTAATCACACTGGATATGGTCTTCTTGAAGACGGAAGATTTGCCTGCAACAGGCCTGATACCGTCAGAATACAAGACGAGCCCCTCAAAAAGCGCACGCGCATCTTTATATTCTTTAGCATGACTGCCATCCGGATCATTTGAGAGCCAATGGATTATAGCCAATTCTTCAGATCGTGAAGTCTCACATCTGAAATACTTGTGCAACAGGATTATATCAACTTGTTCTTTTTGCATGGTACTATTAAGACACATAAGTGAAGCATTCGGACCCCGGAAAAATGAAAATATTTGAAATAATTTTTGCAATTATGAAAAACACGCTTATATTTGCAGTGTATTATTAAACTAATACACAAGAACAAATATATTAGATAAAGGCACAATACTTGCAAATACCGGAACTCCGAAACTAATGCAGTGGTCTATCGCTACATAGCAGTCTTAAATGGAAGAATATAATGCTGATACAATTAAAAGATATTAACAAAACATACAACAACGGCCAGCCGCTGCACGTCTTGAAAGGCATCGATTTGAATATAGAAAGGGGCGAATTCGTGTCGATTATGGGGGCATCGGGGTCCGGGAAGTCCACGTTGCTGAATATACTTGGCATACTTGACAATTACGATTCCGGAGAATATCTGCTTAATGGAAAGCTAATCAAGAATTTGAGCGAAAGGACAGCGGCGGATTACCGTAACAGGATGATCGGCTTTATCTTCCAGTCATTCAACCTTATCGGTTTCAAGACTGCCGTCGAGAATGTGGAGCTGCCTTTGTTCTATCAAGGAGTAAGCCGTAAGAAACGCCGTGCACTGGCCATGGAATACCTTGAAAGACTTGGTCTGTCAGCATGGGCCGAACATTATCCGAATGAGATGTCAGGAGGGCAGAAACAGCGTGTTGCAATAGCCAGGGCCCTGATTACCAAGCCGCAGATTATACTCGCAGACGAGCCGACAGGTGCTCTTGATTCCAAGACATCCGTAGAAGTAATGGAACTTCTGTCAAAACTGAACAAGGAAGACGGGATGACAATTCTTGTCGTTACCCACGAAAGCGGAGTCGCCAACTGCACCGACAAAATCGTGCATATAAAAGACGGAATGATAGGCGAAATCGAAAAGAACATCAAGCACAACGCCTCTCCGTTCGGGAAAGAGGGCATAATGAAGTAGGGACATGAAAGATGTACTCATAGAAATATGGAGTTCGGTAAGAAAAAACAAGCTTAGGACGGCTCTCACCGGCTTTGCTGTGGCTTGGGGAATTTTCATGCTTATTGTCTTGCTGGGTGCGGGCAACGGTCTTCTGAACGGAGTAAAATCAAATGCTTCGGACTTCATAGCCAACTCAATGATGGCAGGCGGCGGAAAGACTTCAATCGCATACGACGGGTTGAAAGAGGGACGGGATATATGGCTGGACAGCAAAGACATAAAGACGACTGAAAGCAAACAGTTCGGCGACAGGATTGACGCCGTAACAGCCAACAAATGTCTTCAGGGACAAAATATAATCCGCGGCAGCCAATATATGCCGGCACAGATATATGGGGTCTATCCGGCATATAAAGATATTGAAAAAGTGGACATCCTCTACGGCAGGTTTATAAACAAGATTGATCTGGATGGACGCAGAAAGGTAATGGTACTTGGCTATAACACGGCTGTATATCTGCTGGACGGAAAAGGCAATCCTGAGTCATTGGTCGGAGAAAGGGTAAACATAGGCCCGATGTCTTTCCTAATAATAGGAATATTCCGTACAGACGAAAGCGATATGGACAGCAATGTATATTGCCCTTTTTCCACTGTGCAGATGATATCCTCCGGCGGAAACAGATTTGATAACATAATTTTCTCTTTCCATGGTCTGAAAACCGAAAAGGAAGGCAAAGACTTTGAGTCCGAATATCGGGCCGCTATCAATAAGAATCATCGTGCTGCACCGGAAGATGCCACTGCCCTATGGATATGGAATCGCTTTACCGGAAATATGCAAATGGAAAATGCTATCAGGATTATTTTCATAGCATTATGGATAATAGGAATATTCACGTTGCTGAGCGGGATTGTCGGAGTATCGAACATCATGCTCATTACCGTCAAGGAGAGGACAAGGGAATTCGGGATCAGGAAAGCGATAGGGGCAAAACCGTCATCGATATTAAGACTTATAATCATTGAAAGCGTGGTAATTACCGCATTTTTCGGATATATAGGAATGGTTTTGGGACTTTGGGCCTGCGAGCTGATGGATGCGGCATTAGGTCAGCAGGCAGTAGATTTGGGCATAATACAAATAAAAATATTCATTAATCCGACGGTCGGGGTGGACGTGGCTGTGCAGGCGACAATACTGTTAGTTATCGCAGGCACACTCGCAGGCTACATACCGGCCAAAAAGGCCTCGAATATAAGACCTATAGAAGCATTAAGGGCAAAATAAGATGAAACTCGACAGGGACACCTTTCACGAAATAGTCGATACGCTGACAAGGAACAAAAGCAGAAGTTTCCTGACCGGATTCGGAATCTTTTGGGGCGTATTCATGCTTTTAGCATTAGTCGGAGGCGGCCAAGGCCTTAAAGAGATACTTTCAAAAAACTTTGAGGGCTTTGCCACTAATTCGGTAATAATTTTCCCCGACAACACAGGCAAGGCATATAAAGGCTTTAAGAAAGGAAGAGCCTGGACTATGACCTACAATGATGTGGAAAGATTACGCAGCCAGGTGCCTGAGCTCGATGTCATAACTCCTGTAATAACCTCCTGGCAAGGTTCAGCAGTTTTCGATGACAGGAGGACTGAGTGCCGCATTAAAGGCGTGAATGAAGACTACTCCAAAGTCGAGGAGCCTGTAATGTATTACGGAAGGTATCTCAACCAGATGGACATTCTGCAAAAAAGGAAAGTCTGCGTAATAGGAAAGAAAATATATAAGACATTGTTCCCGGAAGGAGGCGACCCGTGCGGTAAATATATCAAGGTGGGAAATATATATTTCCGGGTAGTGGGAGTGGACTACAGTACAGGGAACATGAGCATAAACGGCAGCGCGGAAGAGACTACCCTGCTGCCTATCAGCGTGATGAGAGACGCATATAATTTAGGAAACTCAGTCCACCTGATCTGTGCTACCGGGAAGCCGGGAATAACCGTCAAGTCCATTGAAAGCAAGATGAGATCCGTCATTGCCAGAGAACATTATATAGACCCTACGGACAGCAAAGCCATTTTGCTTATAAATACGGAATTGTTTTTCGGCATTATGGACAATCTGTTCAAGGGGGTGAACTTTTTGATATGGCTGGTAGGTCTCGGAACTATACTTGCCGGAGCAATCGGGGTCTCCAATATAATGATGATAACGGTGAAAGAAAGGACTACCGAAATAGGCATACGCCGGTCTATCGGAGCCACGCCGAAAATGATATTGTCACAGATAATTGCCGAAAGCATAATACTGACACTCGTTGCAGGGTGTGCCGGAATTGTCTTCGCCGTTTTCATTTTGGGAATGGCCGACAATATTGCCGTTCAGGACGGTATCCGAATGGCGGAATTTCAGGTGAATTTCCGGACGGCAGTATCTGCGTTGATACTGCTAACGGCATTGGGCGTGCTTGCCGGACTCGCTCCTGCATCAAGAGCGATGAAAATCAAGCCGGTAGACGCTATGAAAGATGAATAAAATTTATGAATATATGAAACCTAATGTAAAGAAAATCTTCAGGTACATTGTTATTGCCCTGATTGCCCTGATATTCATAGGGACATTTATATTTCTGTTAAATAAATCGAAGCCAAAAGAGATTAGATATGAAGAAATTACGGCTTCGCTGAAAGATATCCGCAAGACTACGGTGGTGACAGGGAAAATCCAGCCGAGAGATGAGGTGAATATCAAGCCGCAGATAAACGGCATAATCACAGAACTTTACAAAGAGCCGGGCCAGCTTGTAACGGCAGGCGAAGTGATTGCGAAATTGACTGTAATCCCGGAGATGTCATCATTGAGTGCAGCGCAGAGCCGCGTCAGGCTATCCGAAATCAACCTGAAACAGGCAATGACGAACTATGAGAGGGAAAAGGCGTTGTACGACAAGAAGCTTATTAGTGCAGAGGCTTTTGAGCAGGTAAGGCAGAAGTGGGAACAGGCGAAAGAGGAGAAGTCGGCCGCACAGGATGCCCTCGAAGTCATTCGGGACGGGGTATCCAAAAGCAACGCGAAGTCCAGCTCCACCCTCGTCCGTTCAACGATTTCCGGTCTGATTTTAGATATTCCTGTGAAGGTCGGCAATTCCGTAATCCAGGCAAACACAATGAATGACGGTACAACTGTGGCGACAGTAGCCAATATGAACGATCTTATTTTTGACGGGAACATCGACGAGACCGAGGTAGGACAGCTTAACGAAGGAATGCCTATGCAGATTACCATAGGAGCGCTGCAAAACCTGAAATTCGATGCGACGCTTGAGTACATAGCCCCAAAAGCCGTCGAAAACAACGGCACGAACCAATTCGAAATAAAGGCTGCCGTAAAAGTCCCGCAGGGGGCTAAAATCAGGTCGGGCTACAGTGCTAATGCCGATATCGTCCTTCAGTCTGCGGAGCAGGTGGTAAGCGTACCGGAAAGCTCAATAGAATTCGACGGCGACTCAACTTTCGTCTATAAAGCTTCTGCCGCGGGATACGACAAGTCTCCGGTCACAATAGGACTTAGCGACGGCATAGATATAGAAATAAAAGCCGGCCTGAAAAATGGTGACAAGGTCCGTGGGTCGCAGATAGTCACTGTTAAATAGAGATGATTATGAAAAAGTTGTCCGAGACTTGTGCCGGTGTCTTGTTGTTATCCGGCCTCGTGTTGCTTAACGGTGCAACAGCCTCCGTTTCAAGTGCAGCCGACCTTAGGGAAACCCGTCCATGGACCCTTGAAGAGTGTATCAGCTATGCAGTGGAGCACAATATCACAGTGAAGCAGCAGGAAATTGCCGTCTTGCAGAGCGATGTAAGGCTGAACACCTCACTCAACAGCAGGTTGCCGGGAGTGTCAGCAGGAGCGTCGGAGAATTTTTCATTCGGACGAGGCCTTACTGCCGACAACACCTATTCCAACACGAATACCACTAACACAAGCCTTAATATCGGGGCGGAAGTCCCTGTATTCCGCGGCTTCCAGATAAAACACGACATCGCGGCGAAAAAACTCGACTTGGAAGCGGCAACTGCCGACCTCGATAGAATTAAGGAGGACATCAGGACAAATGTAGCCCAGGCCTATTTTCAAATTCTGTACAATAGGGAGATTCTGGCTGTTGCGGTAAATCAGGTAGAAATAGACTCCATGCAGACCCTGCGTCTCGAAGAGATGCTCCTCAACGGAAAGGCGTCAAAAGCCGAAGTAATGCAGCAGAAATCCTCCCTCGCACAGAGCAGGCTGTCAAGGACAGAAGCAGAGAATGAGTTGAATATGTCAGTGTTGGCGATGTCCCAATTATTGGAATTGCCCTCCCCAGACGGTCTTAATGTGGCAGGGCCCGATGTGGAAAATTTCGAGCCGGGGCTTTTGGACAATCCGGAGGATATATATTCGGCAGCCGTGAGCGGCAAACCGAAAGTCAAGGCGGAAAGTATAAGACTTCAGGCGGATTCAGTGAATATCAGATTGGCAAAGAGCAGTCTGATGCCGACGCTGTCGCTAAGTGGAGGAGTGGGCACAAATTATTACACGACTTCCAAATATAGTTCTACGAGCTTTACCGAGCAGATGAAAAACAATTTCAGCCAATTCATAGGTCTATCCCTTAATATTCCGATTTTCAGCCGCTTTCAGAATAGGAACACGATTAGAAGTGCGGAACTTGCATACAGGCACAGGCAACTGGAAGTGGAAAACATCAAAAAATCGATATATAAAGAGGTTCAACAGGCATATTATAATGCAATAGCCGCAAGTGCGAAATACACTGGCAGTGTGGAGGCTGAGGCTTCGGCCAAGGAATCGTTTGAGCTTGTAAAGGCAAAATACGAGACAGGCAAAGCGAACATTACGGAATTTAACGAGTCAAGGAACGGTTATCTCAAATCCGCGTCGGATTTGGCTCAGGCAAAATACCGGTACCTTTATCAGGCGATGCTATTGGATTTCTATAAGCATCCGGTGTCGTCCTTGATGCTGAATTCGCAGCCACAATAGAGCTGGTTGTAGAAATTCTGTTCTTTCAGAATCCGGCCGCGACGCTCTTGAAGCCCGCCTTTTCTCCAATTCTGAGCCCACCATAAAACATCGGGAAAAAGGTTGCAGGCATACTCCCCGGCAGCGTTGATTTGATCTATGTCCTTCCAACGTGAGGAAGCCAAAGTTGTAGTAAGTACTCGATATCCGTTTTCGTGAGCATATTTTGCAGCCCTTTCCAATCGGTATCTGAAACACGCCAAGCACCGCTTTCCTCTCTCCGGCTCCGATTCAAGTCCGGCTGAGATGCACCTCCACTGACTGTGGTCATATTCGTCCTCGACAACCTCCAATCCGTTCGCCTCCGCATACCTCCTGCACTCATCTCGTCTCGTCTCATATTCTTTCAATGGAAAAATATTGGAATTGCTGTAAAATATTGTAGGCTTTATACCGCTGTGCAGCATACATTCGATTATTGCCCCGCTGCAAGGGGCACAGCAGGCATGAAGCAGGACCTTTGTCTCGCCAAAAGGAGGTTCAAGATGTAAAATGTCATTCATTATTGCAAAAATACATCTTTATATGGTAATATTGATGAAAAAATTTGCAGTTTAACGAATAATGCGTAATTTTGCAGTCCCAAAGTACGTCAGAGAAATCTGAGCATCTTTTATGCGGATGTGGTGAAATGGTAGACACGCTACTTTGAGGGGGTAGTGGGCGTTGGCCTGTGTGAGTTCGAATCTCACCATCCGCACCAAATAAGAATAGGGTTACCGAACGGTGACCCTATTCTTATTTCAGGTGGAGCCTGGCGTCCCCTCAGTCTTTATCGGAATTAAAAGAACAGCATCCCTGCTCTGAACACTATAAACGAACAAAGCCAGGCTACCACCATAGTATAGGCACAAGTGCCGATTGCCCAAATCCATTTCCCTGTTTCATTCTTTATCGTTACGAATGTTGCCACGCAGGGGAAATAAAGCAGCACAAAAACCATAAACGCCAGGGCTGCCGGCCAATCAATGTCATCCGTGAGGGAAGAGGGGCCGGAATACATAACACCTAATGAACTGACTACCAACTCTTTGGCAGCAACCCCCGTTAGCAGGGCCACGTCCATTTTCCAGTTAAACCCTAACGGATCCATAGCCGGGGCGACAGCCTTGCCCAACTGTCCAAGATATGAATTTTCCTGTTGCGTCTGAGGTAGGCTGTCGGCCGCAGGATTGCTTTCCTGTGGGAAATATCCTAAGAACCAGATAATTATAGAAAAAAGCAATATTGTCGTGGCGATTTTCTGTAGATATTGCTTGCCTTTCCCCCAGGTATGCCGCCAGATAGCCTTGCCTGTCGGCACCCGGTATGGCGGCAGTTCCATTACAAAAGGCAGGTCGTCCTCCTTAATCAGGCGTCCGAGCACAAGGGCTGACAATATCGCCAGCAGTATTCCCAAAAGATATATACCCAACAGTGCGACAGCGGCATAATTCGAAAAGAAAACTCCTGCTATCAGCACAAAAACCGGCAGCCTTCCGGAACAAGACATAAAAGGAATTATAGCTATGGTTATAAGACGGCTTCGCCGGTTTTCTATGGCCCTTGTAGCCATTATTGCAGGGACATTGCAGCCGAATCCCATTACCATAGGTATAAATGACTTCCCGTGCAGCCCTATCTTGTGCATAGCTTTGTCCATAATAAAGGCCGCACGCGACATATAGCCAGAATCCTCCAATAAGGAGATGAAAAAATAAAGTATCATAATATTCGGAAGGAAGACAAGCACGCTTCCGGCACCGGCTATTATTCCATTGACAATCAAATCTTTAAGCCAACCGTTTTTCATAATTCCGGCGACTATGTTGCCTAACTGCGCGACAAGCCATTCAATCCATCCCATAGGGTAGCGGCCCAAGGTGAATGTCGCCTGAAACATGACGTACAGCAGCAAGATGAATATAGGAAAGGCAAGCCACTTGTTGGTAACTACGGCGTCTATTCTGTCTGTCATAGTCTTCTTGCCGTGCTCTTTGCGGGCAGGCGTATATGTCTCCGCAAGCGCCCCCTGTATAAAGGCGTATTTAGCCTCTACAATTGCCGTTTCAATATTTGTCTTCAAAAGGCCTTCAATTCTCTCCTCCTCTTCCGATTTCACCTCTTCCAACCTGTCATGATATGGTCTCTCGCCTAAAAGCCTCATTACGTCCTTATCATTCTCTAAATATTTAATGGAAAGGTATCTGGTTGAATATCTTGTCCTTATAGAACTGTCTTCTTTAATGATTTCTCTTATCCTTTCAATGGCAGTCTCCAATTCCGCACCGTGATTGATATGGATATGACGGGCTATTGACGGTTCGCTTTTCTCATAAATCCTTATGACCGTATCTAAAAGTTCAGGAAGCCCCCTTCCGTCCTTGCTGACAGTGGGACATACAGGCATGCCAAGGAGATGACCGAGCTGCTTTATATCAAGCTTATCCTTCCTGGCTTCAAGTTCATCGTACATATTAAGGGCCATTACCACCCTTAAATCCATATCGATTATCTGGGTTGTCAGGTACAGATTTCTTTCTAAATTTGACGCATCCACGACGTTGATTACCACATCCGGATTATTCTCCAACAAATTCCGCCTGACATATAATTCCTCCGGGCTATATGCCGACAATGAATAGGTCCCCGGCAAATCGACAAGTACAATATCATAGCCTTTGTACTCCAGATGCCCCTCCTTTGCGTCAACGGTCACTCCACTATAATTGCCGACATGCTCTGTACTGCCGGAGGCTACATTGAAAAGTGAAGTTTTCCCGCTATTGGGATTACCGACGAGGACAACACGCAAATTCCTGCGGCGTCGCCTGGCAAGTTCCGCCATTTCAAGATTCAGAAGGGCTTCCTCATCACTGTCGTCTGCATATATTATCTCTTTCGCATGCTCCGCAGATATATGATTCATTGCTTCCTGCTCGCTTAGGACCTCTATCTGCTCAGCCTCTTCCCGACGCAACGAAATCCTGTACCCTATAATTTCGTATTCTATAGGGTCTTTCATAGGTGCATTCATAATGACGACTATTCGCTTGCCGGACACAAAGCCCATTTCAATAAGCCGTTTCCGAAAGCTGCCACGTCCCAGCACCTTCACAATCACACCTTTCTCACCTGTCCGGAGTTCAGAAAGTTTCATTTTCTATAACTTAATTTCGCTTTGCAAAATTAAGCACTATATCCATTCAAAAAAATACCTATTTGTCGGTATTTTATAAATAAAAGAACACCGGCACGGCCCGTCTGTCTCCTCCTGAATTTCGGAGCAAACGGCGCTATTTCATATAACTCATCAGATCTTGATTTCCCAGCCTTTCTCATAGTCGCGGGACCACAGCTTGTTAGCCTTCTTGTCTCCGACAATCCGTCCTGTCTCCGGATCTATCCTTAGCGCACGACCCACCCTTTGGGATATGTTGCCGAGTTGTACAAGCTGGGTGCTGATACATCCGTCAACTATTCCGGAATTAAGATGTTTGCCCTCACGAATGCCGTCAAACCAGTTGTGCATGTGGAAAGCATCAAGTTTCTCCGACGGATTCTGCAAATCACCCGTTGCAAAGGCAAGCTCGCTCTTGACATTCTTTACTTCCTTTCCGCCAAGATTGACTATCTTATATTCATTTCCTCCGCTTATGAACAAGGTGCCTTTTTCTCCATAAAATGCCACTCCGGTCGCATAGCCGTCTACAGGGACCGAATTGCAGCTTCTTCCCTCCCAGGAGCCGGAAGCCTTGTCTCCGAACTGATATGTTATAAGCTGTGTGTCAGGCGTTTCCCAATCATCGTCATAGCGGTATCTGCCTCCTACAGAAGACACAAGAGTAGGATATTCGGTGTCCAGCCCCCAGCGCATCATGTCTACAAAATGGGTTCCGTTATTCAATGCTTCTCCTGTCCCCCACCTCCAGAACCAATGCCAATTATAATGGATATAATTGTCATGGAACTCTTCAACTCTTGGGGCCGGGCCCTGCCACAAATCCCAATCCAGCCACTCAGGAACAGGAACGGCCTTGCCGTGTCCGATTGTAGGACGATTATTCACATACCAGGACTTGGCATAACGCACCTTGCCAATCTCGCCGGACCTGACAGCCTCGATTGCCTCAATCACATTCGGCCATGAACGGCGCTGATTACCGGCCTGTACAACCCTATTGTATTTTGCGGCAGCCTTTACAAGAAGTTCGTTCTCTGCCGGGCAATAACTTGTAGGCTTCTCCAAATAGACATGCTTACCTGCCTGCATAGCCATTATGGCAGCAGGAGCGTGCCAATGGTCAGGCATCGCAATCACAACAGCATCAAAGTCCTTGGACTCCAACATTTTGCGAATATCTTTCTCGCCCTTAGGCAGAACTCCGGATATTCCCCTAACCTTTTCGCGGCAATTGTCAAGGGCTCTGGCATCCACATCGCAGATATAGTTCACATCGCAGTCCGGGAGCTTGGCAAAGCCCTGAGCCAAAGCAGTGCCTCTCGAATTGACGCCTATCACACCTATGCGGATTCTGTCATTTGCTCCTTTTATACGGCTATAGCTGTTCGCCGAGAATCCCGGGATAATGCTTCCTACAGAAAACGCAGCCATTCCGGCCACCGTCTCCTTAATAAAATCTCTTCTTGTACTCATATCTTCTTTTGTTTGTTGTTTCTATTGAATGTCTTCTTGACGCACCAGAACAGCAGTCTAAAAAAAACGACGATAAAATATAGGGTCAGAGCGATAAAAATCACATAACCTATTTGCGAGAAAAGTTCAGTCCATGGGCGTACATAAGCTATGATCGCCCCCACATTTATCAGAAACCCTATAACGAAGCACACTGATAAAATCCTCAATTCCCGCTTCCACTTCATCGGTATAAATATTATATTCTCCATGTCTGCTGCCCTTAAAATTTCATATACGGTATCTTATATTCATCCGGGAAAGTCAGCGTCCTCTGCTCCTCCATTGCCTGATTGCCGAGAAGGCACAGCACAGTGGAACAATAGGCTTCTTCCACTACGTCTTCGGCTTTCTCCCCGGATATGCATGACTGACAGAATGCGGCAAGAATTACATCAGAGCCGTCATGATCCACACCTATCATACTCTGACCATGATTGACATGTATATCACCGCCTATTATATAATGAGGCACATATTCTATCTTTGTCTCAGGACGCCACGAAGGACCGGCTGACGGAATGGCGGCGAAGGCCTTGTCTTTAACCTGGGATATAAGCTGCTTTATACCGGATTGTGTATGGTCTTCCTCCAGATAATACAGCCCCCTCGCGAGGTGCATTGTACCTTTGCTGCCCAGAATTTCATCCTCCATTCCATTGAATTTGTTGGAAATCAAAGATTCGTAGTTGATTTTCTTGCCGTCCGAATACCTGTATATGACATTGACGCTGTCATATACTTCCCTGCCGTCTTTCCAATACACAATATCACCCATTCCCGTAATCTCCACCGGCATCCTATGGGCGGCCCAATTGCAAATCTCCAGCTGATGACAGGCAAGCTCCGTCATAAGGCCTCCGGAACTTTCCTTATACAATCTCCAGTTGATTTTCCTTTCCAGCTCAGGAGACGGAACCTCACGACGCCAATCTGCATTCCTGAACCAATAACAGCGCATACCCACCACCTCGCCGATAAGGCCGGAATGTATCATTTCCATTCCCTTGGTATATTTCTCGTCATACATCCTCTGCATACAGAAATACAGGGCCCTGTCAGTGTGAAGGTACGCATCATAAATGGCCTTGCACTCATCGAGAGTCCTCGCCATTGCCTTTTCGCAGAAAACATGTTTGCCGGCAGACAAGGCGTCCAACACAATAGGAGCATGCCAATTGAGCGGTGTTGAAATTATAACCCCGTCTATATCCCTATCCTCTAACAACTTATGATAATCGGTATATGCCTTCGCCCCCGGACATGCCTCTATAGCCTGTTGCAGCGAAGGACCATAATTATCACAAACGGCTGCTATCTCGGCAAACGGAATATTCTTAAGATTATGTATATGGTACATGCCTCTTGAGCCTGTACCAATCAAGGCCACACGTGCTTTATCCTTCCCTATTGCTGCAATCTTCTCAGGAGAACACGATGACAGCCAAGGGGCGGTGGCCATAAGTGCTCCCCCGCCGACTATCATGCCCATGCTCTTCAAAAATTGTCTTAAACTAAGATCAACTTCTTGTTCCTTACTCATTTTCCGATTCAAATACTTTTATTTCAACATCTCCGAAATTCTGCATAATGTCTTCGTCAAGACGACCGTCCGACGCCATAACAGTTGTGCTAAGCACCTCTGCCTCAACAGGATTGCCCGATACCACAGCACAGACCATTCTTTTGCAGTTCCTCTCTCCCGACAGAGGGTTTATTATATGTCCTATATATCCTACAGAATTGCCCGAAACGGACAAGGCTTCGTCCCTCAGCTTAAATTCATGTAGAGGCTTCCTGCTGAAAGGCTCCGAAAGGCTGACTTTCCAGCAGTCTCCGTACGGATGCCGGCCTATGGCAAGAATCGAACTTCCGCCAAAATCGACAAAAGCGTTCTCTACACCGCCTCGAAGCAAAATTCCCTTTATATTCTCCAAAGCATAGCCTTTTGCAAAGCCGCCAAAATCAAAAGCCACATCATCCTCACTCACCGAAACACGTCCGCCTGACAGACTTACACGAGAAAAGCCGTTTATGGTCACATCAAACATCCCCCTTGTCTTCCTATAATAATCTTCACAACTGACCAAGACATTCCATAGGCCGGAGCTGATTTCCAATCCGGAATATGCCCTCCCGATATTCAATGCAGAGACCTCGCTCGCTGCATCAAAGCGGTTAAGCATCTTGTCAAGCCCATCGAGACAGGAGCAAACATCCCGGAAGAGTTTCTCAGCCAAATATCTTTTAAGACCGGTCGTTACAAACTCGAAACGTGTGCCCATAATGTAAGGCACACCGCCATAAAACATGGCCTCGTTGTCGTAATATCCGGTCTCGGTCTCCATTATTCAGCTGCTACTCTGACAGCAGATGTAGTTATATAATATTTTGACAAGACGTTTTCCATTTCCCATTCGGGAACCTTGCCCTCTTTGAGATAGCTGAAGAATTTACGGGCCACCTTTACAAAGTGTTCGGTATGACCGAGCCTGTATTCGTCAGGTACATCTATGAGATACCGGCCACCCTCCTCTTCCTTAAAGGATATTAAAGGGTATTCCGTGTCTATGGCTTTTAATGCCGCTGCAATATTTTTCTCAAAAGCCGCCTTGTCCGTGCCGGATGTATTCTCTACATACAGTTGTCTGACATAGCCGGTAGAGGCATCCTGTATTATCAGAATTGACGCTTTCGAGCCTTTTTTAAGTGAGGAGAAAGTATCCCCTCCGCCATCCGGAGCTTCAAAATTCCATTTTACCGCCAAAGAAGAATATATGCCTTTTATCCTGAATTTCAAAGTGCCGTTTGCCATTACTTCCAACACATCATCATTTATATATTCGGAAAGATAAGAGGGAAACTGCTGTGCTCCGGTGGAAAGTGTAAACTCATCAAGGGTTATCTCGGTCGGATAATGAGTGGCACCCACAAGCTCCACATCCCGATTATAATCTATCCCTTGTCCGGGAAAACATTGCCATTGCACAAGATCGATAAGGTGGGTGGTGACATCTGCTATGCCCTCCCCTTGCCTGTGTACATCATAATACCATTGCGGACGGACCAAAGGTTGGCCTGAAACTGTCTTGAAGAAGTGGTGAACGCTCTCCATTTTAACGGACGGAGCCTCCGGAGAGCCGGCTGACAGAGTCCCGAAAAGAGCCGTGTCCGCAAGGAACCTCTTCTCAAGGATATTCAGAATATCATATCTCTCGGTCATAAGTTCATAGATGATACGGCCTTTTTCGGTTGCTGTTGCATAGGCCCGGCGGAGCAGTTCGAAATCTTCTGCATTTATCGCCATTGGTTTGTCGGAAAGCACATTATATCCGGCTCCGACAGCAGCAAGTATATATTCAGTCTTCTTCAGATTGTCCCCTGCGAGAATCACGACATCCCCTTTCCTTTCCGAAAGCATTTTCTCAAGATAATCATCTCCGATATAAGAGACCAGCTTCCATGAAGTAGGATTGTCCTCTCTGCCGTTATATGAGTCTATGCTCTTGATATATTGTCTGACGCCTTCTCCCTCCGGGGCATAGAGATATATGGTGTCATTGACTCCATCCATCATCTCCTGCTGAAGAAGAGCAGCATGAAAATGCCCAGGGTCGAGCACGACTATCTTTATGGCAGAGGCAGCAGTTTTCCTGCCGCATGAAACAAGGGCGGCAGACAATGCAAAAACAAGAACAAAGGAAACGATGCAGGTTATTTTATTCATTTATCGAATTTTCTGATGATTTTCTTTGCGTCCTTTTCACCTTTACGGTAGGCCTCCTCCATTGTCACTATACGACCGCCTTCTGCCTTACTCATATTAGAGGCCTTCATGAATGTAAAGATTTCCAAAGTCTCTTCCTTTGATACGGGAGATTTACCTGTGCGGAAGAATTTCAAAATCTGTTCCAAAAGCACCTTATATCCCTGGTATCCGCCTGCCTGCACGGCACCTTTTGGTGTGAATACCGTACCTCCATAGACAGCAGGTGATTTCTGGATGCCCCTGAAAGTCCCTATCCTGCCGTCAGACCACAGACCGGTAACCACATCGGCCTTTCCCTCCGACGACATCCTGTTAACCGCCACACAGCCCGTACCCATTACCGTAAACAAGGTCTCCACTCCATGGATTCCGTAAAAGCCGAAATCCGGATGTGTCGGTTCAAAAGAATGTGGGGAATAGCAGTCTGCTCCGACAACCCTTCCGAACTCGCCCTCCCTGATTTTCTGGTTCTGCGGAGAATATCTAAGTGCAGAAGAAGAGAATATTGGCACATTGTACTTTTCAGCCATTTCATAAATTGCAATGGCCTCGCCTAAGGTAGCAGCTATCGGCTTGTCTATATAGCAGATCTTGCCGGATTTGAACACTTCCAAAGCCTGTTCGGGATGAAGGCGTCCGTCATTAGTCTCCAAAAGCACACAATCCACCTTGTCAAGCAGCTCGGCTATTGAGGGGACTATCTCAACTCCGTAATTCTTGACTGTCTCTATGTACTTAGGAATTCTCTCATAGCTTGACTTGATTGTCTTCGACCCGTAGGGATATGCGGCGACTATCCTAAAGCCGTCCGAAAACTCTTTTTCTTTGCCGCTATTGATTATTTCCGTAAATGCCGTTGAATGAGAGGTGTCCAGCCCTATAATACCTATCTTTATGATTTCCTGGGCCGAAACGGAAAAACAAAAGAAAATTACCGATGCTAAAACAATTATCCTTTTCATAACTTACTATAAATATAATTATTTTCTATATCATCACGCCAACATTTCGCATTATTCCTCTTGTTGGGCTAAAAGCCGTGAACTGTTATTGTCAAGATACAGTACCGCGTTACTCTTTCTCCTCAAGACACTTGCAGGGCATTTCTCCGAAATCTCGCCATAGACAGCATTGCGTACAGCAGGGGCTTTCTTTGCAAAAGGCACGATGCAGAACATCCATTCTGCACGAAGCAAGGCAGGAACGGTAAGAGTCAGAGCATGGGTCGGAACCTGATCGAGGTCCTCAAAGCATTTCTCATTTACTTGCTGCGTGCGGCAAACATGGTCCAACTTCACGACCTTCACCAACTTTTTGTCATTGAAATCCGCCACCTCCGGGTCGTTAAACGCAATATGACCGTTCTCACCTATACCCAGACAAACTATATCTACCGGTTTATCATTCAGGAGCTTGGAATACCTTGCACATTCGGCGTCCAAATCCTTGGCATTTCCGTCGATATAACTAACGGACTTGAACGGCACGAGGTCAAAAAGCCTGGAACGCAGGAAGTTTCCGAAACTCTGCGGAGCATCCCCGGCTATTCCTATATATTCGTCCATATGGAATGCGTTGATACGCTCCCACTCTATACGCCTATCAGATATAAGGCATCTCAAGAACTCCTGCTGTGAGGGGGCTGCAGCGAATATCATATTAATTTCGCCTCGCTCCGCAAGCAAAGACACTATCCTGCCTGATACGTCCTCCGCTGCCTCTTTCGCCATTTCGTGAATATCCTCATAAATTTTGACCGTCAGACAGTCCTTCTTCATAGATAACATAACCTTTTGATATTGTTTTTTGTACTTTTATATTCCCGTCAAAAATAATAATGTCGGCATCTTTACCCACCTCAAGACTGCCTATTCTGTCATATACTCCAAGTATTTGAGCAGGAGTCGCAGTCATCATCCTTACAGCATCTTCCAATGGCACTCCGGCCATATTCATCATTGTCCTGACAAGCCTGTCGGTTGTGGCCACGCTACCTGCAAACGCTGTTCTGTCAGGCAATTTCGCCACCCCGTCCTCTACAATCACTTTCTGGCCGTTTTTAAGGCTTCCCAAAATATATTCCCCGTCCGGCATACCTGCAGCCCGCATCGCATCTGTGCACAAAGCTGTCTTGCCAGGACCCTTGAACTTATATACAAAGCGAAGCAACGGAGCCGGAAGATGAACGCCGTCTGCAATTATCTCTACTGTAAAACCGTCCAACAGATATGCGGCTTCGACAGCTCCGGCATATCTGAACGCGTTTCTCCTTGTCACCGAGGACATTGCACAGTAAAGATGAGTAGCGTGTGTGTAACCGGCTTCGTATGCCTTCTCCACATCTTCGTAAACAGCGTCCGTATGTGCTACAGATGCAAGTATTCCTTTTCCCTTGAGAACACGACCGAACTCTATAGCACCCTCAATTTCCGGAGCGACACTCCACCTTATAATGTCGTCTGTAGCGGCAAATATTGCATTATAATGTTCCGGAACAGGTTTCTTGAGGTAGGACGGGTCCTGTGCACCAGCCTGTTTAGGAGAAAAATACGGTCCTTCAAGATGAAGGCCAAGAAACCGGGCTCCCTCACTATTCTTCTTGCACGCCTCCTTGTAGATTCTGAAAGTCTCAAACAATTCCTCGTCCGTGCAAGTCAGAGTCGTCGGTGCCATTGAAGTAGTACCATATCTGGCATGGGTGCGTGCCACTCCAAGGAAGGCCTCTACCGTCCCATCCATAAAATCATATCCTCCGCCGCCATGAATGTGTATATCGATAAAACCGGGTGACACATATTTGCCTCCGGCATCTATAATCTCGTCTTCATTGCAAGCACAGCCTGAAGGGGAGGCACTCATTCGGCTGAAATAATCGTTTTCAGACATGATACTGTCAATCCTGCCACCACGGCATACAATTACTTTCCCCGAAACTATACCGTCAGGGAGAATAAGCTTTCCGTTTATGATTACAAGTCGTCTCATACTCTGTCAGATTTTTTCCATGAAGTTATTTTATGGCCTATTGTGGCAAAGAAAATCAAATATAGGAAGCAAGGCACAAGAATCCAGTAGCCTGCCTGAAGACCGACCCTGCCGGCGAAATAACTATATACCAAAGGCATTATAGCATTTCCGCAAAGCGCCATTACCAATAACGAAGAACCGATTTTTGTAAATTTCCCCAAACCCTTGATAGACAACGGCCATATACCTGCATATATCATCGCATTAGGAAATCCTATTCCGCAAAGGAAAAATATGGAAGCCTTGGTGCTATGACCGAACAAAGTCATCTCAAAATTCGCAAAAATCACACCGAAAGACAGCAGAAGGCCGATTATCGAGCAGGCCAACAAGGCGTTTTTCTGTGATATATATTTCGGAATCAATAATATTCCGAGAATATAGCCTATCATTGTAGCTCCAAGCACATAGGAGGGGAAAGCCTTGGCTTCAAGCAAATCCATTCCCAAGGAGTTGGCATAGTTAATCATTGTGTCAACAGAAATTACCTGCTCCCCCATGTGTGCGAATATAGCTATGACACCTAACACGAGGTAGGGGAAAGAGAATACGCTTTTACGCTCCTCGTGCACAGTCTCATCGGCCTCCGGCTTCGCATTCTGCTCATTCGTGTCTATTTCCGGCAGCACCGAATACCTTATGCCTACTCCGGCGAGCAGAAGCAGTACGCCCAAAACAGCATAAGGGACAACAACTCTGCGGATAAGGCTGTCCAGCATACCCGCCTGCACTGCAGGGTCGAGTGTGCCTGACTCAATGGCAGCAAACATATCACTGTCACTTGCCTTTAAAATCAGGGCTGCAAAAATCAATGGAGACAAGATGCCTGCAAGTTTGTTGCATATACCCATTACGCCTATTCTGCGGGCGGCACTGTCAATCGGACCTATAATGGTAACGTACGGATTGGCGGCCGACTGGAGTATTGCCAAACCGGTGCCGATTGAAAACAGGCCTATAAGGAATATAGGGAACTGTCGCGTGAATGCTGCCGGCACGAAAATAAAAGCTCCCATTGCTGCACACATAAAACCGTACATAATGCCGCGCTTGAAGCCGACCCGTTTCAGCAACATCCCCGATGGCACTGACATCACCAAATAGGCAATATAAAAAGCGAATGCGGTCAGGTATGACTCAAAATGAGTAAGTTCGCAACAAATTCTAAAATAGGGAATAAGTATGGAGTTCACCCATGTAATGAACCCAAAGATGAAGAACATCCCTGCCAAAATCGCAATGGATATGTAATATATCCTTTTCTGTTCCGGTGTCTTGATGGTTTCCATAAAAATCAACTCACTCTAATAGAGGTACAAACGCTTAGTGAAGACCTTACAAATTAGTATAATAGTGTCATGGTGCGGCGTAATGCAACTGCAATATGTTGCAAAGTTAATTCTTTTCCTCTTCGATAATATAAGAAAAACGAATTATCGTCATCACTTAACGCAAATTTTCATAATTTATGGAAATAAATAGAAAACGGCCTTGTAGTACTCTACAAAGCCGTTTTTCAAAGTGGAGATAGTCGGAGTCGAACCGACGACCCTCTGCTTGCAAAGCAGATGCT
>CAMYAE010000025.1 GCA_947253655.1 uncultured Bacteroidales bacterium
TTATCCAGCAATACAGCCTGACCTAAGACATTCAGATTTACAATGAATAATAAGGATAAAATAGTGCAAATTTTTACTTTCATACTAACAAAAGAACTAATAGTCATCCAAAACTATAATAATCTTGGATGACTATATGTACGTTATTACAGGATTATACGTCCGTTATTACAGGGTTACACCGCCGCTTGAAAAGGACGTAGGATAAGGCCCGAATTTCAGAGAGAGCCCCATGCCTTTATCTGTTATGACTCCTTTCAAATCTGTCACAGTGTATTTATTAACCGAAATTTTCCCCATTTGAGGCACTATATTGTCCCCTGACAGCTTTATAGTCCCATTCTTCTGAACTTCGTACTTTACTCCCGGCACATTCACTGTGACTTCCATAGGCATACCGGGTACAAATTTTATTTTATTGAAAATAATTGTAACCGTATTCTCTTCTTTCCCTTTCTCAACGGAGATTGTCTTGTTATCCGTCGAATAAGTCTTACCTTCAAACTCCACCGAAACCGTTCCCGTGAACTCTTTAGGCCACTCTTCTTTTACTTCCTCCTTTTTATCGTCCTTGTTGCAGGCCGCAAAAACAGCGACTGTTGCAAATAAAGCCAATGCCAATGACAAAACTCTTTTCATAATTAATAGATTTTAATTTTTATTGATAATAAAATATATGCAGAATAATCTCCGCGAACGGCAAATTTAGCAAGAATTTGGAAAACTTTGGCTATATTGCACCTACTTTTAAGAGGGAACAAAGAGCATGGATAATAGCAAGAGAAAGCACCTTTTGTATCTTGGAGCATTTGCAGCATTATTGCCGGTGCTTATATTCCGCGACTTCACTCCGTCCAACGAATTGCGCTATCTGAGCATTGCTGATGAAGCCTTGTCCAACAATACGTTCTTTGCGTTCACCAACCATGGTTTGCCATACGCCGACAAGCCGCCCCTATATCTTTGGGCTATAATGCTTTGCCGCTGGATTACAGGGGGACATCGGATGTGGCTGCTCGCCCTTTTCTCCATTCTTCCCGCATTCGGTATCGTGCATATTATGGACCGCTGGACAGCACAGGAAATAGATGAGAAAAACCGTTCATTGGCACGGCTTATGTTGCTGACCTGCGGACTTTTTGTCGGGGTCGCCGTCACTTTGCGTATGGATATGCTGATGTGCTTTTTCATTGTACTTGCCCTACGCTCGTTTTGGCGCATGTTCAAAAATGAAGGCAATTATCGGCGAGAGGCCCGGCTGTTCCCGATATATCTTTTTTTAGCCACTTTCACCAAAGGTCCGTTAGGCCTGTTCATTCCATTCTGTTCGACAATTGTTTTCCTTGCCGTAAGCAAGCATATACGGGAATTTTTCCGCTATTGGGGCTGGCGCACCTGGGGAGTGCTTATATTTTTATGCACTTTCTGGTTCCTGGCCGTATATATTGAGGGCGGCAATGAGTATCTGCACAATCTGCTTTTTAAACAGACTGTCGGACGGGCTGTCAATTCGTTCCACCATGCAGAGCCGTTCTATTATTATGCAGTAAGTATATGGTATATTCTTGCTCCTTGGGCTCTGCTTGCCATAGGTACGGTTGCAGCAGCTCTGCGGCCTAAGTTTATGCGCAGCGAACTGCAAGTCTACTTCCTTTCAGTGATTATAACGGTGTTTGTGCTGTTGTCGGCCATAAGTTCCAAATTGCAGATTTACATTTTGCCGGCAATACCTTTCTTTATTTATGCCGCAGCTTTGTTACTGCCGCGTTTCCGCGAGAATGTGTGGGTACGCCTGTCCATTGCAGTCCCTGCTGCGATATTCTCTTTGGCGGTCCCTGCTCTGCTCATAGTGGTAAAGAAGACTCCGGACGAGATGCCGTATCTGAATAACGTTTTTTTCTATGCAGCTGCGGCAATTCTCACTTTGAGCGGAGCATATTCGCTTTATCACTTGTACGGCAAGAAATGCACAGCAGGCGTGACGGGAGCAATCCGTACCATTGCTATAGGCATGTTGTTTGCCATATTTGCCGGAGGCTTTGCCATACCGGAAATGAACCAATATACCGGCTACGGGGCTCTTTGCGAAAAGGCTATGGAAATTTCAGAGGCACAGGGCATTACGGATATACGTACATGGCATATATCCCGTCCTGAAAATATGGATGTATATTTGCATCGCCGGGTATCTATTATTGATAATGATGATGTACCTGACGCTGACGAGAAGCCGTATCTGTTGCTGACGAATAAGAAATACCTTGAGAATTTCCCGGAATATGATGCCATGGTGACGGGACTTTATGCCGTCGTGGTCTGCCGGTAATGAATGAGGGCGTTCAAATGATTTGTGCTGAAAATAGTTATAACAATGAATAAGACAAGTAATTACGAATTTACTATTCTTGTACCGGTCTTTAACGAAGAAGATAATATATATGCTCTTGAAGAAAGGCTCGGAAGTTTTTTGCCTGCTGCAATCCGTCGTGCCTGCGTCCTCTTTGTTGATGACGGCTCTAAAGACAGAAGCATGGAACGCATTAAAGAAGTATGCTCCCGGCACGAAGATTTTTTCTATCTTTCTCTTAAATGCAACAGTGGGCTAAGCACGGCATTGAAAGCAGGCATCGACGCTTCCTATTCCCCCTATGTCGGTTATATGGATGCCGATTTGCAGACGACACCTGAAGATTTCAATCTGCTGCTAAAGGATATAGAGAACTATGAACTTGTGACGGGAATAAGAGCCAATCGTCAGGACAGGCCGTTCAAGAAGTTACAGTCTAAAATAGCCAACGGTTTCCGCCGTATGATGACCAACGACGGTGTCCGGGATACAGGCTGTCCTCTCAAGGTCATGCATGCTGACTATGCCAAGCGCATACCTTTCTTCAAGGGCATGCATCGTTTTCTTCCGGCGCTAATCCTTTTGCAGAACGGACGAGTGAAACAAGTGCCCGTGCGTCACTTCCCGCGTACAGCAGGAGTGTCCAAATATCATCTTTGGAACAGGCTTGTGTCCCCGTTTGTTGATTGCTTCGCCTATCGCTGGATGAAGAAACGCTATATCAACTACAGCATAGCTGCCGACAATTTAACAAAACTTTAGACTTGCATGGATAACCAAATAATTATCCTTGCAATAGGTTTTCTGGCGCAGGGATTTTTCTCTGCCCGTATCCTCGTGCAGTGGGTGATGTCAGAAAAGGCGAAGCATGTGCTGTCGCCGTCGCTTTTCTGGGTATTCAGCATTGCCGGCTCTTACCTGCTTTGTCTCTACGGCTGGCTTCGGCACGACTTCGCCATAGTCTTCGGGCAGTTCATAGCATATTACATATATCTGTGGAATTTGAATATTAAGGGTATATGGCGGAGAATTCCGGTTATAGCCCGTATTGTCTTGATAGCCACTCCGATAGTCGTCATCTGCTTTGTGGCTCGTAATGCTGACTTCTTCATCGCCAAGTTCCTGCACAATAAAGACGTGCCGCTATGGCTGCTGCTGTTCGGCTCTACCGGTCAGGTGCTTTTTACATTACGCTTTATATATCAATGGGTTTATTCCCACAGGAGAGGAGAGTCACACCTGCCGGCGGGATTTTGGATTATCAGCCTTTTGGGCTCGCTGTCCATTGTCAGCTATGGTTTTATAAGGTGCGACATTGTCCTTATTATCGGTCAGTCATTCGGATTGGTGGCATATATCAGAAATCTGGTGCTTATATATAACGAGAGAAGGCTTATAAAGTAATTCTGACGCCTGCAATAAATCGGAACGGCTTGCCCTCTTGAAAGAAGCTGTTGCCTATGGATTTGAAATAGAATACATTATATTCCGTTCCAAGTATATTGTCAGCCCTTGAATACAAAGAGAATTTCTTGAATTTCAGCTCTGCATCTGCTCCGAGAAGACCGTAGCTCCCCTGTGAAAGGGAATTGTCTTCGTTCCACATTATTCTTCCAGTATTGTTGTAGTCGATTCCAAGCTGTAAAGCCTTGCAGGACTGGGACTTGAAATGGAAGACGTATCCGCCTCGCAAATAGAGCGTATGCGACGGGGAATATGGAATAAGGTTGC
Source organism: uncultured Bacteroidales bacterium (assembly GCA_947253655.1). GTDB lineage: Bacteria > Bacteroidota > Bacteroidia > Bacteroidales > UBA932 > Cryptobacteroides. The sequence goes on from CAMYAE010000025.1 coordinate 4,079, forward strand.
CGGAATAGTCTTGATTCCCGTCACTGTATTTGTCAAACCTGGCATTGTTGCATCCGAAAGCGGAGCTGAATGAAAGACCTTTATAATTGTAGGATATTTCGGCTTCCGCCCCTGCACTGTGGGATTTTCCGGCATTTTTCATCATTCTGCCTGTGGACTTTCCCGGAGGAAAAACGGTTATCTGCTGATGTGAACAGTTGATATAGAATAGAGAGCCGGAGAGTTTCAGGTGGTGACCGTTCCCGGCAAAGCCGTATCTGAATCCCGTCTCATAGTTATAGCTCGTCTCCGGCTTGTAAACTGTGTTTCCGGCAGTAATGCTATTCGCATTGTCCATATAGACCCCAAGATCCTCCATCATGCCGTTCATCATCTTGTTCTGAAGAATGTCGGAGAATATCTGAGTGTTGAAACCTCCTGATTTATATCCCTTTGTGATTGAGGCGAATAGCTTTAGGCCTCCGAGTTCATACAGCACCGAAATCTTGGGCAAAAGCTGGAAATAAAAATTGTCGGTATGCCCCTTGTATCGCATCCCAAATGCTCTATATTCCGTCATAGCCGGGACAATCCTATAATGTATTGTAGCCCTGCTGTCATACCCCATGAAATTGCCCTCATGGTCGAGCCTCAATCCGGCAGTCAGCAGCCAATTGCCGAAATTGAAATAGGATTCATGGTATAATGCTGTATTATAGGTGGTTATGTTGAAGTCGCTGGCAATGATAAAGCTGTTTTCTTTGAATTCCAAGTCTCCTAACCAGTCGGGGATGCCCCTGTTGGCATTGTCAATGATTAAAGATTGAATTCCGTCTTGCTTGAAATTTACCGGTGCGCTGAGATTATTGTATTTAATCACTAAAAATGCTCCGCTCTGATGTTTCCACCATGCCGGATGTCTGATCGGTTTTAGTATAACCTCTTGGGTTATAGCTCCTTGTCTTTGGCGTTGGGTCAGCGTGAACATCGAGGCTGTTGTGAAATCCTGATCCAGCCTCATCTTGTCAAAAAGCAGCTGTATGCTCGAAATGCTGTTGAGCTGGAATTTCCCGGTATTTATTTTCAGTTTTACTCCTTCAAGCAGGTTCAGTCTGCGGTAATTGCAGGTGTCATTATATGCGAGAGGTGCCAGCTTTTGTTCGTCTGGCAGGTATTGCCTGTAAGGGTAGCCGCCCTGTTTAAGATAAGAGGCGGAGAAGATATTTTCAAAATATGTTTTATCGTCCGGTCGTCTGTCGTATTTGAAGCGCAGATTGGCTCCTGCGTACCTGTCGGCCGGTTTGCCTGTATAGCCGTTTGTGTGGTATCCGTTTGAAAATCTTCCCGAAACCGTGCCTCCATAACTTCCTTTGCCTGTTTTGGAATTATCCTTATAATATGAACTGGAGGCGAGGTAGTCATAGGGGCCGCCCTCTGCCGATATGTTGATGCCGTTGTTCCCGATAGGGCCGAGAGTGCTGACGGACATCAGTCCAGTCATGGCATTTCTCCCGAAAAGGGTTCCCTGAGGCCCTCTGAACAGGTCTATCCGTCTGATATCTACAAAATCGAAGTCGTATGAATTCTTGTCTATTATCGGGATATCATCGACATAAAGTCCAATCACCGGGTTGTCTATACGTGAGCCGAAGCCCCTCATATATATGGTTGAGGTCATTGTAGAGCCGTAATCCGGTATATGCAGATTTGGAACAATGGATGAAAGTCTATTGGGTTTTGTGAGATTGCGGCTATGTATGTCGTCGAAGTTTATGGAGGTGGTCTGGGAGGCCAGCCTGCCCTGAGGCAGCGACATCTTCATCGTCGCCGACACAGAGGCTTCCGGGATTGTATCCGTTACGATTTCAGGCGGTACGGATAAAAGCAGACTGAGAATTGTATATAAAAACATGCCTTTGTCTATTATCAGTTGTCAATCTAATTTGTCAGTCGTTTTGAACGACGAATAATAGACGCAAAGGTAAGAAAATAAAACCGGGATACAGGCACTTGCCTGAAACAAGAGGCAATTAATGTCAAGGGCTAAATACCCGGAGAGTGTTTATGTTTCAAAGGCCTCCATTGCTTGTGAAAAGGAGTTGGTCTCTATCAATTGTTTTAAAAATACTCTTGTTGCCATTTTGCAATAATTCCCCTTTAATATATGATATGACCCTATCATCTCCGAGCCGGGATGATCAAGGGTAACGGCAGTAAGACCCTTTATATCATTTATAGTTGTCTGTGACAGAAGTGTGGCAAAGTCACTGCCGGACACGATGTCAAGCAGTACCTGGATGTCATTTAGTTCTATCCTTACGTCAAATTTAAAGCTCTGCCCATATAGAAGGCTTTCAAAAGTGTCTCTTGCTTGCAGTCCCTTTGCGGGAAGAGCAAGGGGATACTTTTCGAGTTCTGAGAGCCTTATTTTATTCATTGTCGCGAGCCTGTTTTGGCTACTCACAATCACGCTTAAATTGCTTGTAAATAATATATGTGATTCAATATTTGCATACCTGTTAAGCGGCTTATACGACAGGGCAACGTCAATTTCTTTTTTGGTCAGCCTCGTCATAAGATCCTCCATGGAAGAGCCTATGATATTCAATTTTATGCCTGGATATTTTCTTATAAAAAACCTTATTGTTTCTTTTAGAATCGGATAAAATGAATATGTAGTGCCTATATTCAATGTCCCTACCTTAAAATCTTTAACATCGCGGATACGGGCCATGCAGGCATCAGCATCATTGATTACCTCAGTGGCGTATGGCAGAAAATGTTCTCCGTATTCCGTCAGTGTGACATGTCTGGAATCCCGGTCAAGGAGAGTAACATTGAGTTCGTCTTCTAATTGTCTAATCTGTTGTGAAAGAGTACTTTGAGATATAAATAGTTCTTTGGATGCCTCTGAAAAACTTTTAAGATTTGCAACACTCAAAAAATATTTAAGCTGTCGAAGTTCCATTATTTCGTAACTTTAAAAGAGAATTTCTTAAATATAAATATAGGTAAAGTTACGCCAACAACCATAGCAATAATTGTGGACATGCAAACCATCCAATTATATTTAAGCAAATAAAGATAGTGCATAAACTCGGGTTCTCCTCCTGCAACCAGACAATGTGTCAAGGCTTGAATTGTCCTATAAGCATACATTCCGGGCACCATAGGGAGAAGGGCGGGATATGATATACATTCTGCGGGAGTTTTAATCATCTTGGCGGCAGGAAGAGACATAAAGCCTATGACCAAGGCCGCTGCCATACTTGAATATGTCAGGTGCATATCATATCCGGTTATTAACAAATATCTTGTCATGTGTCCAAAAGCTGCTACTAATGCACATACCGGGTAAACTATTCTCGGTGGGTTGCTTATGCTTGAAAAACCGATAGCAGCAATCGCTGCAAATATACCGTCTTTTAATGTAAGAAAGAAAAGTCCCATTATACGAAATCGAGATTAAGTATAAGAAATGCCAGGCATAGACCTAATGACAGGCATACTGTTATTATCATTGCTTGCAGAAAGCGGCTTGTACTACTCAGATAATGGCCGTAGATAAGGTCGCATACAGCGTTACTGAAAGGAATGCCGGGAACATAATACAAAACACTGGTCGCCAGAGCTATTTCAGGAGTTTTTCCGAGAGAAAAGACGAATCCCGAACAAGAAATAAGAGCAGAAAAGCAAGCCCCCAGAATAATAGTTATCCTATAATCGACCCCGATTGCAGGCAGCCTCTGTTTCAGCAGAAATCCATCTATTGTTGCAATAAAAACTATTGCCATTGAGATTAAATCCCCACCGAAAAGTTCACAGAATGAAGCGTTAGCAAGGCCGACCAGTGTTAAAACAACCCAAGGGTTTAGTTTTGTTTCTTCTTTTATTTTTATGAATTTCTCTCTTGCGAGATGTTCATCAATCCCTGTTTCACGTATTTCCCAACTTAAACTGCTGAGTTTGGATATGGTATTGAAGTTTATTCTGTCTGCCGGCATTTTGCCGCTGACATTATATGAATGAGTGTTGTCAGAATCCCATAGGCTAATGATAACGCAACTTGGCAATATTGTAAAATCAGCCGTTATCTTCCATGCTTCGGCAATTCTTCCGATATTCTTTTCGATTCTTATTGTTGTAGCTCCGCTTGCATAGAGTTCTGTAGAATAATCCCTCAGAAAGATGCCTTTTCTTTCCAAAGACTTGTCCTCTATATCGTTAAGCGGCATCCCTGCTTGTGTTCTCATCCGCACGAACGACGACTCTTACGGCCTCGCTTTCTTCTTCTATTTTTACCTTTGTACCGGAAAGCCCATAATACGGAACACCTTCCGCATCTATCCCATCGCTTCCGCCATTCCATGAGGACGGGATAACAGCATTATTGTCCTTGATCATGAGATGGTGCTTTGCGTTAAACTTCTGAAGCCTTTCCTTAAATATAAAAGCCATGAAAGCAACTGCACTGATTATAAGGCAGAAAAAAATGATAGAAGGTGCAGAACTATTGATAGATGCTGCAGAAATTTCTAAAAGGTTCATATTATTTTGTCTTTAACTCTAAACAGGTGCGAAGATAGAGCGGCGAGGTGATAATTTTCAGACTTTCTTATTCTTTTTTTCGATATGTACTATCGCTTCCTTCGAATTCAAGGAATTATCAGAACTATTACTTATTATCTATTAATTAGTTTAGACGATTAATAATTTATTAAAATGAAAGTTTTAGTTAATAATTGAAAGAAAAATTTGCGGATAATATTTTAATGGCTATATTTGTGGCAGACATACGAAAAGTGTTTTTTCATGTCTATTTGTTAAGTTCGTTTTATATACAGGGCTGCGGTTTTGGGGAAAGCTGCAGCCCTTCTTTTTTACCGTTACCGGTTGTAACGATTGAAATATTTTCTAAATTTGTAGATACGTTTATTTTGCAAGCCGAAGGCATAGTTGTTGTGACTGAGGCACGACGTGCATATATAGTATAATATTATAAACTAATACAATAAAAAATGGCAAAGAAAAACAGTAACGTTCTCGCTATTGCGATTATGTTTTTCCTGTTCATGATGATTTCATTTGTGACAGGTCTCCAGAATCCTTTCGGGGTAATTGTGAAACAGCAGTTCAGCGCTACCAACCTGATGTCACAGCTTGGCAACGCGGCTAACTTTATCGCCTATGCTTTCATGGGGCTGCCAGCAGGCTTCATACTTTCCAAGAAAGGCTATAAATTCACTGCTCTTTCAGCAGTTACGGTAGGTTTTGTCGGCGTATGCATCACGTTCCTTTCAGGTGCTGCCGGCAGTTTCGCAATCTACCTTTTGGGAGCATTCATCTCTGGTTTCTCAATGTGTATGCTCAATACCGTTGTCAATCCTATGCTTAACACTTTAGGTGGAGGCGGAAAGAAAGGCAACCAGCTTATACAGTTCGGCGGCTCGCTAAATTCCCTCACCGCGACTATCTGCCCTGTGTTCGTCGGTTACCTTATCGGTGATATAACCAAAAACACAAGCATTGCAGATGCCAATCCTGCATTGTTTATAGCTATGGGCGTGTTTGCACTTGCGTTCATTATCATATTCTTCTCAAATATACCGGAGCCTGAGCTTGAGGCGGCTGCCTCAAACGGTGCAAGGTCTGAGGAGAAGACTATGGACAACATCAGGGGTGCCCTTTCATACAGGCATTTCGTATTCGGAGCTATTGCAATATTCCTTTATGTAGGTGTTGAGGTAGGTATTCCTAATTTCGCAAATCTTTATATGACCTCTCCTGAGGTGGGCATAAGCGCTGCCGTTGCAGGTACTATAGTCGGCATGTATTGGTTCCTCATGCTTTGCGGCCGTCTGGTCGGTGGGACAATCGGCGGAAAGGTGTCCAGCAAGGCTATGATGACATTCGTGGGCAGTCTCGCTGTCCTGTTCCTGCTGTTGGGCATATTCCTCGGCGATTCCTCTACCGTGAAATTCCCGGCAATAACCTCGGAACTTAGATTCTCCCTTGAGGCTATTCCTATTGCGGTAATGTTCTTTGTGCTCTGCGGCTTGTGCACTTCCGTCATGTGGGGAGCTATATTCAACTTGGCTGTAGAGGGTCTTGGAAAATACACCTCAATCGCTTCAGGTCTGTTTATGATAATGGTTTGCGGCGGCGGCCTGCTTCCTCTGTTGCAGGGTAAGGTTGCCGATATGTCAGGCTTCCTTTCAAGCTATTGGGTTGTAGTTATAGCAGTTGTCTATATAGTATGGTTTGCCCTTGTCGGGTCAAAACCGGTAAAGAAAAACGCTTAAATATAATATAATGACACAGGATTTTGTTGTAGGAATTGATGTAGGCGGCCAGACCACAAAGTGCGGTGTAGTTGATGCCAGAGGCACTGTGTTGGCACAGACTGTGATACGTACAGACACTTATACGGACGTTGAGCCATATATTGCCGAGCTCGCAGAGGCCCTTAATCGGGTCATAAAAGAGGCAGGAGCCGAGGGCGTTGTCAGAGGCATAGGCGTCGGAGCCCCGAACGGCAACTATTATACGGGTGACGTAGAAAATGCTGTAAATATCACGTGGGGAGGCTCTAAGACAATACATTTTGCAAAACTTCTGTCGGAGCAGATGAATGGCATTCCGGTATCCCTCACAAATGATGCAAATGCTGCTGCTATGGGGGAAATGACCTACGGGGCAGCAAGAGGAATGAAAAATTTCATCATGATTACATTAGGAACAGGTGTGGGCAGCGGTATTATCATAAACGGGGAAGTGGTGTACGGCCATGACGGTTTTGCGGGAGAGCTTGGACACACTTGTGCCGTGCGTCAAAATGGCCGTCAGTGCAATTGCGGCAAGACAGGCTGTCTTGAGACTTATTGCTCAGCTATAGGAGTGGCCAGAACGGCTCGTGAGTGGCTGGATATGAGCGATGAGCCTTCTTCTTTGAGGAGCCTCGACAAGATAACATCCAAAGATGTTTACGACGCAGCCAAGGAAGGGGATAAAATGGCAATAAAGATATTCGATTACACCGGAACTCTTTTAGGCCGCTCATTCGCTGATTTTATTGCTTTCAGTGCTCCTGAGGCCATTGTGCTTTTCGGAGGCTTAGCCAGGGCAAAGGATTTCCTTCGTGGTCCGATAGAAAAGGCTATGAATGAGAATGTCCTGCATCTTTGGAAGAATAAGGTAAAGATTGTCTTCTCACAGCTCAAGGAGTCCGATGCCGCCATTCTCGGTGCTTCAGCCCTTGCATGGGAATTGTAGAAAAGGCCGCGAGGCCTCCTTATAAATGAAAAACCGGTGACCGCGAAACAGGCCACCGGTTTTAATATATAGGACACCCTATTAAATCAGGCTGTGGATTGCGAGGCCTGAGCGTAGTTTAGGCTCGAACCATGTCGTCTTAGGTGGCATGATGTTGCCGCTGTCTGCAATCGCAATAAGCTGCTCCATAGACACTGGATAAAGGGCAAAGGCCACTTTCATTTCTCCGCTGTCTACCCTGCGTGACAACTCCTCCAAGCCTCTGATTCCGCCTACGAAATCAATACGCTTGTCGGTACGCAAGTCTTTGATACCTAATATCTTGTCGAGTACTAAATTGGACAGGATAGTGACATCCAAGACCCCTATTGGGTCATTGTCGTCATATCTGCCGGCCTTGGCTTCGAGGCTGTACCATTTCCCCTCCAGATACATGGAAAAATCGTGCAGGTGTTTCGGATGATATACCTCCGTCCCTTCTTCCGTGACATTGAAGTCCGCTTCCAAAGCTTTCAACAGTCCTGCGGCATCCAATCCGTTCAGGTCTTTCACCACCCTGTTGTAGTCCAGAATTTTCAACTGACTCTCAGGGAAGCATACAGCCATGAAATAGTTGTATTCCTCCTTGCCAGTATGATTAGGATTGGCCGCTCTTTTCTCAGCGCCGACCCTGGCTGCTGCGGCTGTCCTATGGTGGCCGTCAGCCACATAGAATGCGTCTATCCTGTCCGTGAATATGGCTGTAATTCTGTCAATTACTGACGGATCCGTTATCGGCCAGAAAGTGTGCCCGAAATTGTTTTCATCTATGAAATCATATTCCGGTTTTTCCAAAACGGCCTTGGCGACAATGTCGTTCAGCTCCGCATTATCCTTGTATGCAAAGAAAACAGGCTCGATATTGGCATTCTGGATGCGCACATGCACCATTCTGTCATCTTCCTTATCCTTGCGGGTAAGCTCATGCTTTTTGATTTTGCCTTCGGCATAATCGTCAGTATGTGCGCAGAGCACCAAACCGTATTGTGTACGTCCGTCCATTGTCTGGGCATAGACATAGTAGCACTCCTTACCGTCTTTTACCAGCCAGCCTTTCTTCTGCCATTCCTTGAAATTGGCGACAGCCTTGTCATAGACCCTCTCGTCATGGTCAGGCAGGATAGGATCGAAATCTATTTCAGGTTTTGTTATATGTAGAAGGGACTTTTCTCCGGCCATTGTTTTGGCCTCCTCCGAGTTGAGCACATCGTAAGGAGGGGCGGCCACTTCCGTAACTATGTTTTTCGGAGGCCTGATAGCCGCAAAAGGTTTTACTCTTACCATATTTTATTTGTTTACCTGGAACTTGGTGTTCCCCGTTTCGAAGAAATCAACAACCTGACGTGCAGCTGCAAGCCCGGCGTTCAGATTGGCCTCGGCAGTCTGGGCACCCATTTTCTTAGGGGTGGCGAACACCCTCGAACCGAATTTCTCTTTAAGCTCGTTAATGTTGCCGGGAGCCACGTCCGTTATATATTTGAGGTCCTGTCTTTCTTCAAGAGCCTTTGCCAGACCTGTTTCGTCAATCACTTCCTTGCGTGCTGTGTTTACAAGGCAAGCACCCTCCGGCATCTTGGTAATAAGATCATAGCCTATTGAGCCTATGGTCTCAGGGGTGGCCGGTATATGGATTGAAACGAAATCGCAAGATGAGTAGAGATCCTCTATAGATCTGGCAGGAGCGGCCCCGGCTTCGACTATCTTAGCTGCCGGAATGAACGGGTCGATCGCCATAACTGACATGCCAAGCGCACTTGCTTTCTTGCCGACGAGCCGGCCGACATGGCCGAAAGCCTGTATACCCACCTTTTTGCCGCTAATCTCGCAGCCGGTAGACGGTGTGAATTGGTTTCTGCTCATGAATATCATCATGGCTATTGCAAGCTCGGCAACGGCATTTGAGTTCTGCCCCGGAGTGTTCATGACCACAATGTTGTTTTTGGTGGCGGCTTTAAGGTCTACGTTGTCGTATCCTGCACCTGCACGTACTATAATTTTAAGATTAGGAGCCGCATTGATGACTTCCTGGGTAATTTTATCGGAACGAATGATAAGAGCATCCACATCAAGCACGGCCTTAATCAGTTCGTCACTGTCCTTATATTTTTCCAATAATAGTAACTGATGTCCGGCTTTTTCCACAATATCTCTAATACCGGCCACAGCAACTGCTGCAAACGGTTTTTGTGTTGCAACTAAAATTTTCATAATGTTATAGATTTGAATTTGTTATGAACCTATTTCTTTAGTGTTTCAAATTCCTGCATACAAGCCACCAGAGCTTCTACGTCTTCTTTCTTGCATGCATTGTAGATTGAGGCGCGGAAGCCGCCCACTGAGCGGTGTCCCTTTATGCCGACCATGCCGCGTTCTTTTGCGAAAGCCAGGAATTCGTCCTGAAGGGCTTCATGACCCGGAGCCATGACGAAGCAGACGTTCATTATTGAACGGTCTTCTTTAGCTGCTGTCCCTACGAACATGGAGTTCCTGTCGATTTCATTGTAAAGTATGGCTGCTTTCTCTTCGTCTATCTTTTGTATAGCCTTCAGGCCTCCGATACCTTTCAGCCATTTCAGAGTCTCGTTCATTACATAAATCGAGAATACCGGAGGGGTGTTGAACATAGAGCCTTTTTCTATATGTGTTCTGTAGTCAAGCATTGTAGGTATATGCCTGCTGACTTTGCCGAGTAGGTCTTTACGGACAATGGCGAATATCGTACCGGCAGGGCCTACGTTCTTCTGTGCACCGCCATAGATGAGAGCATATTTGCTGACATCCACAGGACGGGACATAATATCAGATGACATATCTGCGATAAGCGGAACAGGGCAATCTATATCTTCTCTTATTTCCGTACCGTAAATGGTGTTGTTGGTGGTGATATGGAAATAATCTATATCAGTAGGGATTTTGTAGCCTTTCGGGATATAACTGTAGTTCTTGTCTGCAGAGCTGGCAATGGCGTATGCCTCACCTATACCTTGAGCCTCTTTGAGTGCCTTTTTCGCCCAAACACCTGTCTCAAGATATGCAGCCTTGTTTTCGAGATAATTCATTGCAACATACAGGAACTGCAGGCTTGCGCCTCCGCCAAGGAACAGAACTTCGTGAGTGTCAGGAATATTCAGCAGTTCTTTCCATAGAGAACGGCATTCATCCATAACAGCTTCCCATTCCTTGGATCTGTGTGAAACTGAAAGTACAGAGATGCCTGTACCTTTGAAATCCTTTAGAGCAGCAATCGCATTGTCTATTGCCTGCTGAGGCAGGATACATGGGCCTGCATTGAAGACATGAATCTTGGACATATCAATTATTAAGTGAAATTAAAAATATAGTTATGATTATCTTTAATAATCGTTGTAAATATAATATTTTTTTATCTATATCCCAATAAATATGAAATAACTGCCATTCTTACATACATACCGTTCTGAGCCTGACGAAAATAATAGGCATAGGGGGTGTCGTCAACATCCGTGGCGATTTCCGTGACCCGTGGAAGCGGGTGCAGAATTTTCATATTCGGGCGTACTCCATTTAGCATGGAGGCTGTAAGCCTGTAGGTGTCCTTAACCTTGTCATATTCCTCTTTTGAAAGGAATCTTTCCTGCTGTACCCTTGTCATGTAAAGAATATCGCAGTTGTCAAGATTGGACTGCAAATCGGAAGCTTCGGTGTAGGCTATCCCTTTGTTGTCAAGGTAGTCTAAATATTTTTGCGGCATCCGCAGTTCCTCAGGTGAAATGAATGAAAATGTCGGATTGAAATCTGACATTGCTTCTGACAGGGAGTGTACTGTCCTTCCGTAGCGCAAATCGCCTACCATATTGATATTCAGGTTGTCAAGTCGGCCTTGCGTCTGAAGTATCGAGAACATGTCCAAAAGGGTCTGCGTAGGGTGCTGGTTGGCTCCGTCTCCTGCGTTTACGACCGGAACCGAAGACACTTTTGCTGCGATTTCGGCAGCCCCTTCCATAGGGTGTCGCATTACAATCATATCTACATAACCGGAAGCAATTCTGATAGTGTCCTCTAATGTCTCGCCTTTGCTTACGCTCGTGTTCTTTGCATCCGGGAAGCCGATCACCCTGGCTCCGAGCCGGTTCACGGCAGTTTCAAATGAAAGTCTTGTCCTTGTAGACGGCTCGAAGAAAAGGCATGCGATTACTTTCCCTGAAAGGAAATCCTGTTCCCTGTTCGCTTCGAATTCTTTTGCTACATCAAGAATATGCAGGATCTCCTCTTTGGAGAAATCCTGAATGGAAATTAAACTTTTAGACATAATTCATTAAGTTCTTTTATTGTTCAATAGATTTATAATCACAGTCTTGTATGTCTTTGAGCCTATTTGTGAAAGCGTTTTCCGCAGAGAGCCGTACCGATGTTTCAAGGACGCAGCGCATCCCGAAGTCCTGATTTTCCATAACTAAATCAAAATCTTTGAGTAGGGTCATTACCGCATTCATGCTCATATAACCGAAATCCAGCCTGTATCTGGTGCAGGCTGTTTTTTCTATTATTTCCGAATTTGCAATGGCATCGGCCGAAGCTGTCTTATAGGCTCTTATAAGGCCGGGAATACCGAGCTTTATTCCGCCGAAATATCTCACGACCACAATAAGTATATCGCTTAGACCGTTTGAGTCTATCTGGCCGAGAATAGGCCTTCCGGCCGAAGATGAAGGCTCCCCGTCATCGTTAGCACGGTACTTCTGCCCCAAATGCCCGATTCTGTATGCGTAGCAATGATGCCTTGCATCGTGATATTCTTTTTTAAGGGAATCGACAATGGCTTTGACCTCACCTTCGCTTTCAACGGGATAAGACAGGGCAATGAAACGGCTTCCATTGTCCTTGAAGAGGCCTTTCGCAGGAGTTGCGATGCTCTTATACGAATCTTTGATATAATCTTCGTTCCCAGCCATAATTCATTTTCAAAATTAACGAAAATCATAATATTTTGCAACGTGACGGAAATATTTTTAACTTTGATAAACATTTTCAGAATTGATTTATGATACTCAGATATCGTGTTTCACTCCCGGGCATCAAAGGTTTTGCCAGAGTTTACGAAGTAAGGTCTTCCATGACCCTATACGATTTCCATAAGACAATGAGGGACGAAATGGATTTCCCCCATGACCAGCAGATCCAGTTCAAGGCCTTGGACAGTGAGGGCCTGTTGGTAGCAAGGTATGCCATGTTCAATATAGGCTACGGCACTGTCGACGAGGTTACAATCGGAGACACTTTTAATAAGGGCGTCGCGTCTTTCCTTTATTTTTATGATGTAACCAACAAGAAAAGCGTGATTGTCACTTGTGAGGGAGAGGTGGATGCCAAGCCCGGCTTGTCTTATCCTGTCCTTACGGAGACAAAGGGGCCGAATCCGGTCGAGTTTGAAAACGGCTATGTCGCTTATGAGGACCTTCCGGACGACCAAAAACACATACATTCCGGTTTCGGCTGGGGCAAAGGAGAGGACGATGATGACGACATGGATGATGACTTCGATGATGATGAGGAGGAGGACGATGATGACGAAGAGGGGAAAGAGATCTATGATGAGAACGAGGGGATATAATTCGAATGCCCGGAAGACTTATAATTGTAGTAGGACCGACGGCTGTAGGGAAGACCGATTATAGCATCGGCCTTGCCCGGCATTACGGCTCACCGATAATATCCTGTGATTCGAGGCAGATATATAAGGAGATGACAATCGGGACCGCTGTCCCGGACAGGTCGCAGCTTGCAAGCGTAAGGCATTATTTCATACAGACAAAAACCGTCAAAGAACTCTATACGGCAGGCCAGTACGAACTTGAGGCACTGGAGCTAATAGGAAGGCTCTTCAATGAGGGCCATGACACCCTTGTGATGTCAGGAGGTTCGGGATTTTATGTTGAAGCGGTCTGCAACGGGCTTGACAATATTCCTCCTGCCGATGCGTCTCTTCGTGCTGAATTGACGCAAAGAGTTGAAGCCGAGGGTATTGAGGCTCTTAGAATCGAATTGCACCGTCTTGATCCGGAAGCTTACTCTCAGATAGACCTTATGAATCCACAGAGGGTTGTCAGGGCTCTTGAGGTCTGTATACTTTCCGGCAGGAAATTTTCTTCATATAAGCTCAGAAGCCCGAAAAAGAGAGATTTTATAATTGAAAAGATATGTATGACAAGGCCGCGTGAAGAACTGTATGCTCGTATAGACAAGAGAGTTCTTGCCATGATTGAAGCCGGTCTTGTGGATGAGGTACGCTCATTAGTGGAATATCGCAACCTTACAGCCTTGCAGACCGTCGGATATAAGGAGATTTTCGAATATATCGATGACCGCAGTTCCTTGGAAGAGGCCATTTCTAAGATCCAGACCAACACCCGCCGTTACGCTAAAAAGCAGATGACATGGTGGCGGAGGGACAAGGATGTCAGATTTATGGAAATGTCCCCGGATCTTTAATTCGCCACCTCGTTAAGGAACTTCAACCTTACAAGCCTTATTTCCATTTCTTCATAGTCCGGACCGAGGGCTGCTATCGCGTCCTCTATCGAGTCAGATTCCGCCTCATCCTTGAAGTACTCGAATATATCGCTGACTACATCTTCTTCTATATTGGCATTGATATAATAGTTCAGATTTAGTTTAAAGCCGGACTTCACTATGTCTTCGATTTCAGTCAGCAGCTCGTCCATTTCAAGGTCTTTTGCTTCGGCAATGTTCTCCAAATCCATTTTCCTGTCAATACACTGTATGATATAGATCTTGTTGGTGGAGTCCGTTGCAATTGATTTCACAACGAAATCGTCCGGGCGGGAGATTTCGTTTTCATCGACGTATTTCTTTATAAGTTCTATAAAAGCTTTTCCGAATTTCTTGGCCTTGCCCTCTCCGACGCCCTGGCAGTTTTTTAGATCCTCCAGCGTGATAGGGTAGAGTATTGACATATCATCAAGGGAGTTGTCGCTGAAAATGACCCAAGGCTGCAGATGCAGTTTATGGGCGACATCCTTGCGGAGATCTTTCAGCATAGACAGCAGCACTGCGTCGCCGCCACCGCCTTTTGCCGCTGAGGCCGCCATTACCGCATCATCGTCAACCTCTTCGTCGTCATCTCCGGAAAACACCCGGTCTTCCGTAATCATGATTTCATAAGGCTTGTTCAGAAACGCCTGACCCTCTTCGGTAACTGAAATGAGGCCGTATCGGTCGATTTCCTTATCCAATAAATGCAGGATTACTCCTTGATGTATAACAGTGCTCCAGAATTTTTCGTTATGCTCGTCTCCTGCCCCGTACAGCTCCAGCTCATCGTGCTTATAGGACTTTATCATGGCATTCGGCACCCCTGCCAGGATATTTGCGAGATGTTCGATCTTGAAATGCTCAGGCAAGGAATTTATTAACCTGATAATCAGGCACATCTCTTTTTGCCCGTCGAATTTTTTCTTGGGATGCAGGCAGTTGTCGCAAGCTCCGCAATTTTCTTTTGGATAGGTCTCACCGAAATAATTCAGAAGAAGTTTCCTGCGGCATTCGTTGGATTCTGCGTATGCAACAGTTTCCATAAGGAGCTGTTTCCCTATTTCCTGCTCCGAAACAGGCTTTCCCTGCATGAATTTTTCAAGCTTCTGTATATCCTTATAGCTGTAATATGTGATGCAAATTCCCTCTTTGTTGTCTCTTCCGGCCCTGCCCGTCTCCTGATAATATCCTTCTATGCTTTTCGGTATGTCGTAATGTATGACAAACCGCACGTCTGGCTTGTCGATCCCCATGCCGAAGGCGATAGTGGCCACTATTACATCCACTTCCTCCATAAGGAACTTGTCCTGGTTATCAGCCCTTGTCTTTGCGTCCAGTCCGGCGTGATAAGGTAAGGCTTTTATGCCGTTTATATTCAGCAGCTGGGCGATTTCCTCCACCTTTTTCCTGCTGAGGCAATAGATAATTCCCGATTTGCCCGGATTCTGGCGGATGAATTTGATAATATCTTTTCCCGGTTCGATTTTGTCCCTTATTTCATAATATAGGTTAGGCCTGTTGAATGACGACTTGAAAACCTTGGCATCCTGAATGCCGAGATTCTTAAGAATATCGCTCTGCACCTTGGGGGTTGCCGTCGCCGTGAGTGCGATAATAGGTGCTTTGCCTATTTCGTCCACGAGCTCTCTTATGTGTCGGTATTCCGGACGAAAGTCATGTCCCCATTCTGAAATACAGTGGGCTTCATCTACGGCATAGAATGAAATTTTCAGTTCTTTCAGAAGTTCGATATTTTCTTCTTTGTTCAAGGACTCCGGAGCTACATACAGCAGTTTTGTTTCACCTGCAAGCAGGTCTTCTCTTACTGCGGTAAGCTGTGCCTTGTTCAACGATGAGTTGAGGAAATGCGCAATGCCTTCATGTTCGGAGACAAAACCTCTTATGGCATCCACCTGGTTTTTCATAAGGGCTATAAGCGGAGATATCACAATGGCGGTCCCCGGCATTATCAAGGCTGGGAGCTGATAGCAAAGGGATTTTCCGCCCCCTGTGGGCATAAGTACAAAAGCATTCCCTCCGCTTATAAGGTGTTTTATTATTTCTTCCTGGTTTCCTTTGAATGAGTCGTACCCAAAGAATTCCTTCAACTCGGAACGCAGATCTGATGATTGTACGAACATATCCGTTATTATAAGCTCCGTATTTAAGTTTTGTATATCTGTTTTTAAGTTTGATATATCTTAAAGATACAAACTTTTTTTGTTTTTGCAATAAGTTGCCCTATTAGAGTTATATAATATATAATAAGATATAGCTATTTTGAATGGTATTCGGCCTGAAAATACCAATAAGTTGGGATTGTCCATGGGGTCAAGCGTCCCTAAATTTGCATTCCAATTATTAGGGTAGATGAGAAATTCCTTTCCGATACTGATTTTGTCATTATTTATATTCACAGCAGTTCCTGCGGCAATCAGCGGCCGCGAGAGGGTAAGGATTATTGAAGGATATGTTTACGATATGAAGGGGGTTGCAATTGAGGGAGCCGGAGTTATGTCCTCATCCGATAATGGCCGGACTGTGGGAACGGCCACTGATTCATCAGGCTATTTTAAGATTCTTTGTCCTTTGAACATCAAACATTTAGTAGTAAAAATGCTGGGGTATGAGGATTATAGGATAGAAATAGGAGAGGCTTCAAGATACAGTATAGTAATGGTCGAGTCTTCCGAATCTGTAGCAGATGTTGTGGTCACCGGTTATGTGGACAGAAAAAGGAACAGCTATACAGGCTCCGTCTTCACTATCACCCGCCCGGAAATCGAGAAGATGGTTCATTCCAATGTCTTGGAAATCATTAGATTGAAAACTCCCGGATTTGAGATTTCCAAAGATATTGTAAACGGCTCCGATCCAAACAAAATGCCGGAAATGATAATGCGCGGAAGGAGCAGTTTTGTAGAAGGGGACAACACCAATGTCCCTCTTTTTATAGTAGACGGTACGGAAACCGATATTGTAGGCATATTCAATATGCCTACTGAAGACATTGAGTCGGTTTTTGTGCTAAAAGATGCTTCTGCCACATCTTTTTATGGAGCAAAGGCTGCAAACGGGGTCGTGGTTATAACGACAAGGCCGACGTCGGAGGGCCGACTTCAATTATCCTATTCCGGCAATATGCAGATAACTACGCCTGACTTGTCTAGTTATCATCTTTTGAATGCTTCGGAAAAACTTGAATATGAAAGGCTTGCTGGGCTATATGGAAATTTTTCAGGCAGCAGCAGCTCGGACATCGCAAAGCAGATCCAATACTATGAGAAAAAAGACAGGGTAAATGCCGGAGTAAATACGGATTGGAAAAGAATGTCTCTTAGGACAGGCATAAATCAGATACATAATCTTTTGCTTTCTGGCGGAAGTCGCATGTTCAAGTATAACATTTCAGGAAGTTATAATGATATTGCGGGTGTTATGGAAAAATCTTCTCGTCAGGGAATGTCTTTGAGAATGAATCTTACCTATGGGGATTTTAAGCATCTATTCATTCAGAATGTCATAGCTGTCAGTCGTAATTCTTCGTCAGATGTACCTTACGGCTCATTCTCTGATTATGTTCGGCTTAATCCGTATGACAGAGCATATAATGAAGATGGGACATTGAATAACAATCTTTCCTTTGTTGCTGCCAATCCGTTGTATGAGAAGAATTTGAATAGTTATATACGTAATTTTTCAAACAGCTTCGCCTATTCTTTGAAACTTAGATGGAACATTCTCAGCTCTCTTCGTGCAGAAGCCGCCGTGGCTTATACGTCGGGAGGTATGAGTTCGGAGAATTTCAACTCTCCGCTTTCCAAGAAGTTTTATTATGCCGATCCGGCAAAAAGGGGCAGTTTCTATTATTCGGCGAGCCGTGCAAATGCCATATCCGGCAATGCTTTTCTTGTCTTTGACAAAAAATGGAAGGAAAATGTTTTTGTGACGACAATCGGCATAAACATCGAGGCTAAAAACAACAGAAGCAACTCATTCACTTCTTTGGGCGTTTTGTCTGACAAGATAAATCATCCGTCGATGTCGATAGGTTTTGCACAGGGCAGTCATCCGGGTGGTGGAGCAGACATTTCCAGAATGATAGGAAGCTATATGAGCGTGAATTATATCAGGAGCAATCGCTACTTCGCAGATTTGTCCATAAGGTATGAGGGCTCATCCTTGTTCGGAACAGACAATAAATTTGCCCCTTTCGGAGCTCTGGGATTCGGGTGGAATATTCATAATGAGGCCTTTATGAATACGGACATTGTTTCGATGCTAAAACTCCGGGCGAGCCTCGGGTACGTAGGAAATGTGAAATTCAGTCCTTATCAGGCTAAACTTGCATATAAATACAGCATAGACCTTCAATATGAGCATAATATAGGGGCTGTTCCGGTTGCAATGGTCAATCCGAGGCTTCGTTGGGAGAAGAGTCTGAAACGGAATATAGGTTTGGATTTCGGTTTTTGGGGAGATCGTCTGAGTGGAAGCATTGATACTTATTGGAATACAACCAATGATATTGTGATGACTATTGCAAAGCCTCCGCATATAGGATTCAGCGACTCAAAAGAAAATCTTGGAAAAATACGCAACAATGGCATAGAGTTGTCTCTGAGAGCCAATGCTTTAAGGACAGATAAGGCGAATCTGAACTTTTTTGTTAATGTCAGCCATAACACCAACAGGATTGTAGAGATAAGCAATTACCTTAAAAACAAGAATAATTCGAATGAGAAATCTTCTTCACCTTCTTTGCCAAAGGCTTTCTACGAGGAAGGACAGTCTATGACGGCTTTGAAGGTCATGATGTCCGCCGGTATAAATCCGGCAAACGGCAAAGAGGTCTTTTATTTGCCGGACGGCAATCTCACATATAGATACGATTATAGGTACAAGCAGATTGTGGGCGATTTGGTCCCTGTTGTTCAGGGGGCTTTCGGGGTGGATTGTTCATACAAGAATTTAGATTTTTCAGCAACTCTGTCTTATCGGTTGGGAGCAAGTGTGTTCAACCAGACTCTCGCCCTTAAAGTGGAAGGAGCCGACCCTACTGAGAACGTGGACAGAAGGGTGTTTTATGATAGGTGGAAGCAGCCCGGAGACCTTGCACGCTTCAAAAGAATCGATTCCCGTCAGATAACCCCTGCCACGTCTCGTTTTACTACAAAGGAATACGCCTTGGACGGGGCATCAATCCGTCTGGCGTACAGTCTGCCGCGGTCTTTCTGCACAAGGCTTCATGTCCGCAGGCTAAGATTGGCCTTTGCCACAGGAGATGTATTTCACCTTTCTACGATCAGAAGAGAGCGCGGTCTCGACTATCCGTTTGCAAGAGTATTTCGTATTTCAGCAACTATAATTTTGTGAAGCTATGTTGAAATTGAAAAATATCGGCCTTGTACTATGTTTGTTTATGGTCTCTTCTTGTAGCTTTATTAAAGGCGGGGTGGTCGGTATTGTAGATAACAATCGTATGTTTGAAGACGAGCAGGGGTTTATAGATGCCATGTCAGGAGTGTACGCTTCTATGACCGATAAGAATTTGTACGGAGAAAGTCTGTCGTTCGGTATAATCGATGAGATAGCCCAGCTCTATTATAATGACAGTCAGCCACATGAGACTACTCTTACAAAAACCATAGACCTCAGATATACGGACTCCGATGTCCGTGCCGGTATTGACAGAATATGGGGAAAAGCATATAATGTAATATCTGCGGCAAACAGCATTATCGACAATGCCCCCGGCCACAATTTCCCCTCTACGGACAAAATAATCGGAGAAGCCTTGGCGGTAAGGGCTTTTATTCATTTTGACATGCTTCGTCTTTTTGCCGCATCTTATGTTCCCGGTGAGAAAAGGGGAATTCCTTATGTGAGACATTTTACAAATGACCCTGTCCGGTTTTCTACCATAGATGAGGTGTATCGGCTGATTGTGAATGATTTGGAAGCCTCTGAAAAACTATTGAGGAAGTCGGCTTCTGTTGTAATACCTGGTCGTAAGGAGGAGGCCCTGTATCTTAACTGCAATTCCGTATGTGCGATTCTTGCGAGAGTCCACAATTGGGCGGGCAATCACAACGAAGCGAGAAAATATGCTTTGGCGGCACTCGACGAGAAGTACAAGCTTACACAGCGTGAAGGACTGAAAAGTCTTTTTCATGGATATATAGCAAATGACGAATGTTTGTGGGGGTTGCATGCTCCAAAGATGTATTTGAATGTGAAAAAACGTCTTATGCCCACAAGGGTTACAGAGGAAACAAACGTTGTCCGGTTGAATTTCAGGGAATTGTTTGCTGTGGATTCTTATACTTCAACCCACAATGACTATCGTTATCAGAGTTATTTTACCGAAGGCCGTTGGGGTGCCGGCACCACATCATTTTCTAAGTTGTATGATAAATATTACGATGAAAATCAGCAGGCCTCCGGTGGCAGATTGCCGGGGATAAATCTCGTTCGCTTGCCGGAGCTGTATTATATTTTGGCAGAGTCCGAATATGAGACTGATAAGGCCAAGGCCTTGGAGTATCTGAATATGGTGGTGACGAGCAGAGGATTAAATCCCATAAAAGCAGAAGACATCCTTTCAAGAAAATCATTTGAAAATATACTTGTGAAAGAAATTGTAAAGGAATATTGGGGCGAGGGACAAGCCTTTTTTGCGTACAAGCATTTCGGATTTGATATGAAAGGCGTTGACAGCCGGGTTCACAGGGCGTCAGACAAGGTGTATGTCCTGCCGGTGCCTGAAAGTGAGGAGGAGTACGGATTATGAAGAAGGTGATTATATGGCTGTTTTTGGCAGTGCTTCAAATTTCCTGTTCCTATAATGAGAGTTTTGTATATAGCGGAGATTTAAAAGTGAACTTCGTTACCGACTCTCTTTATTTTTCTTTCGGAAAAGAACCGTTTTCATTGATAGACACGGCTGTTGCAGTAAAAGTGGAAATTATAGGCAAGCCCTCCCCGACTCCTCTGTCTTTCCGTATAAGGGTGGATGATTCAGCAACAACAGCCTTGGAGGGAACTCATTTCGATAGGATTGAGCCTCAGTGGCATATTGCCCCCGGAGAATCGTCGGCTATAATTCCTGTCAGGATTCACAGAAGAAATCTGAATGAGAATTTGTCATATCTGCTAAAATTGGTTTTGGAACCTACTGATGATCTGCGTTTAGGGGTAAAAGAATTCAGGAGCATTTCAATATGTTTCAACAACACTTTGGACAAGCCTGACTGGTGGTATTCTCTTTCCTCGTGGCTTGGAGAATACGATGTGCGTAAATATCAGAAATTCATAGAATTATATGGAAGGCCCATAAGTAAAAGAGACATTGTTGAAAATAAATACGGAATACTGAGAGTCTTTAAAAAAGTAAAACAATTTTTTGAGTCCGAGCCGGCATTCGGGGTTATTTTTCCTGACGCCTATTGGCCGGTATGATAGAATGTTAATCATAAAAAAATAATATATGAAAAAGTTTTTAAGTTTATTGATGGTTGCTGCTTTGCTGGCTACATTTTCCTGCCGGAAGGATGAACCCGGCCGAGGCAAAAACGAGAACGCTGCTATTGTGGAAAGTATTTCCGGAGTGGCGGATGAATATGAATTGGAACAATTCGCCAATCTGGTTATCAATCCGGATGTGAAACTATCGTCCTCAGAAGATGAAGGCGTCAGATACGAGTGGAGCATCAATTACAAGGTGGTGAGCCAGGAAAAGAATCTCGAATTCAAGGTGAACGAAATCGGCAATTTTGACGGGTATTTTATGGCAGTCTCTCCTTCCGGGGCGAAGATTGTCGAATTCAAGATAAGGGTTTCCTCTCCTTCCTATGACAAGGGTTTGATTTTGTTGAGTGAGGTGGACGGCAAATCAGTATTGACATTCAAGAGGTTGGATAAAATGGATTTCCCTGCCGTACCCTATGTGTTCGCCAATAATAACCCAGGAGCCGAACTCGGCAAAACTCCTTTGGACGTGTTCTGGAAGGGTAGTACTCTGACATGGCTCGGCTTTCCCTCCACTTCGGCACAGGATCTTGAGGTGGTTGTAAGTACTGCGGATCCCGTAAAGGTGTATACCTTGAATTATGATGATATGAAAATCAAAAACGAGATTATATATGACGGTCCGGGTGAGTTTTATCCCGCTGCAATCTTATGTCCTCATGGCGTTCAGAACAGATTGTGGGAAGGCGTAGAGCTGACTTTCGTGGGGAACGGGAAAGAATATCTTATGACTGGAAGCAAAAATTTCATAAATCCTTCATATCAGATGCCTGCCGGTTGTCAGCTTGCACCTTTTATCTGTTCAGGTTATACCCAGTATGGCTTAATGGACAGGTTGTGCTATGATAATGCTGGCAAGAAAATGATATATATAGAGCCAGGCAAAGAAGAAACGATGATTGAGGGAGAAAAATATTGCGGGGTTGAGGCAATGGCTCTTATGCCTTGCGGAGGAGAATACAGGGAAAAAAGTAGCAACTGTCGTTATGAGCCGTATAAGGTAATGCTTGTGGGGTCTAACGGAAACCAGGTCAAGGTGTATGTGTTTCTAATCACCTACTCCATGGTAGAAGATGAAACACTTGAAAATGAGATAGATGCAACGGGCAATATTCTCCCGGAATCGGCTGTGGGCGTTAATCCTATTAAGCCTTTGCTTTATTATTCAAAAGGAAATTCCGTTTATCGTCTGAATTATGACGGAGGCAATTTCGACAAAGAGCCATATTTCTCATTGGACAAGAATATGGAAATCAAGAAGATAATATTCTGTGAATATGATCCTGACACAATGTATATCGCTGCGGAAGATAAATCCGAGACTTCAAGCATGAAGGCTTCTGTCTATGTTTATAATGTTTCAAACGATACGAAAGCCGAGCAACTTTTTGAAGGCAAAAAGGCAGGCGGAAAGGTTAAAAAGTTGATATATAAAGGGAATGGACTTGAGTATGAGATCCAGAAAAACAAATAACAAATAATAAAGATTAAGATGAAAATAAAAAACATAATTGCATTTATTGTTTCTTTTGCAGTTCTGGCTGCCTGTCAGAAAGATAACAGCCACAAAGGAAATTTGAAACCACTTCCCGTTCATGACAAACTTGCTTTGGAGTATGTGGCGGAAAAAGATGTGGAGGCCAATGTGAAATCGGCAGGACCCGTTGAAAAGCAATATTTTACTTATTCCGACGCAGTGGATAAGTTCACTTCATTGAAGATAGGCGAAGAGTTGTTTCACCTGCCAAGTCTTGCAGAACTTCGCGGAATTTTCCCTGATAAGGGGGCGATCTCCTTTACTGAAAGAAGTTCAAGAACAGGAGTTGAGGAAGAAATTGTTGTCGCCGGTGCTTTGAAAGTATATCACGCCGACTATGAGAACACAGGCAAAGGCGTTACTTATGCAATAAGATTTATCGGCAATGGAGACAAGCAGCTCTCTGCTTGGAGATATCGTATTGTAGATCAGGGAAAATCTACGGCCGCTCTTGAAATTACATGCCGCTATATTGACAAGTCCAATAAAAAGAGCATAAAGGAGATTTCCGAGGAGGCTTTTTGGAGTGGTGACGAAAGTCGCGGCGATATAATAAGGTTGTTCCCGTTTAACGGTTATAAAACAGGCGGAAAGGTTTTAGGCCGGGGTACGGCATATCACGCATGGACTTCGGATGAAAGAAATGCAGGCAAGGCATGGAGGGCTTCTGCCATGTCCGTTGGTGCGTTTACCCTGTATAGCGATAAAAATGAGGAAGTTTCCGTCAGGCTATTCGCAGGAGAGGCTCCGCAAAAAAGAGTTAAAATGGCTATTAAATATGTCGCTGAATATAATCTCGATGAAGACGGAAGGGCTTTTGCTACTTCTCACGAGACAGACAAGGCCGGCGGATTATTTAGTTTCTATGAGATGAAGAACCGTTTCCGGACATGGAGAGAAAAAGGCAGCGAAGATACTTATCACGTTCCTTCCGTTGAAGAACTTCGCGGAATAATCCCTGACAAGAAAGCTATTTATTTTACCAAGGACACCACTGCATTGGATGTAGAAGAAGATATCGAGGTGCATAAAGAAAAATATGTATATAAAGCTGATTACAGAAATCCCGGAAAGGGAATATCTTATGCAATCCGATTTAAGGGCAATGGCAATTTGCAATTAAGTGCATGGAGATACAAGGTGTGCGGTTCATTTAAAATTAACAGCAAAGACTCTCATATAGAAATAACATGCAGGTATCTTGGCCCGGACGCAAATGTATCATTGGAGACGGTTGCCGATGAAAAATATTGGGAAAGCGACAATAAGTCTGACATAGTGAGGATTTTCAGTGCAACGGGCTACAAGCCTGACTATAATGAGACTATCTTATATAAAGGAGCGGATTGCAGGGTGTGGACCCGCACAGAAGACAAACAATCGAAACTGTGCTGGTATGCCTTTATGTATAATCGCAAAGCCTATCTCGGGCAGATCATCAAGGAAGCTCAACTTCCGGTACGACTGTTCTCGGACAATTAGTTTGCCTTGTATCAAGTTATGAAAAGATTATGTGCTTTGGCTCTAATGATGCTATGTCTTGTTCTGGCAGTTTTGCCGCAGGCATGCAGGAAAGAAATTGAAGATGACAGGCCTGCAGGAAAGATAATTTCTGTGAAAGGGGTTGAGCCTGCCTATTCTTTGGGATTGCACGAATACCTTGAAATCTCTCCGCTCATTGAATTGTCAAGCGAAGGTCGCGGAGTGCAATATGAATGGAATATAAACAATAAGGTTGTCGGCAGAGAAAAGAACCTGAAGTTCAAATGCAGCAATGCGGGAAATTTCGGGTGTTATTTCAAAGTATCTACCCCGGAGGGGGCGAGAATCGTACAGTTCAAGATTTATGTCAAGACGGCGTATAACAAAGGTCTGCTGCTTTTGTCAGATGTGGACGGAGAGACAGTATTGTCTTTCAAAAGACTGGACAGAATGGATTCGAAGCCTGCACTGTATGCTTTCAGGGATAACAATCCCAAATCCTCTTTAGGTAGGATACCGTTGTCCGTATGCTGGACAGGTGAGGGAATTACCAACCCGCGAAACATAGAGGACAGCGGCGGACTCGATGTTATAATATCTTCATCCGAGCCTTCAAAAGTATATGTGCTTGGAGCAGATGATTTCAAGATAAAGAATGAGATTGTCTATGACGGAGCAGGAGAATTTCATCCTGACAAGATAATATCACCTTACGGATGGCAGAACTTTGCATGGGTTGCAAGCAGCGACAAGGTCTTGTTCTTTATCGGAGGCGGAAAAGAATATCTTATGAACGGGCAGAAGAACTTTCTGGTTCCGGGAGAGAAACGTCGCATCAGGGACGATGTCGCAATAGCGGATTTTTCCTGTAACCTTATAAGCAGAACTACAGATTTTATCAAAGTCTATTATGACCTTATATACAAGAGAATGGTCTATGCGTGCTATATTGGCAATACTTTATATGGCAAATATGGCTGCGATATTGATGAGCCAATGAATATTCTCTCCTGTGACGGGGAATACACTACTGCCGAAAGATATGAGCCGCATAATGTTCTCCTTGTCGGAAGGACAGGCGGAAGTGTGAAGGTTATGCATTTCTCCCCGTCTTCCAACAAGCAGACTGAAGCGTTGCTCAAAAAGATTGATGCTACTGGGCATATCGGGGCCAACAGTGCCACAGGTGTCAATCCTGTAAGACCTTTCCTGTATTATTCCGATGAAAAAGGAAATATATATAGCCTCAATTATTACAGCGGCCTGTTTTCAGATAATCCTTACATCTCTTTAGGGGAAAACTACATCGTACGAAGCATTATTTTCAATCCTTATGACCCGGATACTATGTATGTGGCTGCCGAGGATAGAAATGAGCAATCTTCTCTTAGGGCGGCAATCTTTGTCTATGATGTGAAGAAAAGTTCGTCGGGAGTGAAGATGTTTGAGGGTAAAAATGCAGGAGGAAAGGTACGCCAGCTGATTTATAAGGGCAACGGACGTGAATATTTTGAAAGAATTAATTATCAGATATAATGCAAAACTTTAAAAGACTAATTTGGGGATTTGCCATATCTGTCTTGTTTATAGCCTGCGGAAAGCAGGGGGTACAGAAGATTTCAGATAAAGGTGAATTTTCTAGAAAATTCGGTATAAGTGCCGATCATGTTGATATGCTGATTGGCGAGACTCAGGAGCTGATTATCCGAAACGGCTCAGGTGACTATGAGGTAACGGATGATTTTCCAGGAAAGTTTGTTACGCTTGATGTTACCAAGTCTAAGATTAAGATAACCCCAGTATCAGAAGGCGAAACAACGATTATCATAATAGACCGTAAGAGAAAAGCGGCAGGACTTTCTGATGTCGTGGCCAGGCTTACTATAAAGGTCGTTAAAGGGGAAGACCCTCTGCCAGAGGGTGTTATTGTCAAGGATGGCGTGCTTGTCTCTTGGCCGGACAATGCTATTCCTGAGAACGGGGAAGTAGTATTGCATTCTTCTATAAAGGCAATAGGCGAAGCCGCTTTCCGTCAATGTGGCCGGCTACGAAAAGTTACCCTTCACGCTGCTGTGAAAAGTATAGGAAAAGAGGCCTTCAGGGAATGCGGGGCGTTGCAGGAGGTCATTATGAACGAAGGGCTTGAAAGTATTGGCGAAATGGCTTTTGAAAACTGCCAGTCCCTTGCAAAAGTGAATATTCCTGCAAGTGTGCAGATTATAGAGCCTACCGTATTCTCACAATGCGTTAATTTGGCGGAAGTGTCTCTTGCAGATGGCCTGAAGTTTATAGGAGAAAGGATGTTTGCTGATTGTGATGCTCTCGAGTCCATAAAATTGCCTTCAAGTATCGAAAAAATCGGAGAGGCGGCTTTCGTAAATTGCGGTTACCTTGGAGAAATGATTATTCCTGAAAAAGTGACGGAAATACTTAGAGATACTTTTTCAGGATGTTCTGCTCTGATGAATGTTACCTTGCCTTCCAATCTTACCCATATAGGAATGGATGCCTTTAACAATTGTGTATTCCTGAAAAAAATTGACCTGCCAGAATCTTTGACCAATCTTGAAGGATGCTTTGCAGGCTGTTCTGCTATGACTGAGATAACGATTCCGAAAGAAATTGAGGAACTTTATGCCAATCTTTTTGCTAATTGCAGCAAACTTAAGACAGTGAAATTTAATAAGAAACTGAAGAAGATAGGAATAAAGTCTTTCAAGAACTGTTCCTCGCTGGAAAGCATAGAAATTCCTGAGGGAGTTGTGGTGCTGAACAATTATGCCTTCCAGAATTGCTACAGTCTGAATAAGGTCATTCTGCCATCTACGGTTAAGGATATGAAGCTGCTTTGCTTTGTGAACTGTAATGCCCTTAAGGAAGTTTATTGCAAGGCATTGGAAGTCCCGGAAGCAAAATATCCTTTTAAGAATACGCCAAAAGGCAAGGTGCTGTATGTGCCTTCAGGCGCAAAGGGCCGATATGAAAAGGCTTGGGGAGATGCCGGGTTCGGCCGGATTGTTGAGAATTTATAAATTGAAAATATTAATTATTTGAATATGAAAAAAATAGAGTCTGTTGAAAATACAGGCAGTGCCTGTAGAAAAATGTATATGACGCCTCTTGGAGAGGCTCTTGATATTGAAATATCTTTTGATGTCCTTGAAGGAAGTAATGGCAAAGGTGAATCTGATAATTTTATCGGAGAAGGCTGGCTTTAGAATTAATTGTTATGAAAAAATATATTTATTGGTCTGCGATTGTTGTTGCACTGATTGCAGGATGTGCTAAGAATGCTGATTATAAGGAAGAGGATGGCCGTATGTTTCGCATAGAAGCCGGAATGCCGGGCAATGATGCTGATACAAAGGTGAAATATACTCCGGAATGGAGTGTGGAAAAGGGATATTCTCTGAAAAGCAGGTGGGAACGAAATGATATTGTCAGCGTGATATGCTGGCAGGGCGATGATGATGAATGGGATTCAGGAATGCCGCAGGCTCAGGACAGGCATTATGTGAATTTGTCTGAAATCTCAGAAAATGGCAAGGTCCTGAGTTTTGAATTCAAGATTCCTAAAAATATAACCGACAATTCCAGGCCCGTCAAAGTTCTGCTGACATATCTCGGCAAGTCCGAATATAAGATGAGAACAGATGGGAACACACACTGGGGACTTGTATTGCCTGGCGGTGAGACAAATTCCACTACACCATCCGATTTTACAAAGTTCAAGTATCTGGACAATCAGGCTCCTATGATTTGTAGGGCTGAGATTCCTGCAGGCTGGGAAAAGGATGCTTCTCAAAAACCTGTGCTGAAAGGTCAGTTCCGACACTTGTCCACAGTCTTTGCAGTTCAGATAAAAAATAATAGAGGCCAGGTAATACAGCCTGATATAATAAAAATAAACTTCTCAGGCTCAAAGGTAATTGATGCCAAAGCAAAGACCTGGAACCCGATAAGCCCTTTGGAATCAGATGCCTTGAATAACCAGTTTATAAAAATGAGTATTCAGGAGGAGTATAATCCTTTTGACGGTGAGACCGACTCTTTTAATATGTACATGACAAAGAGTACCGTGTTCTTCCTTCCTACTGTCATACTGAATGGCGGTTCTCCATCAGGATTGAGCATACATTTTGAGGGAAAGGCCGGCTGGTATGGTATTTCTGCGGATTCTGTGGAAAAACCTGTTACAAAGACTCTCAAACCCGGACGGTGCTATTCGTTGAGTCTGGAAATAGATAAGGACGGACGACTTGAGTGGACAGAAGAGCATAGTGAGCAAGGAGAATATGATGATTAAGGCTCATTGACCTGAATGACGCATATGACAAAGGCCGGTCCTCAAAAAGGGCCGGCCTTGATTGTAGAAGCATCTGATTTTATGATATATAATTATCTTAGAGACGGAGGTGTGGCCTCTGGTATGAAATCGTTTGTGGAATTGTTGGTATCCTGAAGTTTTCCGTTTTCCAACCTCTTCCTTTTTACGCAGGTTCCCCAAG
>CAMYAE010000026.1 GCA_947253655.1 uncultured Bacteroidales bacterium
TTCAGCTTCGCAACTCTCCGGTGCAGTGTCATTTGCAAATTCGCCGTATTGCAGGGCAGCCGCATCCGAGCCGTCCGTGCCCTTCACTACTGAGGCTATTCCTTTGGCCGAAGCCATTGCTGCGAGGTCTTTATATGCGGCCATTATCCTTTTCAGCCCTTTCTCGGCAGCCCGGAGAGCCTCATTTGAGAAATCAAGTGTGCTGCGATAGTGTGCCTGAAGTATAAAAAACCTTATGGTCATAGGACTATAGGCCTGCTCTAACTTGGGATGGTCGCCTGAGAACAGCTGTGGCAGGGTGATGAAATTGCCCAAAGACTTGCCCATTTTCTGTCCGTTGATTGTAATCATATTGTTATGGACCCAATAATGTACGCCCTGGGTGCCTCTAGAAGCCACATTCTGGGCAATTTCGCACTCATGGTGAGGAAACATCAGGTCCATTCCGCCGCCGTGTATGTCAAATTCTTGTCCGAGATATTTCTCACCCATTACCGAGCACTCCATGTGCCAGCCGGGAAATCCCTCACCCCAAGGAGACGGCCATTTCATAATGTGCTGAGGCTCTGCCTTTTTCCATAGGGCAAAATCGAACGGAGCTTTTTTGTCCCCCTGACCGTCAAGGCTGCGCGTGCCTTCAAGAGTCTCGTCAAGATTACGCCCGGAGAGAATGCCGTAATTATGGTCGCGGTTGTATTTCGCCACATCGAAATATACCGAGCCGTTGCTGATATATGCGTAGCCGGCATCAAGGATTTTCTTGACCGTTTCAATCTGTTCTATTATATGCCCTGAGGCATGCGGCTCGATTGAGGGCGGAGCTACATTCAGCAGGCGCATTGCCTCGTGGTATCTGAACGTATAGGTCTGGACGACTTCCATAGGCTCCACCTGCTCCAGCCTTGCTTTTTTGGCAATCTTGTCTTCGCCTTCGTCGGCATCGTGCTCCAAATGCCCTACGTCAGTGATGTTCCTCACGTATCTGACCTTGTATCCCAAATGGCGCAGGAGCCTGTAGAGCACGTCATAGGTCACTCCCGGCCTGGCGTGCCCCAAATGGGCGTCTCCATACACTGTGGGGCCGCAAACATACATCCCGACATGTCCCGGATTGATCGGGACGAAAAGTTCTTTCTTGTGCGAAAGCGTATTGGTAAGGTATAAATCTCTCATAGCGTAATTACAATTATGCGAAGATAAGGATTTTCCGTCTAATATCTTCAAATTAATAAAGACGTCTTCCGGGCTTCGGGACGCCGGCTTCGGGAAAATGTGAAAAATATGATTGGACATGACACAAAAAAAGACTATTTTTGTAGGGTGTTTTTCCGAGTGGAAAATCATTAACGAATTAAATCCCTAATTACAATGAAGGTCTCTATTATTATGGGTTCTGTCAGCGACTATGACGTTATGTCCGGGGCTGAGGGAATATTGTCATCATTTGGTGTTGAATTTGAAAAGAAGGTCATAAGTGCACACAGGACACCTGACCTTATTTATGAATATGTAAAGGGCGCACGGGACCGCGGCGTCGGCGTTATAATCGCCGGAGCGGGCGGAGCCGCACACCTTGCAGGTGTCGCCGCGGCCCTTACCACACTCCCTGTAATTGCAGTCCCTATGCAGACCAAGACCCTCGGCGGGCTGGACTCCCTGCTCTCCATGGTCCAGATGCCTACCGGAATTCCGGTTGCAACTGTTGCAATCGGTGGCGCCAAGAACGCCGCCCTGCTTGCAGTCGAGATTTTAGCCCTTGCAGACCCGGAACTCACCTTGAAAATAGAGGAATACAGAAAGCAGCAAGCTGAAAAAGTAATTAATTCCAAGATATAAAATATGAACACCGGCTACCGTATTTACGTTGAGAAAAAGACAGCATTCCAAGTCGAGGCGAACAGCCTCAAAGAAGAACTGAACGAAAACCTTTCACTTAATCTCAAAAATCTACGGCTACTGAATGTCTACGACCTGTTCGGCTTCACTCCCGAATTGCTGGAGAGAAGCCGATATACGGTTTTTGGCGAAGTGGTTACGGATTATGTAACGGATTATGTGACAAAGGACACGGATCACAAGGATGAGAGGCTGGATTTGTCGGAGGCCAAATTTGTCGCCGTGGAATATCTCCCTGGACAATTCGACCAAAGGGCCGCATCCGCAGTTGATTGCGTTCATCTGATTGACCCCAAAGCGGATATCCGTATCAAAAGTTCGAGGCTGTACATATTGGACGGAGATATTGACGATGAGGCTATAGAGAAGATAAAACGTTATTCAATAAACCCCGTAGAAGCCCGTGAAAAGGATTTAGGCAGACTTTGCGACACGGAACATGCTCCCGTTTCACCAGTGAAAGTCCTTGAGGGATTTACGGATATGGCGGAAGCCGACATGGCCGGATTCTGTGCGGAGAAAGGTCTTGCCATGAATACGGACGACCTTAAAGAAGTTGTCGGATATTTCAAGAAAGAGGGCAGGAATCCAAACGAAACCGAACTGAGGATATTGGACACGTATTGGAGCGATCATTGCCGGCACACGACATTCACTTCCGAGCTGCAGAGCATAGGAGTAGAAGACTCTTTCATCAAAGAAGACATTGACGGCTCCCTTAGGCTTTATATGAAAATGCGCAAAGAGCTCGGTAGAGAGAAAAAGCCGCTTTGTCTTATGGATCTCGCTACAATTGGAGCCAGATACCTCAAGGCCGGAGGCTATCTCGACGATATGGAGGTGAGCGAAGAGAATAACGCATGCAGTATATATGTGGATGTGGACAACGACGGCCGCACTGAAAAATGGCTGCTGATGTTCAAGAACGAGACCCACAACCACCCTACGGAAATAGAGCCTTTCGGCGGGGCAGCCACCTGTCTCGGCGGTGCCATAAGAGACCCCCTTTCAGGTAGAAGCTATGTCTATCAGGCTATGAGGGTTACGGGAGCCGGAAATATATGGAAGCCGGTGGCGGAGACCATGCCCGGCAAGCTTCCTCAGAAGCTTATAAGCCGGAAGGCTGCACACGGGTATTCGAGCTACGGCAATCAGATAGGTCTTGCCACCACTCATGTAAGGGAAATCCTGCACGAGGGATATACGGCTAAGAGAATGGAGATCGGGGCCGTGGCCGGTGCCGTCAAGGCAGAGAACGTGCGCCGCGAATCTCCTGCTCCCGGTGATGTCATCCTGCTTTTGGGCGGGAGAACGGGAAGGGACGGCATAGGAGGAGCTACCGGGTCGTCGAAACAGCACACCGAATCTTCCCTCGAAACCTGCGGCAGCGAAGTACAGAAAGGCAATGCTCCGGAGGAGAGGAAGCTGCAGAGGCTTTTCAGGAGACCTGAGGTTACAAGACTTATAAAGAAATCCAATGATTTCGGTGCCGGCGGCGTAAGTGTGGCTATCGGGGAACTTGCTGACGGTCTGGACATTTGGCTCGACAGGGTGCCTGTGAAATACAGTGGTCTCAACTCTACGGAGATAGCGATAAGCGAGTCTCAGGAACGTATGGCCGTGGTTATCGAGGCCAAGGACGAAGATGCTTTCAGAGAGTATTGCCGTCAGGAGAATGTTGAGGTTACCCATGTGGCCGAAGTCACTGCATCCGGCAGGATGAGAATGTTCAACAAAGGAGAAATCGTGGCGGATCTTAAGCGTGATTTCATCAACAGTGCCGGTGCGAAGCATTATTGTAAAGCCGTTATAGGAGCTGTTGAGGACATTGATCCTTTTGCGGCCGCGGATAGCGATATGCCTATGGGCAGGCGGCTTATGGAGTTGATGGCTAAGCCCGATGTCTGCTCGCAGAAAGGCCTTGTAGAGATGTTTGACTCTACGATCGGACGTTCTACAGTACTCATGCCATACGGAGGTATGCTCCAGACCACGGAAACTCAGGTTTCCGTACAGAAACTGCCTACCGACGGCTATACCGACACTGCAAGCATTATGGCATACGGTTATGACCCTTATCTTTCGGAATGGAGCCCTTATCACGGAGCAGCTTATGCCGTTGTAGAGGCCTGTGCCAAAGTAGTAGCCGCCGGCGGCGAATTTTCGAAGATGAGATTTTCCTATCAGGAATATTTTGAAAGAATGACCGATGACCCACGTACTTGGGGCAAGCCTTTGAGTGCATTGTTGGGTGCATTGGAGATGCAGGAAGCATTCAAGCTGCCTTCAATCGGGGGCAAGGATTCCATGAGCGGCACTTTTGAGGATATTCATGTGCCTCCAACCCTTGTGGCTTTCGGGATAACTACTGTAAATGCCGGCAGGGTGATTTCCCCTGAATTCAAATGGGAGAACAACTATATCTATCTTGTAAAGCACACGCCGTTGAAGAACAGGATGCCGGATGTGGAACAACTGAAACGGAATTGGCATTTCATCGAGCAGGAGATTGCTTCCGGAAATATTGTTTCAGGCTTCGCCTTAAAGACAGCCGGAGCTGCCGAGGCTATTTGCAAAATGGCTTTCGGCAATGCTTTCGGTGTGAGCGTAAAGGCCTCTGCGGATGATTTGTTCGGAGGTGCTCCTGGGTCTATAATCGTGGAATCGGAAAAGCCATTAGACTACGAAAATGCAATTCTGCTCGGAAACGTTACTTCCGGAGAGGACGGCAAACTCCATATTAACGGCAAGTCGGCCGATATTTTCGAGCTGATGAATGCCAATGAAACTCCGTTTGAAGCAGTATATCCGCTTGTAAGCAAGCCGGACTTCAAGAGAACCGGGCCGCAAGGAATGGAGGGGGTCAAGCCTTTCAGGGCAAAGAAGGCCGACCTAAAATACAAGGGAGAAAAGGTTGCACGCCCTATAGTCTTCCTACCTGTTTTCCCCGGCACCAACTGTGACTATGACACGGCTAAGGCTTTCCGTAAAGAGGGGGCTGAAGTGCGTTTCGGGGTGTTCTGCAATCTGACCGAGCAGGATGTAATGAGGTCAATACAGGAAATGAAGAAGAATATCTCGGAATGCCATATTTTAGCTTTCTGCGGAGGTTTCTCTGCCGGAGACGAGCCGGACGGAAGCGGAAAGTTCATTGCCAATGTGATAAACAACAAGGAAATATCACAGGAAATTGACAGGCTTCTCGAAAGAGGAGGGCTTATCCTCGGAATATGCAACGGCTTCCAGGCCCTTGTCAAGTCCGGACTTTTGCCTTATGGCCGCACAGGCTCGGTAACCGCTGATTCTCCTACCTTGTTCAGAAATGACATAAACAGGCATATCTCCCAGATGGTTACAACTAAGGTTGCCTCTGTCAATTCCCCATGGCTTTCAGGTATGGCAATAGGTGATGAATTTACCATTCCTGTAAGTCACGGCGAGGGTAAATTCGTTGTGAATGAAGAGCTTGCAAAAGAATTGTTTGCAAAAGGGCAGGTGGCTTTCAGGTATGTTGACCCTATAACAGGCGAAGCGACCATGAAGTCGCCTTACAATCCTAACGGCTCATATTACGCGATAGAGGGCATTATCAGCCCAGACGGCAGGATTTTAGGCAAAATGGGACATTCGGAGAGATATGAGAACAACTTGTTCAAGAATATTGAAGCCGATTTGGAGCAGCCGCTGTTCGCAAATGCGGTAAGGTATTTCAGAGGAGAGGTGGAAAATGCAGAAGACTGATATAATTCACGACGGGGTGTCCATTAAAATCTATGGCACCGACGAGCCGGACAAGGTGATAATATATTTCACCGATGACATCACTGCCTATTATAAAATCAAAAAGGCGGTGATAAAGGACAAGGGCATCTATTGCAACGGTGTGTCCTGCATGATTTCCAGGCACCTGATAAAAGGAGGCATTGCGACTCATTTCATCAAGCAGCTCTCGGACAGGGAGCAGCTCTGCAAAAAGGCAGATGTCATTCCTATGGAAGTAATTGTCAGAAACGTGATTGCAGGCTCTATGGCCCAGCGTCTCGGTCTTGAGGAAGGTATTGTTCCTGACAGCACCATATATGATCTGTGCTACAAGTCCGAAGAGTTGGGAGATCCGATAATAAACGACTATCATGCTATGGCACTCGGCCTTGCCACAAGAGAGGAACTCGACGAGATTTATTCCACCACGAAAAAGATTAACGATATTCTGTACCCGCTTTTTAAGGGCATAGGCATAACCTTGGTAGACTATAAGATAGAATTCGGCAGGCTTCCCGGCGGCGAACTTGTCATGGCTGACGACATTACCCCGGACAGTGCCAGACTATGGGACATCGAGACGGGCATGAGACTTGACAAAGACAGGTTCAGGAGGGATAACGGCAAGGTAGGACATGCCTATAAGACAGTATTCGACCGACTGTCGTCCGTAACCGATTTTTAATATGACTTTTAATATACTGAAAATATGAATCCTCTAAAGGAAATAGGCGGTCTTCACGAAGAGTGTGGGGTGTTCGGTGCATGGAATATACCACATGCCGCAGAACTTTCCTACTATGCCCTTCACTCGCTTCAGCACAGGGGACAGGAGGGCTGCGGCATCGTGTCTGTGGCCGAGAGTGGAGAGATGAAGCGGATTAAAGGTCTGGGGCTTGTGACTGAGGTTTTCGATAATGACAATCTCCGCACCCTTACGGGAAATGCTGCAATCGGCCATGTAAGGTATTCTACAGCCGGCGGCGGAGGCATTGAGAATGTGCAGCCGTTTCTGTTCCGGCATAATTCCGGGGACTTCGCTCTTGCCCATAACGGCAATCTGGTGAATTCCGCCCTGTTGAGAAAATATCTCGAAGACCGTGGCAGTCTTTTCCAATCTACGTCAGACAGTGAAATCATCGCCCACCTTATAAAGAAAAACGTTCTGGAACGGAATAGCCCAAGGATTTTCCATATCATCGAGGCGTTGAATATGATAGAGGGAGCATTCGCTTTCATCATAATGACCAAGAACAGGCTATATGCCGCAAGGGATAAATATGGGCTGAGGCCTATGTCAATCGGTAAGCTCGGCGACGGCTATGTAATCAGCAGCGAGACCTGTGCCTTCAATGTTATCGGGGCTGAATATATCCGCGACGTAGAGCCGGGAGAGGTCGTGACGATAGACGGGAACGGTATCAGGAGCCGCAAATTCTCCGAATATAAGCGGTACGCCATGTGTGCTATGGAATATATCTATTTTTCCCGTCCGGACAGCGATATAGAGGGTATGAATGTCCATACTTTCAGAAAGGAGAGCGGCAAGCTTTTATGGAAAGAGGCTCCGGCTCCGGCTGATATCGTGCTTGGAGTGCCTGATTCGAGCCTGAGTGCGGCTATGGGATATGCGGAGGCCAGTGGTATTCCATACGAAATGGGGCTTATAAAAAACAAATATATCGGCAGGACCTTTATACAGCCGTCCCAGGAAATGAGGGACAAAGGTGTCAAGATGAAGCTTTCTGCGGTCAGAAGCATCGTCGGCGGCAAGAGCGTGGCGCTTATTGACGATTCGATAGTCAGGGGGACGACGTCGCTGAGAATTGTAAGGATGCTTAAGGTTGCAGGAGCCAAAGAGGTGCACGTTAGGATTGCGAGCCCTATGATTAAGTATCCTTGTTTTTACGGAGTGGACATTTCCACTTACGATGAGCTTCTGTGCTCCGGCAGGACATTGGAAGAAGCAAGGGCGGTTATAGAGGCGGATTCGCTTGCATTCTTGTCCAAGGAGGCTCTTCTTGAGGCAGGAAGGCGCTCCGATCTGTGTACGGCATGCTTTACCGGAAATTATCCGACTTCATTGTACACCGGCATTGAAGAGGCCAACAAAGACGGAAAATTTTAGAAAACAACAAAAAATAAATTATTATGGCAATCGATTACGAAAAGGCCGGAGTTAGCTTGGAAGCCGGATACGATGTGGTAAGAAGAATAAAAAAGCATGTGGCTTCAACCGAAAGGCCTGGGGTTATGGGCAATATCGGCTCTTTCGGCGGAATGTTCGATTTGTCCGCCCTGCACATCAAGGAGCCTGTTTTGGTCAGCGGGACTGACGGTGTCGGCACAAAACTGAAATTGGCGTTTGCCATGGACAAGCACGACACTATAGGCATTGATGCCGTTGCAATGTGTGTGAACGATGTGCTCGCCCAAGGTGCCGAGCCGCTGATCTTCCTGGATTATGTTGCCCAGGGCAAGACACGTCCTGAAGTGGTTGAGGCCATAGTGGCCGGGGTAGCCGAGGGCTGTCGTCAGGCCGGATGCGCCCTTGTCGGAGGCGAGACGGCGGAAATGCCAGGAATGTATGCCGACGGGGAATATGATATTGCCGGATTTACAACAGGAGTTGTGGAAAAATCGAAACTGATTGACGGCTCAAAGGTAAAGGTAGGGGATGTGTTGATTGGAATTGCGTCTTCCGGAGTGCATTCAAACGGTTTCAGCCTTGTGCGCAAGATATTCTCGGACAATAATCTGGATTTGCACAAGAACTATTCCGAGCTGGAAACGGAAGAATGTCTCGGTCTTGTGGCACTGACACCGACCAGGATCTATGTGAAGCAGGTGCTGGATGTTATCCGTAATTGTGACGTTCATGGGGTTGCCCATATCACCGGAGGTGGTTTCGATGAGAATTTGCCGCGTATCCTCAAAGACGGTCAGGGAATTTATGTTAAGGAGGGGACATGGAAGATTCTCCCTATTTTCAGTCTTTTGGAGAAATACGGTAATATCGACCACAGGGAGATGTACAACATCTTCAATATGGGGATCGGAATGGTGCTGGCCATTGATGAGGGCGAGGCGGAAAAGGCTGTTGAAATACTTGCATCATACGGTGACAAGGCCTCTATCATAGGTCGGGTTACCGACAAGCCCGGAGTTCAGGTTGATATTATATAAACCATTAAAAAACAATAAATTATGAGAGCTTTAATAAGCGTCAGCGATAAGACCGGCGTAGTAGAATTCGCAGGTCGCCTTGTCGGCCTCGGCTGGGAGATACTTTCCACCAGCGGTACGATGAAAATGTTGAAAGAAGCCGGCTTGCCGGTGACAAGTGTCAGCGACGTTACCGGATTTCCGGAAATATGTGATGGCAGGGTAAAGACCCTACACCCTAAAATACACGGGGCGCTTTTGGCAAGAAGGGATGTCCCGGATCACATGCGTCAGCTTGAGGAAAACGGTATAGAGAAAATAGACCTTGTGTGTGTCAATCTCTACCCTTTCCGCGAAACGGTTGCAAAGCCTGACGTCACTATGGAAGATGCTGTAGAGCATATAGATATAGGCGGTCCGTCAATGTTGCGCAGTGCTGCCAAGAATTGGGAATCCGTCACTGTTGTAGTAAATCCTGAGGATTATGACACGGTTATAGACGAACTGAAAATATACGGCGACACCAAAAAGACGACAAGACTGCGTCTGTCTGCACAGGCCTATACCCATACCGCCGAATATGATATGGCGATAGCTACATATATGAGAGAGCAGGCAAAACTGCCTGAAAAGCTTTTCTTGGAATATGAAGAGAAGCAGACGCTCCGCTATGGTGAGAACCCTCATCAGAACGCGAAATTCTATATGTCCGTCCACCCGGCACCTTATTCCTTGGCAGGAGCTAAGCAGTTGAACGGTAAAGAATTGTCATATAATAATATACAAGACGCCAATGCGGCATTGAATATAGTCAGGGAGTTTTCCGAGCCGTTCTGCGTAGGACTAAAGCACATGAATCCTTGCGGCTCCGGTTTGGGAAAGGACGTTGTAGAGGCATGGAACAAGACCTATGAAGGGGACA
The DNA here is from genome assembly GCA_947253655.1 of uncultured Bacteroidales bacterium. Lineage (GTDB taxonomy): Bacteria > Bacteroidota > Bacteroidia > Bacteroidales > UBA932 > Cryptobacteroides. The sequence continues at coordinate 9,746 of CAMYAE010000026.1, forward strand.
AGACCTCAATTTTCGGAGGCATTGTCGCTTTCAACAGGGAGGTGAATTTAGCGGTTGCCGAACTTTTAAAGCCGATTTTCCTTGAAATAATAATGGCTCCGTCTTTCTCTAAGGAAGCACTTGAACTGCTTTGCACCAAGAAGAATCTTCGTCTTTTGGAAATTGACATGAAAGGCAAGGTGGACAGACAGATGCAGTATGTATCCGTGAACGGTGGACTTTTGGCTCAGAACCAGGATTTGAGCATTGTCCCTGCATCCATGCAGCAATGCGTAACAAAAGCAAAGCCTACAGCAAAGCAGCTTGAAGACCTGAATTTTACATGGAAGATTGTCAAGCACGTGAAATCCAATGCCATAGTCGTAGGTAAGGACGGAATGACATTGGGCGTGGGTGCCGGTCAGATGAACAGGATAGGCTCGGCGGAAATTGCCCTGAAGCAGGCAAAGGCTAATTTGGAAGAACAGTGGCTTGACATTAAGCAGGCCGGGCTTGTAATGGCATCGGATGCTTTCTTTCCTTTCGATGACTGTGTGACCCTGGCCGCAGAATACGGTGTCAAGGCTATTGTGCAGCCCGGTGGCTCGATTCGTGATGAGGATTCTATAAAGAAAGCCGATGAGTGCGGGATAGCCATGCTGTTCACAGGAGAAAGGCATTTCAAACATTGACATTATGGCCATATTAAATCTTAAACCCCAATATAGGCCCGGAGGTCTTACCCTTGATTTGGAGTCTGTGGCTCAAAGAAAAGTGCTCGTTGTCGGTGGCGGCGGCAGGGAACATGCTATTGTCAAGGCACTTTCACGTTCGATAAGCGTCGGCAAGATTTTCTGTGCCCCTGGAAATGCCGGGATTGCGGAAAATGCCGAATGCGTTCCGATTAAGGACAACGACATTGCCTCGCTGAAAGCATTTGCCCTCGATCACCATATAGACCTTACTGTGGTAGGGCCGGAAGTGCCTCTGTCAGCGGGGATTGCAGATGTTTTTAACGATGCGGGACTAAGCGTTTTCGGGCCATGTGCAGCAGCCGCAAGGATTGAGTCCAGCAAGGATTTCGCCAAGCATCTTATGGCTAAGTACGGAATTCCCACTGCCGCCTACAAGACATTTGAAGATTATTCCGAGGCCGTTGAATATGTTGCCGGCGGCAAGTTTCCCATAGTCTTGAAATATGACGGTCTTGCCGCAGGAAAGGGAGTTGTGATACCGGAAAACCTTGCAGAAGCTGAAGCAGCCTTGAAGGATATGCTTCTGGATGAAAAATTCGGCAAGGGAAAGGTGGTGATTGAGGAGTTCCTGACAGGTCCGGAGTTCTCTTTCATGTGTTTTGTAAATGGTGCCTCTGTCTATCCTATGGCTTTGGCCCAAGACCACAAAAGGGCTTTTGAAGGTGATAAAGGCCCCAATACGGGAGGAATGGGAGCTTATTCGCCGGTGCCTTTCATCACGAAAGAGGATGAGGACTATGCTCTTGAAAAAATAATGAAGCCGGTTGCCGCAGCCCTTGTGGAAGAGCACTGTCCTTTCAAAGGGGTGCTTTACGGAGGGCTTATGAAGACACCGGACGGTATAAAGGTCATCGAATTCAATTGCCGGTTTGGTGATCCCGAAACTGAGGTGGTGCTGCCGCGTCTGAAATCGGATATTTACGAAATATTCAAGGCGATTGCAGATGACCGCCCCTCTGATGAATTTCCTGCCCTGAAATGGTCTGACAAGGCTGTTATGGGTTTCGTCATGGCTTCCAAAGGCTATCCGGGGCCATATCGTAAAGGCTATATTATTGGCGGCTTGGATAAGGCTCTGTCGGATATTTCCGTCTCTATCTGTCACATGGGTACGAGTTTTGTCAGTGACGAAGAGGCCGCAGAAGCACAAGGTACACAGCCGATACAGACATCCGGTGGCCGTGTGCTTATGGTTTTGGCAGAGGGGGATTCTTTGGCACAGGCGAGGGACAAGGCCTTGGCTGCGGCAGAAAAGGTGGAATGCGAAAACCTGTTTTTCAGAAGAGATATAGGCCGTAGGGCGTTGTAAACAAATAATAACAATAATTATGATAATCAGCGGAAAAGAATTATCGGCAAAATTAAAATCCGAAATGGCGGTGCAGGTTGCCGAATTTCCTGAGAAATACGGGCGTGTGCCGCATTTGGTCGTAATTCTCGTAGGTGATGATCCGGGCAGCCAGACCTATGTACGTAACAAGGCAAAGGCCTGTGATGTGGTGGGAATTCGCAACACGACTATAAGACTTTCTGCCGAGAGCTCTGAAAAAGAGCTTCTTGACAGGATCGCACAGTTGAATGCCGATGAGCAGGTGGACGGCATATTGGTGCAGTTGCCTTTGCCAAAGCATATCAGCGAGCCGAAAGTAATTGAAGCAATAGCCGAGGCGAAAGACGTGGACGGCTTTCATCCTTTGAATACTGCTGCCTTGTGGCAGAAGCGGCCGAATTTCAAATGTACGGTGCCTTGCACTCCCAAGGGAATAATAAGGCTTATCGATGCCGCAGGATATGAAATTTCCGGCAAGAGGGCCGTGGTGATTGGCCGCAGCCAGATTGTCGGTCTTCCCGTGGCTAAGTTGTTATTGGATAGGAATGCTACGGTGACTATTTGCCATTCGAGGACAGAGGATCTGCCGTCTATAACGAAAGAAGCTGATATACTTGTAGTTGCAATAGGCAAGGCTAAATTTGTAGACGGGTCTATGGTAAAGGATGGGGCTGTGGTGATTGATGTGGGAATGGACATCGATCCGGACACGGGCAAGTTGTGCGGGGATGTGGATTTTGCATCAGTGGAACCGAAAGCTTCTGTCATTACTCCTGTGCCGGGAGGCGTAGGCCCAATGACCATTTGCTGCCTTATGGAAAACACGATAGAATGTTTCCTTAAAAAATTTGATGTGAAATGTTAGAAAAAGGGATAAAGGGACATCAGGAAGAAACGGTGACTGTGGAACTTACTGCAAGTCATATCGGTAGCGGGACAGTTAGGGTGTACGGTACTCCTATGATGATTGCACTTATGGAGAGGACGTCGAGACTTAGCGTCAAGCCGTATTTGGAGGAGGGGCAGGAGACTGTGGGGACTCATGTGAATGTGTCTCACGTTGCTGCAACTCCGGTGGGGCAGAAAGTCTGGTGCGATACAGAGCTGATTGACATTGACCGCCGGCGTCTCGTTTTCAAGGTTGCGGTCTATAACGAAAAAGGGCTTGTGGGTGAGGGAACGCATGAGCGGTTTGTAATTGACGTGGAACGTTTCCGCTCCAAAAACGAATAGCATTGTCATCCGGCATTGCTGTGAACGAAGGCTTATTGTCATCCGTCATTGCTGTGAACGAGCGTTTATTGTCATCCGGCATTGCTGCGAACGAAGGCTTATTGTCATCCAGAGCCTGCGGCAGCAGGCGTAGGGATCTGCAACACGCGTTTATGCAGATTTCTCAGTCGCTCCCGCTCCTTCGAAATGACATGCGGAGAGCCTGCGGCAGCAGGCGTAGGGAAATGAAAAATGGTTTTTGAAAATAATAAAAAAACAAGGTGGATAGTTCTGGCATGCCTCGTCGTGCCAATGTTTGCATCGTATTTCTTCGATGACATGTTCTCCACCCTTTCGCATTTGTTCGAAACGCCACAATTGCTTGAACTCGGCTGGAATTCAGCTGATTACGGACTTTATACGAGCGGCTATTCAGTGCTGTGCGTTTTCGGGGGTCTTGTAATCTGCGGAATGTTGCTCGACAAATGGGGAGTGCGGCTTACAGGGTCGTTGTTTGTAGGAATGATGGTTTTCGGAGCAGGGACGGTGGCGATAGCACTTAGCGGTGGTTATTCTCCAAAATCCTCTCTACGACTGGCATATATAGGCTGCATGCTTTTCGGACTTGGCAGCGAAATAGCCGGGGTTGCCGTAACAAGGTCTATTGCAAAGTGGTTCAAAGACGGGCCTATGGCTCTTGCAATGGGGCTTCAATTGGCTATTGCCCGTCTGGGCACTGCACTCGCTCTGATTTTTTCGCCTGTTCTGGTTAAGGCGAAAGCCTCCGGAGAAATATACTCATTGGCCGAGACCGCACGTCCGGCATTCTTCGGACTTGGTCTTATGATAGTAGGAATAGTGCTTTGGACTGTATTTGTCATATTGGATGCAAAGGCGGAGAATAAAGTTCCGGCACATAAAAAACAGGATAATACAGATAAAAGGAGTGAGGACAAGTTTCGCTTTTTAGACGCTGCTAAACTCATGGTTAATAAGCAGTTCCTTATGATCGCCTTCTTGTGCGTGTTCTTTTATAGCAGCATTATAGCTTTCAAGAAATTTGCAAGTGCCATTCTGATACCTCGTTTCGATATACCTGTTGAGACAGCCGGCCTTATGGTTGCTGTGCTTCCTTTCGCCACTGTGATTTTCGCCCCTGTTTTCGGTTTATTGGTGGACAAGGCAGGAAACGGCACGAAGTGGATGGTTGCAGGCTCGGTATTGGCACTTGTCGCTCATCTGCTTTTGGCTTTTGCACCTCTTGGCGTACCTGCCTACGGCTATTTGAGCATGGTCCTATTAGGTTTCGGATATTCTCTTGTCCCTGCCGCAATGTGGCCGTCAGTTCCGAAGATTGTCCCGGCAAAGGTGCTCGGTACAGCTTTCTCCCTTATATATTGGGTGCAGAACCTCGGTCTTATGACTTTCAAAATGCTTGCCGGCAATATCCTCGCAGAGCATTCCGGCCATACGGATATTGCAAATTCCGCCCCTGATTTTCTTCTTTCAGGCTCATTCCACGTAGAGCTGATGTTTGTCGGGGTCTGTATCTTGGCATTAGTCCTTTCACTGCTTTTCAGTCGCTCTTCAAGGCTTCGTCCGGAACTCGGACTCGATCTCCCTAACGGGGAAGCAAATTAAATTTTTATGATTGTTTTAGAAAAAATATTATATTTGCATTAATTAAAATATAAATTAAAATTTATACTATGAAGAAATTTTTAAGTATAGTCGCAATAGCCGTATCGTTATTGGTATTCGGCTCGTGCAAGAAGACCGAAAATGCAGGACAAAGCGTTGTTTATTTCAACGATATCCAGATAAATGATCCGGCCTGTGAAGTTAGGTATGCACCTTTCCCTCCGCAAGTTCAACACGCCCCCTGGCTACTCCAATTTTTCATCACCTATGCTCCGGAGCTTCGTGTTAAGTCAGACTTCATGAACGAGCTTTTTATAGCTATTCCGAGGGACTGTCTTGGGAAAACCGTAAATATTTTGCCTGTCAGAACTCCTTTGCCAAGCACAAACTGCTATGCTTATTTCGAAGACACACCTCTTGTTGGAAAATGTACTGTCAATGAGGCAGAAGATAATGCGTTTCGTTATATTATCGATTTTGATTTTGTTCTTGAAGCGGGCGTGTCACCTGACGAGAAGGGGCCGGAAGAAAGGATTATCAAACTTAAAGGGCATCTTGACAAGATGTTTTTATCGCGTCCTAGTCATACTTATGCTTTCGACCCTGATCCTTATTATTCCGTTATGTAAATATAGTTTGCACTTTTACTGCCGCAGGAGTCAATTTGGTTTATAATTATTATAAACCAAGCGGCAGCAGTAATGTTTCCCTAATCCTACCAGTAGGATTAGGGAAACATGGTATATAAGAATATCATCCCAACAGGGTCTCGATGTCGCACCTAAGAAAGTCTTCCAAAGAAACGCCTCCTGAGCCATGCTCAATTCTGATAAGGAGTTTACTCAATTGTTGTGATAATTTTACTCAATTCTAATTGCAAAAGTACTCAATTCTCTCTGTTCCTCAAAATAAAATCACCGTAAATCCTGCCCCTGATTTTCTTCTTTCAGGCTCATTCCACGTAGAGCTGATGTTTGGGGTCTGTATCTTGGCATTAGTCCTTTCTCTGCTTTTCGGTCGCTCTTCAAGGCTTCGTCCGGAACTCGGACTCGATCTCCCTAACGGTGAAGCAAATTAAATTTTTATGATTGTTTTAGAAAAAATATTATATTTGCATTAATTAAAATATAAATTAAAATTTATACTATGAAGAAATTTTTAAGTATAGTCGCAATAGCCGTATCGTTATTGGTATTCGGCTCGTGCAAGAAGACCGAAAATGCAGGACAAAGCGTTGTTTATTTCAACGATGTCAAAATTGATGATCCTGTCTGTTTTGTCGCTGATTGGCCTAACGAAATCCATTTTTATATATTATTGGCTCCTGATCTTGCTGTCAAGGCACCAGATTCCTTTCGTACCATTTACATACATCTCTATAAGGAAAATCTTGGCAAGACCGTAGTTGTCTCTCCCAAGCCAGATCCTGGAATGGAATATGTCTCTTATGAAGAACAGCCTCTTTCCGGGAAATTTACTGCTAATTCGGTTGATGATCATCCGGGTCATTTTATTATCGATTTCGATTTTGATCTTAATTTTAAGGGAGCCGGCGGTTCAATTACTACGGAGCGGGTTATAAAGTTTAAAGGACACGTTGACAAGGTGTTCCAAAAAACGATCGACCTAGCGTAATTATTTTATTATACCATACTGCCGCAGGAGCCTGCTTGGTTTATTACTATTGCAGATCTTGCGGCAGTTTTGTATTATTCGGCGAAACCAAGCCCCGGCCCTCATGTTTTCAGGTCTTGCTCAAATCTGACACCGAGGCTTAGAATAACATGAATTATCTTTCTATCGTGGCGTCACGGTCAGGCCCCAAGGAGATAATCTTTATTGGCACTTCGAGGAAGTCTTCCATAAATCCGATATATTCTTTGAAGGCTTTCGGAAAGTCACTCTCTTTGCGGATACCGGTCATATCGCAATTCCAGCCTTTAAACTCCTTATATACAGGCTCGATTCCTGAGTTGATATCATACGGGAAGCGATCTGTTTTTACACCGTTCACCCTGTACTCGGTACAGACTTTAATCGTTTCAAAACTGTCGAGACAATCGGCTTTCATCATAATGAGATCCGTAACACCGTCTATCATAACAGTATATTTCAGTGCTACAAGGTCAAGCCAGCCGCAACGGCGAGGACGTCCTGTCACAGCACCGAATTCGTTGCCTATTTTGCGAAGCCTGTCTCCGTTCTCATCGAAAAGCTCTGTCGGGAACGGTCCGCTTCCTACCCTTGTGCAATATGCCTTGAATATGCCATAGACTCTACCGATTTTGGAAGGGGCAACGCCAAGGCCCGTACAGGCTCCGCCTACTGTGGTGGACGAGGAAGTTACAAACGGATATGAGCCGTAGTCTATGTCGAGCAAAGAGCCTTGTGCCCCTTCTGCCAACATAGGCCGGTTTTTCAAGTAGTCGTTTACAAAGAATTCGCAGTCAACGAACTTGTATTCTTTCATCTTGTTGCAGGCTTCGAGCCATGCCGATTCGTTCTCTTGCGGATCACACTTGTAGCCAAGGGCGTTGAGCTGCTCTATATGCCTTGTTTTCAGTTTATTGAACTTTTCCTTGAAATCAGGCTCTAAGATATCTCCGACCCGCAGGCCGTGTCTGCTGATTTTATCGGTATACGTCGGTCCTATGCCTTTCAGCGTCGAGCCAATCTTGCCTTTGCCGGCAGCGGCCTCGTTGGCAGCGTCAAGCAGCCTGTGGGTGGGAAGTATGAGATGTGCCTTTTTTGAAATATATATTTTCTCTTTCGGCTCAATGCCCATTGCCCTCACTCCTTCGCACTCATCTAAAAAAGCCATAGGGTCGAGGACAACGCCGTTACCTATGATATTGGTAGAGCCTTGTCTGAAAATCCCGGAAGGAATGCTTCTGGCTACGAAGTGTTTGCCTTCGAACATCAGAGAATGCCCTGCATTGGGGCCGCCTTGAAATCTTGCTATGGCATGATACCGGCCTGCAAGTACATCCACAATTTTACCTTTACCCTCATCCCCCCATTGGAGTCCAAGGACAACATCTATTTTATTTGATGACATTTATGTAAATTTAACTTTTATGATTAAAATGGAAGATCGTCGACAGATTGTTTATTGTCCGGATTGACAGGCATATCTTCTGTAATGTCGGACATCTGTCCGGCCTGTGTTGCCTGATAGTTCTGGAATGGGGAAGTGTAGCCGTCTTGTCCGCCGGCTGATCCCGGATTGTCGGCACGTTTGCCGAGCAATTGTATGCCGTCGACTATTATTTCGGTGAAATACTTTTTGTTTCCGGTCTGATCGGTCCAGGTTCTGGTCCTTATATGCCCTTCGATATATAGTTGAGTGCCCTTTTTGACATATTTTTCTATGGTGTCGGCGAAACCTCTCCAAGCCACTATATTATGCCATTCAGTGTTTTCTTGTAAAACACCGTTCCTGTCGCGATACCTCTCGGATGTGGCAAGAGGAAAGGATACGACCTTTGCATTTGAACCGCTTGCCGGGTTTTGGTCTATGTATCTGACCTCTGGGTCTTTTCCCACATTGCCTATTAGCATTACTTTATTCAGTGACATATCGACAAGTATTTAGTATATTGCTAATATAAGGAAAATATATGAAATGAGACCAACTTTTTTATATAATATTTCTTGAAAAAATCGGCTGCACGGAGCCGGTGAAGCAGGGGAGAGGCAATCAAAAAGTCTGTTCTGCGGTACCGGCCACTGCTTCCATTGCTTCAATGTCCGGCAGTTCCCCGCATAAAATACCATAGCCGGTTATAGCCTGATAGAGAAGCCATTTTATTCCGGGAATATACTTGCAGCCGCTTCCTTCGAGCCTTTCTGAATTTTTGCCCCCGAAAGCAGGTGTTTTGTAATTCGCTTCCAATATGATTTTGGGCAGACCGTTGTTTTCGCCCTTGTAGTCAGCCTCGCTTAGGCTGTCAATTTCCGGCAGTCTTATCGGCAGGGTATAGATTATAAGGTCGCATTCAGCCAAGGCAGCACTGAAATCGTTTATCGGGTCGGCAATGAAACCGTATTCAGGCAGTTCTGTCGCAAGTTTTTTGGCCTTATCCGGAGTCCTGTTCATCACAACGGTAGAAAAGCCCATTTCTGCCGCTGCCACAGCCGCCGCCCTTCCTGCCCCTCCGCAGCCTACTATCAGAGCCTGGGGCTGTTGCTTGTATTGCGAGAGCAGGTTTTGCTTGACAAATTGGTGTACTTTTATATAGCCTTTAAGGCCGAATATATTGTAACATTGCCGGACAAGTCCGGGAAAAAGAGTTTCTGCAACGCTTAATATTATGCCTGTAAAATCCGAATTATATGCTTCAATACCCTTTTCTGTCTTAATCAGAAGATTTGTTGCACGGATTTTATAGCAGGGGCCTGAGACCGTGCCCAAGCCGTCTTTTGCAAGAGCAATCGCCTGATTGAAGGCCTCCTCTTTGAAAGGAGCCGTTACATTTATTCCTTTGTATTCTTCGAGAAACCTTATCCATGATTTCTCGAAAATATTACCTTCTATCAGATCGTAACGATATTTTCCATTGTAGCCTGCTTTGAACAGGGCAGGGCTTAGTGATTTTGTTATAGGATTGCCTATCAGACCGAATTTCGTCATGACTTGACGTTTAGGATATTTTTATTTGATATTTCCCTTTGGCGTACGGCCTCATACAGGAGTATTGCCGCTGAAACGGAGACGTTGAGAGAGTCGAGTCTCCCCAACATCGGTATCATTATATGTGCATCGGCATTTTTGCGCCATGTGTCTGTAAGCCCTGTCGATTCTGTGCCCATTACTATTGCAGTGGCTCCGAGCATATCTATGTCGAAATAAGGGGATGAGTTTTGAAGCTGGGCTGTCAGTATTTTGATCTTATTGGCTTTCAACCAATTGATTGTGTCTTCCGATGTCGCTGTTACAACCTTTGTAGTGAACACGGCCCCTATGCTGGAACGTATAAGATTAGGGTTGTAAAGGTCTGTAAGAGGATCGCAAATCACTACTGCATCAGCCCCTGAGGCATCCGCACTCCTGAGCACCGCTCCGAGATTGCCCGGCTTTTCGACAGCTTCAAGGACAACAATAAGCGGATTTTCCCTGAGCGAAATGTCGGACAGGGATTTTTGGGTGTAGACGAATTCGCAGATTGCCCCTTCCGTGCCCCCTCGGTAAGCTATTTTATCATAGAGGAAAGCTGGGACCATGACTACGGAAATCTGCGGATTGGATTTTTCTGCACTTGATTTAATCTCATTCAGCTTGGTCTCGGATATTATTTCTTCGCACACAAAAAGAGTGTCTGCAACAAAACCGGAAGCAAGGCAATGAAGAATCTCCCTACATCCTTCCACAACGAACAGCCCTTTCTCCCGCCTAAGGCGGGATTTGTTGATAAGATTGTGCAGGAGGGCTATTTTGGGATTTTTTGCCGATGTGATATTTTCAATCCGCATTATACAGATATTACTTTTCCGCCTCCTTTTCAGTTGTATCGGAAGCGTGCTTTTCTGGTCTCATCTGAGGGAAAAACAGTACATCCTGAATGGTGTTCTGACCTGTCATGAACATAGTCAGGCGGTCTATTCCCATTCCCATTCCAGATGTAGGCGGCATTCCATATTCCAGAGCTCTCACAAAGTCATAGTCCACGAACATCGCCTCGTCGTCTCCATTGCTTTTCAAGTGAGCCTGTTCTTCAAAACGCTCCAATTGGTCTATCGGATCGTTCAGTTCGGAATAGGCGTTGCAAAGTTCTTTGCCGCAGACAAATAATTCAAATCTTTCCGTGAGTGCGGGATTGCTCCTGTGGCGTTTTGTAAGAGGTGACATCTCAACCGGGTAGTCGGTGATGAATGTAGGCTGGATAAGGTGTTCTTCGCAATATTCTCCGAAAATGGCATCAATCAACTTGCCCGTGCCCATGGAGGGGGTTGTCTCTACATTGAGATTTTTGCAGACTTGCCGCAGTTCTTCTTCACCCATTCCGGTAATATCCACTCCTGCATATTCTTTTATGGCATCAAGCATCGGAAGCCTTCTGTACGGAGCCTTGAAGTCGATTTCATGCTCGCCAATCATCACTTTTGTTGTCCCGTTGACGGTGAGTGAAATCTTTTCCAGCATTTTCTCCACAAACTCCATCATCCATATATAATCTTTGTAGGCAATGTAGATTTCCATACATGTAAACTCCGGGTTGTGTGTCTTGTCCATACCCTCGTTACGGAAATCTTTTGCAAATTCGTACACACCGGAGAATCCGCCTACAATCAGACGTTTAAGGTACAGTTCGTTGGCGATTCTGAGGTATAGGGGAATGTCAAGTGCATTGTGGTGAGTGATGAAAGGCCTGGCAGCGGCTCCTCCCGGAATAGCCTGCAATATCGGGGTCTCCACTTCGAGACAACCGGCATTGTTGAAATATTCTCGCATAGTGGCAATAATCTTTGCCCTCTTCACAAATACGTCTTTAACCTGAGGATTGACAATCAGGTCTACATATCTTTGCCTGTATCTCAATTCGGGGTCGGTAAAGGCATCGTGCACTTTGCCGTCAGCCTCCTTGACAATAGGAAGTACTTTAAGCGATTTGCTGAGCAGGGTCAGCTTTTTTGCATGTACTGACAACTGGCCCGTCTTTGTGATGAACGCATAGCCTTCGATTCCTACAATATCTCCTATATCCAAAAGTTTTTTGAATACGGTATTATACATTGTCTTGTCCTCTCCGGGGCATATTTCGTCTCGCTTGAGATAGACTTGGATTCTGCCGGTCTCGTCTTGAAGTTCCATAAATGAAGCTGCCCCCATTATTCTTCTCGACATTATCCTGCCGGCTATACATACATCGGTCAAATTCCCTTTTTCAGGGTCATATTCTGCGGCAATGCCGGCTGCTGTTGCATTTACAGGATAAAGAGGAGCGGGATATGCTTCAATGCCCAATTCTTTCAGGGCTTTAAGAGACTCTCTTCTTAATATTTCCTGCTCGCTGAGTTGATTCATTGTCATAGTAATCTGTTTTGTCCTACAAAATTAGCAAATTTATTCCATAGGCCAATCGTTCATTATGCAAAGCAGCGGTTTTTGTAGTAAAGAGCGGCCTTATTCTATTTCTGACGGGACTTTGTCGCACCTTTCGAATTTCTGGGTATCGGACCGGTCTCCTTTCACTGTCCATACCATTGTGCCGTTCGCTAAAAGGTCTGTAACTATATATGAATTATTCCATTTTCCGTTGCCGAAGTCATAGTCGCCATTTATTATATATCCTATTTTTTCGTCTTTTTCTATTTCAAAATTGCCGGTTTTGCGATTGGGATACATGCTGCTGAGCTTATCAAGCATTATATATGTCTTGTCCTTACGGTTGAATGTGATATAAAGAAAACTTCCTTCCTGCAAGGGAGAGCCGTTCCATTCCACCAGCTTCCATGAGCCGTGCAGGTTGGCAGGGGTAACTTCCAATGCCTCCGGTACAGCCTCATCGTTATGATTGCAGGCAACAAAGTTGAAAAACATCAGGAATGGGATGAATATTCTGAATATGGTTTTCATGTCTTTTGGATATTTCTTAAATTTTAATGATTATTTCTATTGTTCTTTCCGACGGCTTGCCGGTTATTCCTTTTAATATCAGGTAATAATGTTCTCCTGAGAGTTTCGAGTCATCTATTTTGTCGGTTTCGAGCGTAATTACAAGGTCGCCTTCTTGTCCGGGAGCCAGCACGGCCGGTTCTGAGTGGAATTTAAGAAATGGCGGCGTCATGAGAGCTTGCAGCCTGACAGGCTTGTTTCCGCTATTGGCGCAGGCTATACGTTCTGTCCTTTCTTCTTCTTCGAGATTGAAACTCACCTGTTTGCGGCTCAGTCTCAATTGTCCCATACTTTGGGGCAAGTGCGACCATTCATCTCTTGTAGTGACGAAGCCGGAAAGAAACAATCTCGCAAGCGGTTTTCTTGACGAAATGTCAGTATATACGACGGCTTCCACATCCACTTTGCCAGGACGGTTTTGCGGGTTGAAAGTCAGGCTCAGGCTGTCCTTTTCTCCCGGTCTCAAAGGTTTCCGGCTAAACCCTGCTACGGTACAGCCACAGCTTGTAACAACATTGGTGAGTGTAACGGTCTGATTGCCAACATTGCAGTAGCGGAAAGTTACCCTACGCGGCTTGTCGTCCTCATTCAGTTGTCCTATCGAAATATGAGAGGTGTCAAAACGAATATATTTGTCCGCTTCTTCCAATAATTCAGGATGAACGGCAGCCTCTATTTCTTCTTTCGGGACAGATTTCCATTCTTGTGCTTTCGATGTCTCAATGCAGCATAATTGCCCCAAAAAGAATATTGCCGCTCCTATCAGCTTTATTGTTCTCATGCTGTCAGGACTTTATAAGATTACAGCCAACCGTTGTCTCCCGCATTTTTGCGAACGGTAATTATGATTGTCTGTGACTTTCCGCCTGCGGTGATTGTGGCTTTGGTGCTGCCGTCGGCCTTTCCTTCCACAGTAAGCATTGTGCCGCCTACGCTTGTTGCGGCTATCTTTTCATTCTCCACCTTGCATGTGTAGGCCAGCTTTTCTCCACCTACAAAGTAACGTGACAAGTCGATTGTCTTGCTTTTGCCGGAGGCTACATATATGTTAGGAACTTTCATCTCGGCACCATTATTCCCTATGGCCTTTAACAGGGCTTCCGTATCGACCAATTTCCCCATTTTCCCTTTACGCCCTGTCAGATTTATCAAGGTTGCGGGAGCCCCTACCGTTGCATGATTGTAATAATATCGTTTCTCCGCTTTCTCATCATATATGTTATAGAAATCGTCCCTTGCCGTATTTTTCATCAATTCGATAAACTCTTCCGCTTTGAAGTGTCTGCGTAGCTTTACGGCATAGGACAGACCTAAGGCCGCTGCTCCGGATACGTGTGGGCAGGCCATTGAAGTGCCTTCCAAGTACCCATACGCTGCTTGACCGTCATTGGTGAGCGTGGAAAGAATCAAGCCTTGGGGCTTTCCGCTCCAATCGAAATCGTCATTTGTTTCCCCTGGTGAGCAATAGTAGTCACTGTCTCCGCCAGGAGCACAAAGAGAGACTCCGGAACCATAATTTGAGTAGCTTGATGGAGTGTAGTCTGCGGCGAGTGCACCTACCGAAATACATTTAGAGTAGGCTCCGGGAAATGCCGGTGAAGGTGCATACTCGTTGCCGGCAGCAAAAATTGCTATGCCTCCATCGATTACCCCATTGGGAGAACCTGCATTATGGATAAAGTAGTCCAATGCTTCTTTTTCCAAAGGATATTTGTTCTCCCACTCTTTTTCGTCAGCCGGACCCGGAACGTACCCGAGGGCTTCGTTGGAGTCGGAGGAAAGGTAGCCCCAACTGCATTGCAAAATCACGGCTCCATTGTCGGCAGCATACTTTATTGCTTTGGCCTCGGCGGCGATAGTTGCCACGTATTTGCCGTCGAACAGTTGGCATGTCATAATCTTTACTCCGTTGCCTTCCGGGCTGTCGCCCCCGGCTATACCGCATACACCTTCCCCATTATTGTTTACAGCTGCAATAGTTCCGGCAACATGGGTACCATGACCGGAATCTTCGATTTCTGCCCAATTGATGATGCCGGTGTTTTTGACGAAGTTGAAACCGTAGAGGTCTCCTTTGTAGCCATTGCCGTCCCTGTCTTCGTCAGACCCTAAGACTTCCCCCTCATTTGTCCACATATTAGGCTTCAAATCAGGATGTTGCCACATAACGCCCTCGTCAAGTACAGCCACTATGATAGAAGGGTCTCCCGTGCAAAGTTTCCATGCTTCTGTACAGTTTATGTCAGCACCGGGCAGGGCTTCGGCCCAATCTTTTTCGAAAGCATAGTTGCCTGTGTTCTGATAGTGCCATTGGTTGCTCAGACCGGGGTCATTGAATTGTAAGCCGTTTGGGGAACGTGTTACACAATGCAACTCGTCAGCAGATATGTATAAAGGCCTCTTATTTGGATTATATGCCCGACTTATGTTGGGATTGCTTTGTATTTTTGAGATTTCTCCCAATTTTGAAAGGCGTCTTGCGGCCTCTGTTAAATCCGTATTCTTGTCAAATCGCACCAAGTACCATAGATGCATGCCGGCCTTACGGGTCCGCTCTTCTGTGCGAGAATCTATCGGAAACACCCTTTCAAAGTGGTATGCACCAAGTATGTCCAGAATCTCGTCTGTCGAAGGAATTCCCGAACGAGTGGGCGTTTCGTCCTTAACGTTCAATGTCCGGTCCAGTATGTCGCTCATTTCGGGAACAAATTTGATAAGCAACTCGCCGTTGTCCGCATCCGCAGGGATTTCCGTTTCAGGAAATTGGGTTTTGGATGCGTCATTGCCGAGCGGCTCTTTTTCCTGACAGGAGCTTAAAGACAGACCCAGCAGTGCTATCGCATATATATATAATTTCTTCATATTCTGCATTTTATTTATTCTTCTTCAACTTCATACTTCTTTCTATACAGAGGGAAGGCATTGAAATAATATTCAAAATTAGCCGGTGCATTGCTGAACTTAACTATCTCTCCCTTTGAATTCAGACCCGTTTCCTGTTGGGAGAAAATCATGAGTTCAGGTGCCCATTCCAATAGTTTAGGGTGATACAGAAGCCATTGCGGCAGCTTGCCTGTGAAAAAGTTCAGATTGATTGCGAGCCGTTTGGCTTTTGGCAGTATCTTAGGGATGGAATTATCCACCAAATAATTCAGAGTGTCTTTTTGCTCTTTTATATCATCTTGCGTCCATGCCGGCAAGGTCTCATAAGTCGGCAGAGTTCCTTCCAGGTAGTTGTAGGATAATATCAACTCCTCTAAGCTGTCCCAAAGGAACAGTTGGTCAAGCTCATTCGGAGTTTTATCCAGATTGACGTAGAAACCGATCCCGGTCTCTTTGTCGTGCTCTGTCCTTGAAAGATCGGTTTCCAGCCAGCGTCGGTTGCCGCCGAATACGAGCCTTTTCAATTTCGGAAAGTTCTCCTGTGTAAGTACTTCCGGTATGTGCGTAAAATTATTGCCGCTTAAATCCAGCGATTCAAGGGTGTTCCCAAGCCTGTTGAAGTCCTCCGGCAGAGACACCAATCCATAGCCGTCGATTTGCAGGTTTTTAAGATGTTTCAGTTCACATATGTCGCTTTTAAGTTCGATATTGAGCAACATGGTGTTCTCATTTCCCAATAATTTGAAAGTTTCAAGATATTTCAGATATTTCACTTCTGGAGGGATTGTCTCCTTAATGTTGATCATACTGAAACTCAATGATCTTACACGACCTACCGCTTCTTTTTCGGGCAGGTCTTCATCGGTCCTTTCCCAGAGTGTGACACCTTTCCAGTAGCTGATGTTTTCACTAAGGTCAATATTTATGTCCGAACGCAGCCGCTCGTATATTGTCAAAACGGCCAAAGAGTCGCCGGCGTGATCGTCCGTGATTTCCGGAGAAGCTTCTTGGGTGACGATAATAGGTGTGGTCCGAGCGTCATTGTCAGCATTATTCTTAGGTACGAAATTTATTCTGGCTTGACGTTCGGTCCATTCAGGATTCATATCCCAATTGAAGCGTATCTTATAGACATGCGGACGAGAGTTTTCAATTTTAAATTCAGGTTCGCTTTTTTTGTCGACGCTAACCCAATCCGATAGCTTTTTCCCTTCTTTTTCCGTAAGCCATTCGAATTCTATGTCGAAAGAGATGTTGGAAGTGACTTCTGTCTCGAAATAACGCTTTGAAATCAGGTCCGATGCTTTTATTTTCACATCGCTTTCTTTTACGCAAATCGATTTCTCATACCCTGACTGCCTTACAGTGAGAGTGCGGGCATTTTCCCCTTTGGGAGAAAAGCGTATTTTCGCAGTACGCATTTCGTTTCTCAAAGCAGCATCGATGCTTATTATGCATTCTGTTTTGCCGATACCGTTGGCAGGAGATACGTTCACCCATGGTTCGGCAACTTTGGCCGTCCATTCTCCCTCTGATGTTATGGTAAGGGTGTCCTTTCCTCCGTCCGCACCTATGACAATTTCAGAACTGCTAAGATTAAAGCCGGTGATTGTCTCCTTATTGTCTTTTTTGCAGGCTAAGAGACCGATACAGACGGCCAACCACAATGCTATTTTAAGTATTTGTTTCATTTCCTTCATTTTAATCCAATAAGATGTCGCACCCCTGAATATTTTGGGTCTTGTCGTAGATAAGCTTGTATTGTCCTGCCTTGATGTAAGGACATACCGAACTCAGATTGATAGAGATATTAGGATTGTCCTTTATTTCGAAAACTCTGATAAAAGGAGAAATATAATCATCAATCTTGCGCAAGTCATTTGAGCCTATAAAGAAGGCTGACAGGCTGGCACACTTGAAAAGCCCTGTCGGCCATTGGCGCAGGCAGCGGTTGCCCTTGTCATCACGCTGGTGGCGTATGCCGAATACGGTCAGGCTCTGGCAGTTAAGAGGTGCTACGGGAAAATCGGAGAATTGGTTGTAACTGAACTCTATGCCGAAAATATAAGGCAGATTCTCAGGGACAAAGTCCTCAAATGGAATCTTTTTGAGTTTGTTGAATTTGAAATCGAGAGTTGTCAGCAGGCGTGAATTTTTGCCTATCAAATCTCCCGCCTTGATAGTTTCCATGCCGTTCCCCGTTAAATTCAGTATGGATAAAGGCGACCCTTTGTGAATCAATACGCCCGGAAATTCTTTTAATCTGTTGTAGGACAGATCTAAATTGGTCGCGTTGATACCACGGTGGTTCTCTCCGTTCTCCGCACCCGATATATTATTGTGAGAAAAGCTGACTGAGGCTATTATATACTTGGAGGCCGCATTGAAAATATCCGGAATTTCGGTAAGTTCATTGTGCGTGCAAGAGAAGTTTTCCATATCGTAATAACCACAAAAATAGCCGTCTTCCTTTTCCAGCTCATTAATCTTGTTATGGTCTAAATAAACCTTTACAAGATTGATGTCCTTGCCGAAAGCATGGACCTTTTCTATTTGGTTGTAGGTAAGGTCAAGCAGTCCCAATTTCGTCATCAATTTCAGCGTCCCGTACTCAGGCGTCTGTGTCAGATTGTTGTGTCCTAAATACAATACTTGAATCTTGTCACCGCTGCTGCCGTAGATCAGGTCTTCCCAATTTTTCAACAGGATGTCTCCCGGAATGTTCTTGTTGCAGGATACATTCAGCAGTTGCAATTCCGGCAACTCTTTAAGCATGTCCATAGGAAGCGAGGTCAGTGACGGGCAGTTGTAGATTTCCACATCGGTGAGCGTTGTGAAGTTTTTCCAGCTCCACTCCGACTCTTCTTCACCGAATGCCTTGCGGAAATCCGACTTCTGCGGGTCGTCCACTAACTTGGTACAGAACTCGTCTTCTTTGATTAACGAGTTGGCAATGAAGAAGTTCTGTAATTTTGTGCAACGCATCAGAGCTTTGGAAATCCCGGTGATCTTATTTGTAAGATTGCCGAAATTGACGTCTTTCTTTTCAATACGGCTGCTCTTTTTGATTGGCTCGAATTGAGGATTTGCATTTATACCGTCAATCAGAATGTCCGAGAGGTTTTCTCTGGAATCGCGATAAAGAAATTTCTTTTCGTAGTCTGTCCTTATGGACATGCGTTGTTCCTCGGTCATGGCAAGCCCGGTGTCTCCGATAGGATTCCTGCCCGTCATATCGTTATGGGTGCCGAAAAGCAGGATACGCAGTTCGGTCAGTTGGCCTATTGCATCGGGTACTACGCCTTTTGCTCCAAAACCGGAGAGAGAAAGTGCGGCCACCCGGCCGTTATCCAATACCTGCACCCCCGGTTGCTCTCCCCACAGGTCTATTTCCTTGTCAAAGTTCCAATTAACCCCTATGGGATAGGATTGACCGTAGTAGCTCCAATGTTCTCCGTCCAATGCTTCCCATATTGCCTTTAACGCCATATAATCTTTCAGATATTCGGCAGTCTTGCTCAGCAGTATGGGGACCTTTGCCTTACACTCCTCATTGTCTTTTACAAAGAAGGTCTCGGAAGATGATACCTTGGCCGTTTCCAAAAACTTAGTGCCTTTTTTGTCAGAATAAGTGGAATATGAACTGATTTTATAGCTGCCGGCTTTCAGCCACACGGAAGTGTCGCAGACAGCGTATGATTCTTTCAGATTTTCCACCATCCGCACCTTTAATTTTTCGATTGTCGTAAGTTCTTGTGTGAAAAGGTTCTTGACGGTAATGCTCACGCACCTGATATTGTAAAACGGATAGTCTTCGTAGCCGTTGGCTCGCGTAAGCCCGTTCTTTACTAATTTGAATCCGACTTTACCGCGTGCCACGGCATCTGCCCACAGCTCTTGTACTTGCAATCCGCCTGCTTCTATGAAGAACCGGAGATTCTCCGTTGTGCCGGTATAAATTTCGTTGTCTGATTTATCATAGAGATAATACCCGATCAACTTATAATCACCGGACAATAATTTCAACTTGTCACTTCGCAGACCGAATTCGGCATTCTCGGCATCAAAACTGTTGAGCATCATAGTCTGTTCTATGGCGTTGCCGTCATACAGCAGCACGACTTTGAGTTTCTTGGCGTCATTCAGTTTTTCCAGGATAGTACCGCTACGGGTTTCAATCCCCTTGCTTTTAGCTGATGTCCCTTTATAGACTTTGAATTGCACATAGCCGAAGGCGTCTCGTTGCACTTCTTTTTCGTCTGCCGAACATCCGGTAAGCACTGTTGCCAGGCAAAGGCAACAAAGTAGCAAGGGGGTGAATAAATGTTTTATGAATGAATTCATCTTATTAAGATATCAGATACAATTGTATAAGCGATGACTTACGGGCGTATAGCCAATACGGTTACTTTCTGGTAGAGTGCATCCCTTATAACCACAATCAATTCTTTTTGCAGTCCCTGGCATCCCCAAATATCCACTGCTTTTGTTGTGCCGTCTTCCGGCAGTTTGCAATATGTATCAGTGACGACATTTTCCTCGTATCGTGCCATGAAAGAATCTACTTCAAAAGGTACTTTTACTCTTATGGATGCACATTTGCTTGCACTTACAGTAAACACTTTTGAGGCCATGAATTCGCTCTTGTAGAATGAGGCGTCATCACCGGTTATTTCCGTGCATTCCACCTTCTCTCCATAACTTTCCCAGTATTGGCTGACTATTTCTATACTTTTCTCTTCACCGCCGGAAGTATTGTCTTTCTGTACGAAATGAATCAGCAGGTTCCTTTGGGTATAGATATATTTTAACTCTTTCTGAAAAGTGTCAGGATCCACGTCGAACAAATCCTCGGCATGGCTTTCTTTGATTCTTTCATAAAGCACTTTCGGGAACGCCAGCACATAGCCTTCACGTTGTTTGCTTGCACCGTCTACGGTTAATTTTATTTTGCCGTCAGCTAATTTTTCGGCATGCATCCAATCCACTTTGGGACCGGAGATACTTGTCTTAAATTTCGGGTTGCCCGGCATCATTTCGTATTTTTCCAGGAATACAATCTCAAAATCATCATTAAGAGCAGTGATTGTATATTCTACGAAATCTTTATATTCCGTGTTTTCTTCACCCGTGCCCGGACCTGACGGCATTGTTTGAGTGAATGTCTTTCCGTCCAAAGATACTGTCCATTTCCCTTTGCGAGGTCCTTCACACTTTATTGCTTCCGGATCCATTCCGGCATATTTTACCGGATAATTGAAAGATGCTTTCCCGACCTCGTCACGGAATATGATGCTGCCGTTTTGTGCATATTTGATGAACTTGTTGGAGTTTACTACCTGCAGTCCGAATTTAACCTCCTCCCCGGCTTCACCGGTTATGGCGCCTTTCTCGATTTCAAGCCATTCAGGCGTTTCTGTGGCGGCAAAGCGGAAATTCGCCGTTATCTTATAGTTTTTGTACTCATCATATCCTGCTTCAATTCCTTCTTCTTCGCTCACTTCGGCCCAAGTCTTTTCAGAACCTTCTCCTTCAACTTCCTTGAAGATCTTGATTTCCCGCTTCTTTTCATTGCGGGTTACTTCTGCCAGGACAGCTTCTTTGCCCTTCATGGCAATTGTGATTTCTGCCACACTTTTGTTGTCAAAATCCTGGCCTTCGGCTGATATGCCTATCTGCACTGTTTGTTTGCCGGCTTTGCCGGAAATGGTGTATTCTTTTGATACATTTGCCTCACCTGATTGTGATACTGCAAAATAGCACCAAGTTCCGGAAGAAGTCAGAGTCCAGTCAGTAGCGGCTTCGAAACTCAGGGAATGAAATTCCGAATCGCTTGGATATCCTTCAATCAACTGCTTTTCAGGGAATGTGATTGCAGGTTCTTTTTCGTTGCCCTTATTGCAGGCTGTTAAACTGAACGCTGCTAATAGACTGATGCATAACCACCATAAGCTGATTTTGTTCGTTTTCATATCTTTATAGTTTTAAATGTTTTTTAAATTGTTTTGTGCAGTTTCTGAAATCTGCATACCTCTATCAATGTATATTCTTTTCGCCACATCATCGGAAACCCATTCGCTTATACCGATAAAGTTGCCAACTACGTTTTGGCCGGACATACCGGGGACATATAACGTAAAATATTGCATGATGAATTTCTCGCAAGTGCTGTAATATGACACCTGCGTAGGCGGCTGGTAGAGGTGTATAAACCCATCGCCATATTTGGTGCCGAAGGCGTCGGCAGTGGAGGCAAAAA
>CAMYAE010000027.1 GCA_947253655.1 uncultured Bacteroidales bacterium
AATCCGGCAGTTGGCCAATTTTCAATCCGGCAGTTGGCCGACATTGCATCTTGAAGCCGAACATATCAAGAATATTCTTGATGTCCATAGTACTTCTACTCCGGTTGGTTTGGAATCAAATCGAGATGTACGTCAAGAATGAATGCAATGCGAGAGAGAATATCAACACCCGTAAAGTATTTACCTTGCTCGATACGGGACAGATTGGCGGAATCCTTGTAGTGTAAACTGAACTGTGTCAAGTTTACACTACCGCAGGCTAAGCCACAACTATTTTTTAAACTCGTACGTGAAGCCTTTCACCTTTTCCCAATCCCCTCTTGTGAAATCAGGGACATTGACAGTAGCCGATTTGTTTTCAAGGGAAAGACGGCTCAACTCCGTCAGGCAGCTCCACTCCGCAGCGTCGTAGACATCCTGATCAAGTGGAAGACCGTTGCGAAGACAATAGATAAGACGGTAGTCCATTATATAATCCATGCCTCCGTGCCCCCCGACCTTGCGTGCCTTATCCTCTATTTCCTTAACAAATTCAGGCTTGTATTTTTCCATCATGGCATCATAAGCCTCCTTTGGCATAAATCTTTCGGCATCAAGATTATCGTACGCCTTGTCACCGGCATCAACCTTATCTCCGGCCAAAGCAAGACCGGGAACAGGATATTTATTGGCAAAGCCCTCAGTGCCTGTCAGTTGGTAAAGGCGACTGTATGGACGAGAAGCGTAGACATTATGCTGTATGCAAATCTGCTTACCTTTTGCGGTACGGATAAGGGTTACGGTATGGTCTCCATCTGCGAACTCATCTACACCCATAATTTCTTTGGCGACCTTGGCACCGTGCATCGGCTTGGTGTCCACAGACACAAGGAAATCCATTTTGTCTCCTCTGTGTATATTCATAACCTGACATAGAGGCCCGATGCCATGAGTAGGATAATTGTCGCCACGGAACTTCTGATTGTATTTCAGTCTCCAATTGTCATTATACTCTTTCCAATACGGATCGAGATTATGTATATATCCGCCCTCTCCGTAATAGACTTCTCCGAAAAGACCGTGCTGTGCCATATTCAAAGCAGACATTTCAAAAAAGTCATATACACAGTTCTCCAGCATCATGCAATGCTTTCTCGTTATCTCGCAAGTGTTTACGAGCTGCCAGCATTCAGCGATATTCATGGCGGCAGGCACTTCCGACGCCACATGCTTCCCGTGCTCCATAGCATATACGGCCATAGGGGTATGCTTTTCCCAATCAGTGCATATATACACCAGATCAATGTCCGGATTTTCACAAAGCTCTTTCCAACCGTCTTCACCGACATATTCCTTTGCGGCCTCATAGCCTGCCCCTACTACAATCTTCTGAGCCGCTTCAACCCTGTCGGCATGCAAATCACAAAGAGCCGCGATTTTAGCACCATCAATATTGACATAACGTCTTATTGCTCCCGTCCCTCTCATACCAAGCCCGATAAAACCGACACGGACCTCTTCAATGGGGTCGGCTGTCAGCTTCAATGCCGTCATCTGTCCGGCCTGACGAGGCGGGGTGGCAAGTGTGATCACACCGTCTTCCATAACGGCAGGCATGGAGGCCTCAATCTTTTTGCCGGCACCGGCAGTACAAGAAACGCATAATAGCGTCAGGATAAGGAGTTTCAAAGATTTCATATAATTATAAATTTAGTATCATCGACTGTCCTACTACAGTATGACAATTATTGTGGCTTCCACACATAAAGAAAGAACAAAAAAACGCCTGTTTCTTATCAGATCATACATTTTTACAAATATATTAAAATTATTGACTATTTTTATTCGTAAAACTGGTTTCTTATGTGTTTTAATGATATATTTTCCGCCCAGCGGAATTTCTTCTTGCAAGGCAACACCTTCTCTGCCGATTTCCGGAAAAATGCTTTGAAAAAGCTGAGGAAAATTCTGAAAGACAATGAATCGAGGCTCTATGAAGCGATATATGCGGATTTCCGCAAATCCGAATTCGACACATATTCTACTGAACTAAGCATAATATATGCGGAAATAGGTTATTTCTTGAAAAGGCTTGACAGGTTGCACAAGCCACAGAAAGTCAGGACCAACATGGCTAATCTCCCGGGGAAATTCAGGCTTCACAGGGAGCCGCTTGGAAACGTACTTATAATAGGTGCATGGAATTATCCATATCAGCTGTCTTTGCTCCCAATGATTGACGCTGTAGCAGCAGGCAACACGTGCATATTGAAACCGAGCGAACTGCCGGAAAACACGATGCGTCTTATGGCAGAACTCATCAACGGCAATTTTCCAAAAGAATATCTGTATGTGGCAGAAGGCGGAGTGCCGGAAACAACCGAACTGCTGCAACTTAGGTTCGACAAAATCTTTTTCACAGGCAGCCCCAAAGTCGGAAAAATCGTATATAAAGCGGCAGCTGCCAATATGGTACCGGTCACACTCGAACTCGGAGGCAAATCACCGACAGTAGTTACGGCAAAAGCCGACCTCAAAGCCGCTGCGAGAAGGATAGTATGGGGTAAATACCTTAACGCAGGCCAGACATGCGTAGCCCCGGACTACTTATATGTCGAAGACTGTATTAAAGACGAATTTCTGGAACTGCTGAAACAGAATATAGAAAATAACGCATACGGGAAAAACTCGGACGGCTATGCCGCAATAATCAACAGCCGCAACTATGACAGATTATACTCACTGATTGATAAAGATAAAATTTATTTTGGCGGAGACTGCGACAAGGAAGCCCTGCACATCGGTCCTACAATTTTAAAGGATGTGGAATGGAGCGACAAGGTTATGCAGGAAGAGATTTTCGGTCCTATATTGCCGGTGCTGACATTCAGCGATTTGCGGCAAGTCATTGATAAGATAAAATCCATGGAGAAGCCTTTGGCCTCGTATATTTTCAGCAGAGACAAGAAAGAGCAAGATTTCTTCCTTGCTGAAATTTCATCGGGCGGTGCATGCGTCAATGATGTTATGATGCATATAGTCAATGAGTTCGCTCCATTCGGAGGCGTTGGCAATTCCGGAATAGGCAATTACCATGGAGAATACGGCTTTGACTGCTTTTCACACCATAAGACTGTGCTCTACAAGCCTTCCCGGCTCGAAAACAAAATAAAATATCCGCCATACAGCAAATTGCAGGCGGATATAATCAAAAAAATCATCTGACGGATTTATATTGTATTATTGAATTTTATACTCCGGACAAAATCATCCGCAGAGGCATCTGACTGAGAATCAATCTCATTTCCGGGATATATACAGGTAACAGTAATCTTAGAGGAGTTGTAGATAAACTCATAGGTGTTTTCTATAGAGTTCTCCCCGATTTCGGATATTCCTGCCGTTTTGTATGCCCTGATACCGTTAATGTCGATAAATCCTTCACTAAGGATATTGTCCTTGCCATAATAATCGACAGATGTATCGTGATAGTATTGTTCTGAATACAGATACCCTTCCATTCCCGTAGTATCGGCAAGCCCGGCAGTAACATCGACGCAATACACATTCTCGGCCGATACTGTCGAATAATAATAACCGGCAAAAGTTGAGTCAGTCTCTTCAAAAAAGTCCTCATCCACCTTCTCGCAACCGGCAGGGAATACCATGGAAAGTCCTATCGGACAAGATACAGTCTGCTCATAATCAAGAGGTTTCAGATCGTTCCTGTGGACAAATCTCCAACCATAAACAGCAAGCCCTACGACGGCAGCAAGTCCTACAATCCCATAGCAGAGAGCCTTTTTGAATTTGAGTTCGTTCTCGGCCCTTCTCAATTGTGTGAGATAATCAATCAACCCTCTGACCCCTTGCACTGCACCCCAAACAATAGCACCGGTGGCAACCGTATAGGTAGTTCCGCCCTTTGCGAAATAATATGAAAGATATGTAAATATCAGACCGCCTACGCACCATAGAGATCCGGAAATTATATCTTTTTTGGCTTCCTTGATTTTCTCCTCGTCCACCTGAGCGGGCTCGGCTTCTTCAAGAATTGCCTCCTCTTCGTTATTAGGGATGTTCTCAATATTATTTTCCATAGAAATAAATAACTATATATCCCTTGGGGTACGGTAGAACAAGTCGGATTCATCACCTCCTCCGAAGGAAATGACAATACCGGCGCTGAGCCACTGGCTCTGAAGTCCTGCCTCCACACAAATACCAATTCTGTCCGTTATGAAATAATCGGCTCCGGCGACAAAGCCATAGTCGAACTTTATCTGCTTTGGCCTCTTGAAGTCTTTCTCTTGTTTCATATTTGTAATGCCTCCGAAGTCTATGCAGAAAAAACCTTTTGCATAAACATCGCAATGGTCAAACAGGGCATAATGGAAAGACAAGGTCGGACCTATGGGAATTTGAGTCCATTCATACTGCCGGTACTCCGTACCGAATATAGGCTTCTTATTCACTTCATCCCAACCTGTTTGGACATCATTCAGAGTTCTGTTCTCTTTCACTTTACCGTAGCCAAGACTCCAGCCTGCACCAAAAGTGCCTCCAAAAGGGAATTCATAGACACCGATTTCGCCCCTCAGTCTTATAGCCGGGATATTGGAATGGATATTGTCTTTAAGATAAATCTTGTTGTCTATGAAAGATCCTGTAAGGCTCCAAATTTGTGAGCCTCTGACAAAAACCATATCATTGATATTCCTCGTCTTGACAAGTTTCTGGGCGGATGCGGATAAGGACAGACATGCGAGCAGAATTGCAATAAAATATTTTTTCATAATATGCTAAATTACTTTCTATTGACAAGTACATCATTCAATATCGGCATCATTATTTCAGGATGCTCGATGAACTCCTTTCGGTCTATCTGACCGTTATCGAATAGTTCTATGATTTCAGGATAATCCTTGAAAACCAGTTTCATAGCAGCCTTTAGTCCTACGACAGTTCCGTTGGAGGCAAACCAGTACGGCTCCGCAACCTCTTCTCCCTTAACCCTGTAAAGGTATTGGTATGTATTTGTATAATAGGTAGTTGTAGCATTGGTAGTAGCATCGACACAAGGCAGCACATAACCTATTATTTTTTCACCCTCATAAATTTGTCTCAGCAGGACCGGGGCCTTATATTCCTTGCGTTTTGAAATCAGGTTTGGAACCTTTTTTATAGCCCTACAAGGCACATAACGGATTTCTTCCTGATCTTCTTTCAGAGCAGGATAAACCAAAGACGCGATGTCCTTTGTCTCATACTCATAATATGATCCCTTCGGAGTCTCGCTGACACCGACTTTCATAGCACCGCCCATCAATGATGTCCGGATATAGCCGTTAATAACCTTACCGTCTTTAAGAGTAAGAATAACTTTGAAATCATCATCTCCATTCGCATTTGCAGGAAGCTGTGCCCCCCACATGAATGCAAAGATAGCAGCAAGCAGAAATAAAATCTTTTTCATAAAAAATATTTATTTTTAAGAATTTGCAAATTTACATTAAATAATATAAAATTTATTAAAACTTTAATAAAAATTTATTCTACGCATTCTTGCACTGACTGTGCATATATCGAAGAACAGATTTAGGGCGATCACAATTCAACGGCTGAAAGTTCAGCATAAGCTTTCAGGTATGCTCTTTCAGCATCCAATGCCTGATTGACTGCATCATAATAAAGGCCTATCCCGACGAGATAATCCAATACGGAGATTTCGCCCTCATCAAGCGACTTTTTTAGTAACAGGCTGTTATCGTTAGCCGCCAATGTCGCACGATATTTCTCGGCTGCGGCTTTCAACCCGGCAGTACGATAATATTGGATTTCCATATTGCCGTAGAATTGCTCTTTAGCATCTGTCGCTCTGGACTCCGCTGCAAGCACTGCTGCCTTTGCCCGGCGTATTCGATTCCTGTTCGACCACAGAGGGACGGAAATTCCCAATGAAATCCCCCTGTAACTTTGGCCGACCACGTACTCTCCCATATATCCGGCGGAAATGGTAGGTAGCGTACTTGCCTTACTCAATGAGAGTTGCCGCCTGCTCACTTCTATTTCCTGTTTCACGTAAGAGAGCAGCGGGTTTTTCATTTCTGCTACCTTATACCATTCTTCAAAGCTTTCAGGCATATCCATAGTTTCGTATCCGTCCTCGTCGAATACTACTCTCAGGCCTCCGTTCAGTCTTGCGAGCTGCGACAGAACGGCATTCCTCTCCGTATTGATTTCGCCAATCTTCCCCTCAAGCACTGAAAGATTGAGAATAACGTTATTGTATTCCACCTTGCTTCCTTCCCCGCTTTCCAGCCGGATTTTCTGTGCCGCAGCAATCCCTTTTGCATGTTCCAACCTGACATTAAGTTCTTTAAGCAGAGCATTATAATATATAAGATCTATACAATACAGTTTGGCTTCAAGCAAGATATTCATCCTGTCCGACTTATATTGCCATTCAATAAGTTCGTCCTTTTCCCCGGCCACCTTGCTTTTCAAGCCGAATAAAGTAGTCATATCCAGACTTTGCGATACGCTGAAATCCTTCCTGACTCCGATTGAAGACGGACTCCCCCACAGATAGTCGAAGCCGATCTCCGGATCCGGCAAGGCCAGGTCTGTCCTATTCTCAATTTTTCGGGCGTCGGCCTCCTGCCTCAAAGCCTTAAGTGTCGTGTTGTTCTGCTCTATGGCTCTCAGCACATCATCAATATTTGTCCTGGCAAAAAGCGGGAATGCAGTCCAGATTGCCGCTATAATAATTAATGTTTTTCTCATTTTGCTACTTTTGTGTCTTTTACAGCCTTCCCCGGAACGTAAGACTTCCGGTTGGTCAGCAAATACATAATCGGTACTATAAAACCGTTAAGGAATGTCGAGGTGAAAAGGCCTCCTAAAATGACTTTTGCCATAGGGCTCTGGATCTCGTTACCGGGCAGTTCTCCACCAATTGCCAATGGAATTAGTGCCAAAGCGGAGGTCAAGGCCGTCATAAGGATAGGATTCAGACGGTCGGCCGAGCCGTGCATGACAGCTTCCGGCAATGAATACCCCTCCGCCACCAGATCATTGTAGCGTGCAACCAACAGCATCCCGTTTCGTGTAGCGATGCCGAACAAGGAAATGAAGCCTATTATTGCCGGAATGCTCATCAGCCCATCCGTAAATCGGAGCACGAGGACCCCGCCGATAAGTGCCAAAGGCAGGTTTAACAGTATTACCACGGACTGTGTCACATTGCGGAACTGGTTGAACAGCAACAGGAAAATGACGAGTATCGAGAAAATAGAAGCGATTAGCAGTGTACGGGATGCAGCCCTTTCGCTCTCGAACTGCCCACCGTATTCAATCCTATAACCGTCCGGCAAGCTGATTTGCTCATCAATCAAACGGCGAATATCATTGACAACGCCCAACAAATCGCGTCCTGCGACATTTCCGGAAATGACAATTTTACGGGATACATTCTCACGATTGATCGTATTCGGTCCTACGGTCGAGACAATGTCCGCAATGTTGCTTAGAGGGATTTTCCGCCCTCCGGCATCCACAATCAGGTTTCTGATTTGTTCAATTGACGAGCGGCTCTCATCATCTACCTTAACGGTAAGGTCAAATGACCTGTTTCCCTCATATACCGAAGAAACAGCCTCTCCTGAAAGCATCACATCGATGATTTTCGCAAATTCCGGCAAAGAAATTCCGTATTTTGCCAATAACTCCCTTTTTGGAACGATTTGCAGCTGAGGGCGTTCGACCTGCTGTTCGACATTAAGGTCTACCAGACCGTCCACGTTCTCTATGGTTTCCTTGATCCTATTACCTATGGAATACATACGGTTCAGATCCGACCCGAACAGCTTTATTGCAATATTGGCCCTTGTGCCAGACAGCATGGCGTCTATACGATGAGTAATAGGAGCCCCTACTTCCACGTTTATACCAGGCAGGACTTTGAGCTTCTTCCTGATGTCAGCCTGTATCTCTTCCTTTGAGCGTTTGCCAAGTACAAACGGGGCTTCGATCTCCGAAGTGTTCACACCTAATGCATGCTCGTCAAGTTCCGCCCGACCGGTCTTCCGACCCACAGTCCGGATTTCAGGTATTGTCAGAAGAATTTCTTCAACCTTTGTCCCGATTTTATCGGATTCCTCCAAAGAAATGCCCGGCAATGTAGATACGTTTATAGTGAAAGATCCTTCGTTGAATGGCGGTAGAAAACTCCTCCCCAAACCGAAAAATACAATCAATGTAACAACCAATAGTGCACCGGTTACCGACAATACGGCCTTGCGATGCCGGATTGCTGTTTCGAGCAGCCTGGAATAACCTGCTTTAAGCTTACCGGTCAAGGCAGGCTCCTTTTCAAATTTGTCATCGTCTTCTTTCTTGCGTCTGCCCAAAAGATAACTGCAAAGAACCGGCGTCAATGTAAGTGCAACAATGGTGGAAGCACATAAGGCAGTAATGAATGCTATGCCTAATGGTGCGAGCAGGCGGCCCTCCATTCCGGAAAGAAAGAAAAGCGGGACAAAGCTTGCAACGATAATCAAAGTCGAGTTAAGAATAGGCATACGCACCTCTCTCGATGCCTCGAAAATAACGGTAAGCATAGGACGTCGCTTCTCATGAGGCAGATTATGGTTCTCACGCAGTCGCTTGAATACGTTCTCGACATCCACAATCGCATCATCCACTAAGGAGCCTATGGCTATTGCCATTCCACCCAAGCTCATAGTGTTGATAGTCAATCCCATGAAATTCAAGGTCAGAATGGACACGATGAGCGACAACGGAATTGTAACTATCGAGATAATGGTCGTGCGTATGTTCATCAGGAAGAGGAAAAGCACTATAACCACGAAAAGTCCACCCTCGTAGAGGGATTTCTTAACATTGTCTATAGAATTATTGATGAAACGCTCCTGACGGTAAATATCAGTTGCCATATTCACATCCGCAGGGAGATTTTCCTGCAATTCTGCAATGGCTTCGTCCAATTTAGCCGTAAGGTCCAATGTGCTGACATTCGGCTGTTTGGTAATGGTCATCATCACTGCGGGTTTGGTGCAATGGGAAGCCACACCCATTTTCGGAGTCTTGTTGCCGATTTTCACTTCAGCCACGTTGCTGAGCAGGACAGGAGCGTCTCCCGCATTCTTTACTATCGCCTTTCCGAGAGATTCCACATCATTGGTCGAGAGCATGCCGCGAATGATATACTCGTTGCCATATTCATACAGGACACCTCCGGCGACATTCCTGTTCATATTCTCCACCGCAGAATATACTTCATCGAGCCCGACGCCATAGTGCTTCATTTTTGCCGGATTCATTAAAATCTGGTATTCCTTGATTTCCCCTCCTATCACCGTCACCTGCGCCACTCCGCCGACGGCAAGAAGACGCGGTCGGATTGTCCAGTCGGCAAGAGTCCGCAGGTCCTGCTGAGAGGTCGTGTCGGCCGTCAAGGCGACAAACATAAGTTCGCCGAGAATCGACGACTGTGGTCCCAATGTGGGATTTCCGACATTAGGCGGCAGAGCATCCCTGACTACCGCTATTTTTTCAGAGACTATCTGTCTGGCACGATATATATCCATACCCCAATTAAACTCGACCCAGACAATAGAGAAGCCTGCCGTTGAGGATGAACGGACACGACGCACACCGGTTGCGCCGTTCACAGCGGTTTCGACCGGAAATGACACGAGCCTTTCTACCTCTTCCGGTGCCATGCCCTTGGCTTCAGTCATTACGACCACAGTCGGGGCGTTGAGGTCAGGAAATACGTCCACATCTATTTTGGTGGCGGTATATACACCGGCCAGCATCAGCAATACCGATGCGACAAGCACGAAAAGCCGGTTATTGAGCGAGAATCTGATTATTTTATCCAACATCTTCAATATTCGGTTTATATGTCAATGAGTGTGTCCCGGTATAGCTGTGGAAGCCGTAGACAGCTTCACCTGATAAGTGCCTTTGGTCACCACCTCGTCTCCTGAGCCCAAGCCTTTCAATATCTCTACCCTTATCCCGTCACTCTGCCCAATTGCTACTTCCTGCTTCTTATATACTTCCTCCCCTATTTTAAGATAGACGAAATACAGGCCCTGCTCTTCGGTCAATGCCGATTCCGGGACAGATAAAGTATTCTCTTTCATATATGAAAGCAGATATATATCGGCAAAAGCTCCCGGAACAATATCTCCGATATTGTCGAACTCGAAAGTCACCGGTATATATGCCGCTCCCCCGTCAGATGTCTTCCCATAAGAAAGCAACCTGCCGTTAAGGTCGGCAAGGCGATAGACCGAATCATCATATGCCGTCTTGAAATTTGCACTTTGAATGCTGTGCAGATGATTGAAGTCCTTTTCCGGCACATCGGCACGCAACTGCAATCTCCTGTTCTTTGCTATGACAGCTATAGGACGGCCCATAGGTACATATTCTCCTTGTGAGACAGAAAGGCTTTTCACATAGCCCTCCGCAGGAGACACAATCCCAATGCCCTTAGTTGTAAAATTCTTTGCCTGACCGTCATAGGCCGACTTTGCAGTTTCGTAACGCATACGGGCTTGCTCAAACTCCTTTGCAGAAATAATTTTGTCTGAGACCAATTTTTCCGCCCTCCTGAATTCTTTCTCTGCTGTCTCGAATGCAAGCTTGGCTTTAATCACAGGGTCTCCGTCCTGTAGGTTTTTGGCGGAGATAAAAGCCAAAGTCTCACCGTTTCTCACATGAGCACCCTCGGCGATTGAAGGATTGGCATAAACAAGCACTCCGCTTGAAGAAGCCACTACCGTGTGTTCGTCACCCTGCAAAGCTTGGATCCTACCTGATGTCCTTATTACAAAACGGAAAGACTCAGGGGTCACGATTTCCGTTTCCAGGCCTGCTGCCTCTGCCTGTTCTTTGGTAAATAAGATCTCTCCCGAATGACCGTGAGCATCCGTTTCCTTGGAGAGTTCCCGGACTTCTCCCGTATGTGCATCCTTATATTGTGCCGTTCCATTATGCGAATGCCCGCCGGCATTATTGCAATTGTTATGATTGTTGCAGCCTGCCGCAAGCAAAGCGGCTACAATCGTAGCCGAAAATATTTTTGTTCTCATTCTATTAAATTAAAATTATGCCGGACTTTACTGAATCCTGCCTGCCTTCCCGGACAGACAGGCGTTATTGTCCGCCGCATACAAGGTACTGAAGCTTAGTGTCCTGCAGACTTGTCATGCAAGTCGTCGGCACTGCGTCAAATACAGAAAATATTATATGTGAATTTGTTATGAGAACAGGCGTGGAGGCGCCCTTAAAGCATTGGTTCCGGCTACATCCGCAGAACGATACGAGATAATTGCATCTTGTTGCCGGACGAAAATCCCGACAGGATACAATAAGACATTGACCGGCAGAACTTCTGCCAAAGGAGCAAGAAGTTCGTGTGGAATTAGACAAGTATGATATGTATCCGACTTGGATATAAGAAATTCCTCTTCCTCGATACAGAAAGTAGCATCGCCGCAATGGTTCGTATGTTCGTCATTATCGGCATCGTCTTCATCGCAATGCTCGACCGCAGCACATAAAACCCAGTCATGATGATGATGCGGAACGTATGACGACACTCGCAGCATAAACACCGCAAGTGCCATAAATATTATATATGTGCTCCGCTTTATTGCCATAATTTTGTAAAGATACAAAATTTCATGGCTTCGGCAATGGATTGACAAGTTTGTCACATGATGCAAAGAATAATATTAAATCATGCCGTCGAAAAAAGGTATGATGTGATATGCTTGTGAAACAAGGATACAGCCTCTATTATTATTCCTCGGACAAGTCGTCATTGGAAATGGATTTCTTTGTCAGAAATAGTGCTTCCCTTATTCCGATTGAGGTAAAAGCCACAGATAATGCGACAAAATCGCTATGCAGTCTCATTGATAATAATCTACGGTATCCGGATATAAAGTTCGGGATTAAACTGGCATATAAGAATATAGGATTCAATGGAAAATTCTACACGTTCCCGTATTTCCTGACATTTATGCTTCGCAGGTTCCTGAAAGAAAAACAATTCAACTGAATCTGTCAGGCCGCAGGAATCTGTTGCAATGAATCTCTCTTTTGTCATTTCGATGGAGCGGTAGCGACTGAGAAATCTGCCTTTTGTCATTTCGATGGAGCGGTAGCGACTGAGAAATCTGCCTTTTGTCATTTCGATGGAGCGGTAGCGACTGAGAAATCTGCTTTTATTCGTTTGCAGCAGATTATTAAGCCTGCAAGCAGGCTCATAATGACAGAGAATTGTTCGTTTGCAGCAGACCCCTACGCCGGCTTTGCCGGCTCTGGAGCAGCTGCTCTTGCTATTCAAACCCCTCGGTCCCCTTTCCAAGGGGACGATCTGTGCCTACATTGCTTCGATTTTCTTCGAAAATCTAGCTGACATTCCGGCACGCCGCCTGATGGCGGCTTCGCTATCGCTCAAAATTATTTCTACAACAGGGGCGTGGGGATAAGAAAACGGGGCGTGACCGGATGTGGTCAGCCCCGTTTGTATAATTGCTAAGAAACTGTTTGAATTTAACCGGAAAGACGCTCAAGGTTAAGCTGCTTTTAAGTTAATCAAGATTATCGTAGAAAATTTAAACAGTTTCTAAGTATTACCGAATTTTTAAATCTTCTAGCCGGCGAAGCCTGTCCATTCTACTTTGAGGATGCAAACTTTATCTGCAACGTCCATTGTCATACCTTGCGGGCAAAGATTGGTGATGGTTATTGTGAAATCTCCGGAATAATTAATATCCATCGAAGTTGTTATGACTTCGTTTGGTACAAGTTCCGATTGCGGCTTGGAAATTTCCCGGGTGAATTTGACTGCCCCTGAATTGTCTTTGACTTCAACTTTGAATTTGATACCTACATTGTACTTTGTGTATGGCTTAATTATCCCATATTCAAGTGTCAGTTTTCCGCAGCCTCCCGTGAGATTGGGTGACACTAAATTGCCAGGCTTATTTATGTTTCCAATAAGGCTTGGTACTTTAACCGTTCCTGCCCAGAATGACGGACCAATAATATTTCCGTAATTCATTGTCCAGCCATTAGTCGTGACATCAGAAGGATATGTCTTCATTGGGTTTACAGGATTGGCAAATGTCTCGAAGTCAGATACCCCTCCGCCGACACCGACAGCTTTGGCTGCCTGAATTACGGTGAACACCTTGACTTCATTATTGCCCACTACATTGATTTTTCCTCTCCTTTCTGCTCCTGTATCATTAGGATCTACAGTGAATTTCAGTACATCAGTGCGTAGCGCTTTTGTGGCTGGAACGGGCTTGATCCAGATATTGGCCGGGTCGACAAGCACATTGTAATCCACATTGGTATTTATTTTGAGCTCTATTTCTCCACCCTCAGCCTTAGCATTCACGGTATCGCTGACTAGAACCAGCTGACCCAAGGCAAATTCCAGAATCTTGCCTGACATCACTCCCTTGGAATTGATAGCAATCACCATAATGGAAGCATCGGTGACAGGAGTCGGAGCCATGATTTCGATATTGCCTGCTGAATTTGACGTTTTGTTCACCTTGGCAGTGTAGCCGCCTTCGGCAATTGCCTTGACAAGAGTGCCTTCGTCAGCAGCTGTAATTGAGTATGGTATGGTGACAGTCTGCCCGTCTTTTACTCCGACAGATGATGATGTGATAATGAGGGCGAAATCCTGAGTCTTAGGTATTGAAATCATAGAATTGTCAGACAGAGTGAATACTACATTGTCTCCATTGTCCTTGACATCTTTGATGATACCCACGCCGGCTGTTCCGGCATCTCCGATTTCTGTCCATGTCGTGCCGTCTGTTGAGAAAAGGAATTTGCCTCCTTCAATTTTCAGTTTCGGCACTGCTACCTTGGAAGTGGCAGGAATCTTGGCCCCATTGTCGAGAATCCATTCCCCGTTGAGTGTCCAGTAGTATTGGCCGTCAGTGTCCTTTTTGACAGCAATTACAGGTGAAACCCCGTCTTTCCCGTTTTTACCGTCAATGCCGTCTTTCCCTTTTGTGCCGTTGTAGATGGTGATAGTCCCGGACTGGGCAAATTCTACTGTATAGCCGCTGCCGTCAGGAAGTTTTGCCACTTTGACGATTTTGTCCTGATTCTTCAGGGCGTCGAGGGTCGTGGATATTGCCCCTATATTGGTATTGAGTTGTTTTACAATGGTTTCGAGTTCTGTGACACGGTTTTCGAGATTCCCGACCCTGGTGGCGATAGGGGCATCGTCATATTTGTCGCAGGACACTGCTATCATTGCTACCGGCAGTATCGCTGATAAAAGAGTTTTAATGAGATATTTCATTATAGTATTGTTTAATAATTAAATCTCCTGCCGCACAGGAATTTCAGTGCGACAGGAGAAGAAAGATTTATTGAGCCATAGCGTAGTTGATGGTATAGCCGCCATAGACTGAACCGGCAGTACGAGGTCTGTTGCCATTGCTGCAGGTTACAGTTGTTCCATAGTATGCTCCGTTGGCAAGACCCTGGAATACAGGTAGAGGGTCTTTGTCATTGCGGGTTCTGAGGTTGAAGCACATCATTGCGCCATAGCTGCCATTAAGCGCATTTGCAGCATAAGTCTGGGCTGTAGAAGGGGAATTGTAGTTCCCTAAATTGAAAGAGACAGGAGACCATTTGGCAGCTGTCATCCCTGTTATGTTGCTGTTTGTGCTATAACGGCCAAACTCTCCGTGATATGCATAATCTATGCAGGCTGAAGCTGCAGAGTTTATCCGATAGGTGTTGCCCCAGTCAAATACGGTTATTATTTTGTCTGCAGGCAGCAGAGCATGAAGCTTTGTAATGATTTTACTGTAAGAATCAGAGACCAATGAGCCCTGATAGTCGGCATACTCATCGTCAAATCCTATTCCGTCCAGTCCGTATTTGTTTACAGCATATGCGAGGATTTTTGCAAATTGAGTGGACTGAGTATC
This sequence comes from uncultured Bacteroidales bacterium, assembly GCA_947253655.1. Taxonomy (GTDB): domain Bacteria; phylum Bacteroidota; class Bacteroidia; order Bacteroidales; family UBA932; genus Cryptobacteroides. The sequence continues at coordinate 14,997 of CAMYAE010000027.1, forward strand.
GTCCATGTTGGCTACCCCGATGTGCTGCCAGTCTCCAAGGACTGTAAGCAGAACCTTTATACCCATATTCTGTAGAGGTTGCACATAAGTCGCGGCACCGCCGTTTTCAAGGACATTGGTAAGCTTGTCGTTGAGGTAAAGAGTCGGACGAACTTGTCCGCCTACAGTCTCTTTGTGGATATTGGCTGCGAAGAGTTCAACAATATCAATGAAAGAACTGCCGTTCATTTCATAATCTCCTGCATTGAGAGGATTGACATCATTGGTCTCAACGTAAACGGCCACAATCGGAGTTTTTTCTCCAAATGCTTTAGTGACTACAGGAAGTGTTTGGCTAGCTTCCATTTGAGGTGTTTCGATGCGGTTGCAAGAGAAAGCAACACAGGTTGCAGCAACTATGGCTGCGAATGAAAATAACTTTTTCATAATAACATTAATTAATGTGTTAATAATAAAAATGTGGCATAATGCCAGTTGTATCATTGACTTATGGTCATATCGTATGAAATTGTATATCCGTATGGAACAAATCCGGAAGTCCGGGGTCTGTTGCCATTGTTGCAGGTAACAGTACAGCCATAATATGCTCCATTGGCAAGACCTTGAAAAAATGGTAGCGGGTCGCAGTCATCGCGGGTTCTGAGGTTGAAGCACATCATTGCGCCATAGTTTCTATTAAGCGCATTTGCAGCATAAGTCTGGGCTGTGGAAGGGGAATTGTAGTTCCCTAAATTGAAAGAGACAGGAGACCATTTGGCCGATGTCATTCCTGTTATGTTACAGCTTGTTACATAAGAGCCATAATAACCGTGATAAGCATAATCAATGCATGAGGATGCTTCTTTATCTATCAAATAGGTATTTCCCCAGTCAAAAACAGTAATAAGCTTGTCAGAAGGCAGAAGAGCATGAAGCTTCTTGATTATATTTGAAAATGAGTCCGGAATCAATCCCCCTTGATAATCAGCATATTCGTCATTGAAACCGATTCCGTCAAGGCCATATTTATTGACAGTGTAAGCAAGAATCTTCGCAAACTGAGTTGTCTGAGTATCATTCATATTCGCCAATCCGATATGCTGCCAGTCGCCAAGCACTGAAAGCTGTACTTTGATTCCTTGTGCCTGCAATGGTTGAATATATGTTGAAACCCCTCCGTTTTCAAGAATATTTGTAAGCTTGGGATTCAGATATAGGGTTGGCCGAATCTGCCCGTTTACTGTTTCTTTATGAATGTTTGAAGCAAACAACTCTACAATGTCGATGAATGAAACCCCCTCAATCTGGTAATCTCCGGCATTAAGCGGATTGACATCATTGGTTTCCACATAGACTGCCATAACAGGTGTTTTGTCTCCGTAAGACTTTGTAGTAACTGCTTGGCGGAAATCTCCATCATTATCCGGAATGTTAATTCTGCTGCAGGAAACTGCTAAACAACATAATATTAATAAAATTCTATTCTTCATAATAAATTATTTTTACCAATCCTTTACCCATTTGTTATATTGTACAGTATCATTTATAAAAGTAAGGCGATGACCATCCATTGATAATTGAACATTATCGTATAATGACGCTAATAATATACTAGGATATTGCCATTGTCCTTCGTATTTATCTTGAATAAAAGAACGGATACCGTAAAATACGAATATGCCGTTATAGCAGCCGAGTCTGCTCCATTCTTTGGTTTTGTTGGCACTTAACTCCAATTCGTCAGAGTATCTCCTTACCGTATCATGGATGCAGCCGTATCTTTTGGGGGACAGGCCGGCAATCGGCTTGCGAGGATGAAGCTTGGATACCTGCGACAAGTCCTGATGCCAGGGGTCTATAACCTGGATAGGCTCGCTCTCGTCGTAATAGCCTGACCATGCATAGTCCAGATATTCCCCGACAGCAATGCCTCCGCTTGCCTCAATGTCATCAAAGTATGCAGTAGGCTCTTCGTAGTCGGTAAGGGTCAGAAGCCTGAATGGTCCGAGGGCTTCGCGAAGTGATTTGATCAGTTTCGGGTAGGATGTGGTATTCATCGGAGGACAGCCTTCTTTGCCGTAGCCGGACTTCCTGTCCCATAGATTCACACCGTCCAGTCCATAGTCATCCACAAGCCTGAGCACGGATGCGGTGAACTGGGCTATCTGTTCGTCTGTGAGGTTGCAGAAGCCTATGCCTCTTCCTCCTCCTTCAATACAGATGCAGACTTTGCGTCCGCTTTCCTGGACAGGTCTTATGCGCACGGACGCATGGTCCAGCACATAACGCAGGTCATTGCCCGGTTTTACGCTTACCTTGCCTGTGGTTTCGTCGAAACTCAGACTGGAAGCCGTCAGATTGATGATATTGCCCATCCCTTTCTTGGGTACTGACTTATTAATAACATCCATCAGTATCATGTCATTTGCAAGTCTCGGGTCGAAATCCGATGTGTTGAGATAGAACACGGTGAACATGTCTTCTCCCTTGTACAATTCCACTCCGTCAGGGTCGGTGTATCTTCCGTGCACATCCAGATCGATAATCACCGTGCTCTCAGATACTTTGCCATTTGCCGATGATGCTTTCAAAGGCAGGAGATAGTGTCCCGGGTCAAGGGTGTTGTCGATAGGATTTCTGGCATAAAGCCGTACTTCCTTTTTCGCAGATCTTTCTGCTCCGGAACGTATCACCATAGAGCCTCCTCCTATGAAATCATAGAAAGGCTTTGGCAGCAGTTTGTATTCAATCCCTGTCCGTGCTGAATAGGCTTTCACAAAATCCTCGTCTCCTGCTTCCAGTACCACTGTCCTGTCGTCGAGCAGAGGATAATTTGCCTTTGCGAAGATATTCTCCGTGCAGAAGCCGTCTCCGGACACCATTTCGATTTTTATGATTTTGTCCAGGGACTTTTCCGCCATCAAAGATATGTAAGGCGTATCGTCGGCCGGCTTGCCGCCTACCTGCTCCACTACTCCGAGTTTTTCGCATGAAGAAAACAGTATTGCAGACAATAAGGCTGCGGCTGAAAATAATCTGTAGATTTTCATAATCATTCCTCCGTCTTGTTTATTTCAGGCACTTCAATTCCTGCAGGCCATACGAGATCATGTTTTGCCACTCCGTTGTTGCCTGTCGCCGAGTAGTCTGTGATGGTATTGCCTTTGCCCTCATCGAATTTCCAGTAGCCTATAAGGTCTTTTTCGGCCTTTGGCTCTGTGATTCTGTACATATTCTTCCATATTTCTTCAGGAGTGCGCACTACTTTCCATACCCTTGCCTCGGCCACCTTGCCCTGAAGAGGGCGGAAGTCATTGTAGGACCAGCCGATTCGGAAAGGATAGGCTTCCGGCATGCCCAAGGCTCTCATCGCCAGATTGATGCGGTTGGCCGAAGACGGAAGTTCTATGCCTGCATCCTTGATTTCGTCGGTTATTCTGCCGTTTACAAGGATCCTTGCAGTACGGGAGTTCTGGTCATAGGTGCACGCCACATGATACCATTGCCCGGTCATCAGTTTCTTTGACGGGTCTTTTTTGGCCGGCATCTTGCCGAACTGGGAGCCGCCTCCGCTGCCGTCGAACTGCAATTGCTGGCGTTCGTAGTTGGTGTCTCCAAGGCGCAGAAGCAGGTATTGCTCCACTCCCATAATTGAAGATATGCTGCATTCTCCGAAATCATTGCTCAGGTCGAATCTGTCCACATTGATCAGAGCTTCGTAGGTGATGGCTGTCAAGCCATTGTAGGCATCGGCCACAGGTCCCGGAGTCTCCATAAGCGGAAATTCAATCCAGTTGTCCGTGAGCTGGGCAGCATTGGTGATTGCGGAAGAGCGTTTCACGAGATAATAGGCTACCGAAGAACCGTCCATTGCGGCTATGTCTTTTGAAGATACTTTGATTGGCAGGAGCCATGTCTTGTCAATCTCCATTGCGCCTGTCTGCTCTTCTCCTTCTCCCATCAGCCCTTTAAGAGTGATGCTTATTTTTTCTGAAAGGGTCTTACCTGCAGGCACGGTGATTTCTTTGCCTTTGAAATCGAGGTATTTTGCGGGCAGGGCCTCATAAGCGGTGCCGTGACTGCTGTTGTATGCTGCCACCAGAGAAAAGTCCGGGGCTACAGTGGCTTTGATGTCACCATCTGCCGGGTAGGCAAGAGCTACGGCCAGTTCTTTGGTGATGCTTTCCAGCCTGTTGCCGAATGACGTCGGCTGAGTCTCGCTAGTGGCACTCACTGTCAGATATGCCGAATTGTCGAAGACCTTGTCAATGACATCGAATCTGGTGCAGGCCATTGCGGCAGCAGCAAGCATTATAATTAAAATTCTTTTGGTCATAATCATAGTAATTGAAATCTAACGGGAAGGGTTGAGACGCTGTATCGTGGAGCGAAGCAGGATCCAGTTGCCTTCGAAATGGTAGTAATCTGATTCTATGCTGCAGAGTGCCAGTCCTTTGAGCGGGCCTTGGCTGACTACGTTGCCAGCGAAAGCTTCTACTGCGGGGCGGCTTTTGCCGGAACTGTCTTTGAAAGAGCCGTCAAGCGAAACATTGAGAATGAGCTTGTCCGCCGGAATACCTAGCTCAATGGCATCCTGCACTGCATTGTGGAGATTGTATTGAAGTTCGATATTTTCGGTAGGCAGTACGTATAGGCTTATCTTTTCACGATCCTGTTCCCTTATCAGGGCCGGGTCGCCTTCGATGACCAGCATCTTTCCCGAAGATGCCAGTTTCTCAATTGCTGATACTGCAGTTTCTTTCGATACGCTGTAAGAAAGAGCCAATGCAAAGCCGTTCATGGCGTTTTCTTTGACAGATTTGATGGCTCCGTCCAGATAAGACTGCAGAGCCGTTTGAGATGAAAAGCGGTCTGCATCTGCTGTCAGATCGATACGGTACAATACCTTGGTACCTACGCTTTTCATCCATTCCATATCTTCTTTGTCGAAGGCCGAGAATCTGTCTGCATTTGACAAGGACACTATGTCCAGAGAATCAGGCAGGCTGCGCATATATCCCTTTTCGCTTATCGCATTTTCAGGCGAATTTGCGAAGCGCGCGTAGACAATATAATGCTCCCTGTTCTTGTAGTCTTTCAGACTTGCCTTGTAGCTCTGCCATAGCTCCGGATTCTGCTCCCAAGGCTTTATCGTATCCACCGGCGTATGCTCTGTCGTGAGCCGGTCGGTACATCCGGAAAGCATAATCAAGGCAGACACGGCCCATATTGTTTTAAAAATCTTCATCATATCCGTTACTGTTTTATTTGACTGTAAGGCTTCTTGTCCCACCATACTCTGGTCCCCATTGAATCGCCGTTTACGCCTCCTGCAATGCTTTCGGAGTTGAGGGTGGATATCGCAGCATTGAGGTTGTCGCTGTTGCTTCTGTATTCTTCCACCGGATAATCCAGCCTGCGTGCGTGATGCTCAAGATCTACCTGATCAGGTCCCAGATTCTGTGGAGCCGGAAGCAGTTTCGGATAGCCTGTGCGGCGATATTCCGACCATGCTTCAGTGCCGAGAGGGAATATGGCTATCCACTTCTGGACAATTATCTTTTCCAGATTGGTCTCCTCGTCACCGGCATCCTCCCAGGCAATGCGGCATTCGCTCATCTTCTGTGTGGCGGAATATCCATCGAGAGGATCCAGATACAGGGCCGGAGTTTTGGTGTTGTCCGAGATATATGCTTCTGCCCCGTTGGCTCCCTTTTCAGCGAATGATAAAAGTATTCCATTGTTGTACAGGTCCTTGGCTTTTTCTTTATTGCCGAATCTCAATTCGTATTCAGCCATCAGAAAGCTGGTTTCAGCGGCATTGAGCCAAAGGTATGGTGTGTCAGAATTGACTATCATATTGGAATACATAGCTATGGCTTCCGATTTTTTGGTGACAGTGGAGCCTATGCGTATGCCTGCATATTGTTCCCGAATATTTTTCAGGAACATCTTTTCCATGCGCGGGTCTTCATAGCCGGTCATGTAGCTGATGATGTCAGCTCCTGCTCTGTGGTCGCACCAGTCATTGTAAATCAGGGTGCTGCGGTTTTCTACGGCATGCATATAGGCATTGTCTTCATTGGACAGAATAGGCCCGGCAGCGATTGCTTCGGCAGCCTTTGCCCTGGCCAGCTCCGGTGCAGCATAGCTTATTCTCATTGCCATTCTGAGTTTTAGTGAATTGGCATATCTGCACCATTTTGCAATGTCGCCGAAATATACCTTGTCATAATTTTTCCATGCGGATGCCGGCAGGCTCTTGTTTTCCGAAAGGCTTTTTATGGCTGAGTCTATTTCCTCGAACATCTTTTTATAGACTGCTTCCTGGGAATCGTATTTGACAAATATGGATTCGTTGTTGACAGCGTCGCTGTAAGGAATAGGACCGTAAGTGTCTGTGACCCTCATCATTATAGCTACGCGAAGCAGATTTGCAAAAGCTGCTGCCACCTCGTCGCCGCTTCCGTTGATTATGCCTCTGTACGGGGTATAGGTGTCTGTGATGACATTGGCGAAAGGCCATTTGCGCCAGTCGTCCGATGGGTTGAAAGTCTCAAAACGCTGCAGCCAGGTGTCTACCGTGCTGCCTATATAACCTCCGAAGGGACCTCCTGTCAGGCTTTCGTTGAACTGGTACATGTGTTCCTGAACAGGTATTACCAGACTTTGAAGTGCAAGGACTTTTGTGCCTACACGATAGTTCTTGGCTTCCATCTGGCTGCCGGTCACCTGATTCGGGTTGGTGTTGAGCATTTCGAATCTTTCTGTGCAGCCCGTCATTGACAGCAGTGCTGTCACCGATATAGATAAATATTTGATTATATTGTTCATAGCTGTCAGAAATCTAATTTGATATTTAGTCCCATACTCCGCAGGGACGGCATCATGAAATAGTCTATTCCCTGATAATTGTTGCCAGTAGATGCAATTGCTTCCGGATCGAAAGGCGCTTTGCAATAGAGCATCAGCAGATTGTGACCAACTGCCGATATTGTCAGGGAAGCCTTGTCTTTCAGCCATCTGCGAGGTATTGTATAGCCTATTGAGAGCTCCTGCAGTCTGAAATTGGTGGCGGAATAGGTATAGTATTGAGGAAGTCCGCTTTGGGAGCCGATAGCCTGATACCATTTCTGTGCATCCAGCATTTCCCTTCCATTGACCAGTATGCCGCCTGCGTCTCTTGCTGCAGCTGATGCTTCGGACACTCCGTAGAGGTCCAGATTGGCCTGAGTGGCAGAATATACAATTCCGCCTATACGTCCGCTGAACAGGAAGCCCAGTCTGATTCCCTTATAGGACAGGGAATTGCGCCATGCCATATTGAATTTCGGGAATACCGTGCCCAAATATAGCTCGCTGCTGTTGTTGTCCATGGTTATCTGTCCCGCATCGTCAATTTCCATATATCCTTTGCTGTTGTATTTGATGCCGGATGTAGTGTACAGGTCTCCGAGAGTGCCGCCTTTTTTCAATATGTATTTGGCTTTGCCAAGGCCTTTAATGTCCAGCTTTTTGAGATTGAGCGGTTCTCCGGTAACAGGGTTTACTGCATTTGCTGCAAGTTCCATGATTCTGTTGCGGTTCCATGAGAAAGTGAAGCCGCTTTCCCAGCCAAAGTCCCCCCATTCGTGGCCGTAGCTTATCCCGGCTTCTATTCCGGTATTCCTTACACTGCCTGTCTGAAGATAGATGGTCGTATATGAGGAAGAAGGCGGAAGCTGAGGGTCGAAGGTCTGGTTGTAGGTGTCGGCAAGATACCATGAAAGGTTGATGCTGAGATCTTTCCATAAATTTGCCTCCACTCCCAGTTCATAGGTGAGAGTCCTTTCTGGTTTCAGATCTCCGATTGGGTAGTGGGTCTTGTCTTTCCATATTTTGTTGGTAGCATCGTACTCGTAGGTCGGTATTGTCAGAAACCTTGGGAAAGGCATACCTACAGATGCCACGGAACCTCTAAGCTTGAGGTAGCTCAATGCTCCGAGATCCCAGTTGGAAGTCGGCACCCATGATATTCCGGCTGAAGGGTAAAAGAAAGATTTGCGGCTTGAGCCGGCGAGCTGGGATGCCCAGTCATTTCTCCCTGTCAGAGTGAGGTAAAGCATTTTCTTCCAGCCGAATTCGAAGCTGCCGAAAATGGATTGGGTCTCATCGTTCCATCCGTTCTTGGATGCGCGCTTTTTTACGTCGTCAAGGTCGAAGACATTGAATATATTCGGAAGACCATTGGCCTGAATAGGGCCACCGTATCTCATTTCATCTGTTTTGATGTTGTTTATAGAAGCTCCGATGTTTGATACGAATGTCCAGTCTTTTCCGAAAGTTCTGTTGATATTGAGCATAATGTCGGCGTAAGTCTGGTTGTCGAATGTTCTGGCTTCTGTGTAATGCCCGTTCTTGCCTCCTTCTGTGATGGTCGGCTCGGAAGATGCGAACAGCTTCTGAGTGAACAGTCCGTTGGAATTGTCTACGCGCACCCTTCCGGCTATGTCGAGCCAGTCCAATATTTTGTAACTGGCAGACAATGAGATGAGATAGCGGTGCTTGGTGTTGTTGCGCAGGTTGCGGTAGGCTATCCAGTACGGGTTCTGCATGCGCAGGTCTCCCACAAGATCGTCGCCCCAGAATTGCTCCATAAGCTTGGTGCCGGGATTGTATCTTTCGAAATTGCGGTAAACATTGAAATTCTCACCTCTAGGGAAGAGGTATGCCGGTACCAGAGGATTGGAATACACTCCCTGGTTGGTCATATTCTGGTCTTTCTGAATGATATAGCTCAATGAGGCGTCAATCTTCAGTTTGTCTTTCAAAAAATAACTCGTATTTCTGAAAGTGAAGTTGTATCGGTCGTATTTGTTATTAGGTATAATACCGTCGGAGTTAAGGGCCGCTGCTGAAAGATAGGTCTGGTTCTTGTCGGTGCCGCCGCTGAATGAAAAGGCGTTGGTATGCACTCTGCCCGTGTTGAAGAAATCTTCCGGGGAATAATTGTTCCGTGCCTGCTCATTCAGGAAAGGCCCCCAGCTGTAGATGCCGCTGTTGCCTGATTTCCCGTTGAGGCCGGTTCCGTATCTGGACTGGAACTTCGGGAGGAAGAACGGATCCAGAAATTCGGTGTTGCTTGAAAAATTAGCCTTGATAGCTCCCGATTCACCTTTTCTGGTGGTAATCATTACGGCACCATTGGCTGCTTCAGAGCCATACAGGGCTGCTGCTGCGGCTCCGGTGAGCACTGATATTGTCATTATGTCTTCCGGGTTGATGTCGGCTATGGATTCAGTGGCTCCTCTGGAATCAAATTCCTTTCCTCCGCCTCCGCCGAAGTTGTACATCGGGATACCGTCAATGACATAAAGGGCATTCGATGACTGGCTGATGGATTTGTTGCCTCTCAATACAACCTTGGACGCTCCGCCGATTCCTGATGAGGAGGTGTTGATATTTACACCGGCCACTTTTCCTGCAAGGGAATTGACGAAATTGGCGTCCTTGATAGTGGTGACTGCATCTGATTTGACTTCCTGGACATTGTAGCTCAGGGCTTTTTCGTCTCTTCGGATGCCAAGGGCTGTTACGACAGTCCCTTCAAGAGATACGACATTTTCTTTCAGGACAATATTGAATATAGAGCGGTTCCCTACTGCAAGGCTTTGGTTTTCATAGCCAAGGCTGTTTATTTCAATAATGCTGGCAGCATCGGCTACATTTAATGTGAAACGGCCGTCTAAGTCAGTCTGAGTGCCGTTTTTTGTGCCTTGTTCAATGACGGCTGCGCCTGGTACCGGCAAGCCTGAATTGTCCGTTACGATTCCTGAAATTTTGATTGCAGCCTTTTGAGGCTTGTTGGAAATGAAGATGTGGAAGCCTTCGATGGTGTAGGCTATGCCCAATGGTGTGAACAGTGCTTTGCAGACATTTCCTATACTTTCGTCCTTGACGGAAATGCTGATTTTGCGTGATACATCAACTCCCTGATTGGCAAATAGATAGCGTGTCTGGCTTTTAATGCTGTCCAGAGCCCGCGCAAGAGGGGCATCTTCAAGTTTCAGAGTGATACGGACGACCTGTCTCTGCGGCTCTGCTTTAATTGTATCTGTATTGAAGACAAATATTGATATAAGGCAGAATATGCAGAACAGACCGCGGTATCCATACAGAATACTTCGATTTTTATTCATACATTTGTAAAATTATTAGTAATAAGTGTCTGTGGGTTTTTCGTCGGCTTATTGCACGCCTGCGGATATTCACGGTATCTGCAGGCTTTTTTATTCCGACTTTTGTGTAAGTCTTTTATGTCATGGATTTTGGGATTATGTGGTTAATAATTACGAGTTATTTTATACGAATTGTATCTCCGTCTGCTGACCGCTCGTAGCTGAAATCGGACAGGTGCTGCAATACCTTCAAGGCGTAATCTATTCCATCATTTATCCTGATTTCACCGCCTGTACAGTTTAATGCAGGAGCGGCAGGCCGGTCGATTATTATTCTGACGCCGAATGATTTTTCGAATTTGGCCATCAGGTCAGAGAAGCTGATGCCGCCGATTTCTATTATGCCCTTTGTCCATAGTATGTCGCGTGCAGATTGGCCAGTGGTTTTTGCCAGGTGTCCTCCTATCAGGCTTGCGGTCTCGTTCGGTTTCAACAGTAAAGATTCTTCAGAGTTGCCTACTCGGACCGAACCTTCTATCAGAGACACTGAGAAATCTTTTGAGCTATCTTCGGCTATTACATTGAATTTTGTGCCGAGGACTTTAATATCCGAGGCGAAAGTTTTTACTACGAATGGGAGATTCTTGTCGTGTGTGACAGAAAAATAGGCTTCTCCGGTGAGATTGACGGTTCTTTGTTTTTTTGAAAATACCACCGGATAACTGAGGCGAGCTCCCGAGTTCAATTTTACGGTAGTGCCGTCAGAAAGAGTAATATCGAGCTGCTGTCCTGCCGGAACCTCTATGCTTGTAAGTGTGCCTGACAGCTTGTTGCTGACTGTCTTTTCGGATATCTTTATGGCTCCGAAGAATATTGCCACGACAGCTGCTATGTTTGCGGCTGCTATTATTATTGTCCTTATAGTACTTCTCTTTTGTCCCCTTCCGGAATTGGCGTAAGAATTTTCTGCCGCAGTGAGTGTCAGGGCTTCAAATATGCTGAATGTATTGCGGAATCGTTTTCTGTTGCTGTCAGAGGCCTGAAGCCATTTATCTATATTCGTGTTCTCGTCTTCAGTAGTCTCTCCTCTGAAATATTTGAACAGCAGTTCTTCGTTGATATGGTTGTACATAAATATTATTTTTTCGTGTTACATATATATAGTGCTTCAGAAATGGAAGTTGACAGTAAAATCTGCAGTTTTTTTTGTTTTATCGTTATAAAGCGATTATTTTTGATATAATTGACCTTTTAGGAGAACCTTTATGGAGCCGGTCGGGGATAAGATAAGCAGAGAATCGCTTGTTGTGCTATATCGTGAGAGGGTGGCATTTATTTCGCTTGCCCGGTCTTTTGTGCGTGACAGTGCTGTGGCGGAGGACCTTTTTCAGGAGAGTCTTCTGTATCTTATGGAGAACAGCAATAGGATTTC
>CAMYAE010000028.1 GCA_947253655.1 uncultured Bacteroidales bacterium
CATTCAGCTCTCTCTCGGGTATGATTGGTTTGGAGGCGATGAAGGCGTGTTCAGCACGTACAAAAACAACTCAGAAGTATGGGTGAAGGCGAAATATAGCTTTTAAGAGACTATTGCACATTTGAGTTTAGATGTTTTGGACTGACTTTTTGCTGATTTTCGTCTTGTCTAGCTTGAGAAGTCGCCTTGCTATTTGATTTTTTCTCTGCAAAAGTTCCAACTATGAGCCCATGACCAGTCAGATACTCTCTATTAGCCTTGGAGGTGTACCCTTTATCGGCTAATACCATCACTCCTTTTTGAAGCGTTCCTTTCTCTATGAGAGTTGAAAATTCTGTCGTGTCTGAGACATTGGCAGATTTGGTGGTGAGGGCATGCACAAGGCCTTCTCCGTCTGTCAAGACATGTTACTTGTACCCGTATCTAAACTTCTTACATTTTACCACCTATCGGCTTAAAGCCAGGCCCCATACTAAAAGTCTATTTCATCGGCAGTATGGCCGGACCACCACACGCCTTTAATGGCGTCGATAGCCGCAATGTCTTCCGACTCCAATGCCGCTGTAATGAAATTCGACTTGATTCTGTAGGCATGCCTTGACTTTGGCAGAGGCAGGTTGCCGTGAGCAAGACACCACGAGACGCACACCTGAGCCGTGGTGAGCCCGTATTTTTCGGCAATTGAAGACAAGGTGTAGTCATTAAGGAGGTTACCGCGTCCCAAAGGAGAATAAGCTTCAACCAAAATGTCCAATGAACGGCACATGGCAATTATATCTTCTTGAAGATAGCCCGGATGAAACTCAATCTGGTCTGCCATAGGTACAATTTCTGCGGTTTCCAAAAGCGGTTCAAGGTGATGTGTAAGGAAATTGCTGACTCCTATTGCCCTTACCTTTCCGTCTCTGTACAATTTTTCCATTCCCCTCCATGTGTCAGCATTGATTTCCTTCCAGTTTTCGAAGCGATGTGCCGTTGCAGGCCAATGAACAAGGTAAAGGTCAAGATAATCCGTCCCGAGTTTGCGGAGACTTTCCTCGCAGGCGGCAACAGTGTTGTCGCATCCTCTGTCTGTATTCCATACCTTGCTGGTAATAAAGAGATTATGTCTGCTGATGCCGCTATTTTTCACGGCTTTCCCTACATATTCCTCATTCTTGTACACGGCAGCAGTGTCGATGTGCGTATAACCACACTTCAATGCGGTGGCAACAGAGTCATAGGCTTCCGAAGGATCCGTAATCTTGAATGTTCCGAAGCCGATTTCAGGGATTTCAACCCCGTTCATTAGTTTGAAACGGCTCATAATATCAGTTTTTAATTAAAGGCAATGCACACGGGACTGTCGAGCGAAATGTCATTCGGCAGGTATGTGAGTTCTCCCGTCAATTTATTACGTCTGAATACCTGGATAGTACCGTCGTCTTTGCATGCGGCAAGCAAGTATTTTCCGTTTGGCGTAATCGCTATGTTTCTCGGATGCCTGCCTGTGTCCCGGTAACCTTTCTTCGTCAGACTTCCGTCTCCGGCAATGCTGAAAACGGCAATTCCGTCACCTTTGAGTCTGTTGGACGCATAAAGGAACCGGTTGTCAGGAGATATTCTGATGTCTGCGCTCCCGCGTGCATGGAGAGTGTCGCAAACGACCGTCTGGAACGGATGCAGTTTTCCCCCGTCAAATTTCATGGCTGTTATCGTACCTGAAAGTTCGCCTATAACGTAGGCCAGGCTGACGGTATTCGCAAAAACTATATGACGAGGCCCGTAATCGGGTGCCAAAACGCAGGCGGAAACGAATGCGAGACTGTCTGCGGAAACGCTGAAAGTCAAGATTCTGTCAGAACTGAAGTCTGTCATCAGGAGGTAGCGTCCGTCCGGGGAAAAGATTGAGCAATGAGCGTGAGGCGTGGCCTGACGCAGGGTGTCAGGGCCGCCGGTAAATCCGGAATAGATTCTGGCAGGTCCGTTGCCGGAAACGCCCCCGGAGGGTCCCAGCCTGAACACGGATATGTTTCCTCCGGAATAATTGGCCGTTACGGCGAGAGAGCCGCACACGTCCACATAGCACGGATCCTGGCTTAGAGTCGGGCAAGGCGGGGATAGGGGCCGCAGAACGCCGGAGACCTTGTCAAAGGCGTAGGCGTTCAGAGCGGCTGCGCTGTCAGCGGTTTCGCTGACGGCGTAGAGGCGTTTGCCGTCCGGAGTAACTTTCAGGTACGACGGGTTAGGTAAAGCGGCCCCGCAAATAAGCGGAGAAGCAATCTTGCCTATACCTTGATCGAATTTGCACACATATATACCCTCGCTGTCGCCACCGGTGTACGTCCCTACAAACATAGTAATCCTGTCACCGGAACAGGAAGCTGCCGAAGACAGGATAAGGATTACATACACAAGCCTTAAAGCGTTGCGTAGTCCTCCATGCAAGGATGACAATATATGAGCAGGCATAGCCTATTCTATCCCCACAATTTTTCTGGCCACCAACATCATGTGTTCTGAAATCTTGCTGTATGGCACAGTGAATACAGGCAAGCCGGCAGCATAAGGGGCTATTTCATACTGATTATAGACAAACTCAATACCTTCATCGGTGAAAAGAGGCGGACACTCCGGAACTGGAAGCGAATATATGTCGTTTTCATCCATAAGATATTCTTTCAGCTGCTCGTCTCCATCAACTTTCCAAAAACTCTTAAGGCCTGACTTTATCATATTATGGAAATCATCATCATATTTATTTGTGAACACATCCCAGCCGATACGTCGTCCGTCGCTCTTGCGGAATGTCATTCCATAGCGCTGATGCCCGCCATGAGCACCTCCCTTATATTCGTCTTTCTCGTATAAATATGTAATATAATCCGGCCCCTCAGAATAAACACTGAAAGAAGTAAGGTCGGTATATTTCATTGGAGGATCTTGCACGGCCTCTTGAGCGTCGGCGACAACCTCATCGAAATAGTATTTTATAACACTCTTAAAATCATCGGTATTGCCGTCATAATCTCCACCTAAAGTTTCATTGACATACTCCCCTACCGCCTTGCTGACAGCAAGAGAATTGTCTGAAAGGGTTTGCACGGACATCTTGTAATCACCTGTTTCGTCATTCACAACCAAACTGTCCGTTCCCGCTGCCAAAGTGGCCGGGAGTTCTTTATTCTTCAATCCGCATACGCAACTTGAAAACATTACCGCAGATATAGCTGCTGTGCCTACTAAATATAATACTTTCATAATTTAATGTATTTGCATTATTGAATCACTAATAATCCTCTTAAGGTTGATTTCAGAAATATCATTGTCCTCGGCACTTAACCTTATAGCCCGTTTTCCGGCCTAATAATTATAGAGCATGGTCAAGACAATATCTTCCTTATACAACAAAGATACTAAAATTATAATTATCTGCAAACAGATGTCAATGCAATATAGACACCATACGGAGATATTCATTATCGAAACAACGGACATTCCGGTCAGCCTTGAATCCGCAGGAGGAATACATGGCACGCAGCCCATTGTCGGAAGCCAGCACAAGCAATGAGGCAATATCAAAACCCAAAGCCTCTCCGGTCTCCAGTGCCTGGTAAATCAACTGACGGCCTATGCCCTTATGTCTGAACTTCGGGTCTACTGCGAGAGTATCAAGATAATACTCTCCCGCCCTTGTCTCGGCTTCTGTATTTTCATAATACCGCTTCCACTGCACATTAAGCATAGCGGAAGTCTTTTTTCTCATATCCTCATAACGTCCTCCGTCATAAGCGATTATACAGCCTGCACAAACACCGTCGACCTCGGCCACAAGGGTGTTCCTAACACTATACAGAGTATCATCCATAAGCACGACATCATTAAGCAGGGTCAGGACATCAGCGCCGTCCTTATCATTATCGGCAATAAAATCCGCAATTCCGAGAGCAGCCAGAACTGCCTCGCATATAAACTTAGAATCCCTCTCAACAGCCTTTCTGAACAGAATATCAGTTTCTACCATTCTATAAAATTTTATATGCAAAAATAATTCTTTGCATTCTTATAAACAAATTGCTTATTATTCCTTAATTTTGTAATTATACGGTCCCGAAGCATAGGGACAATTTTAAATTGAACACGGATATTTATGAAACTTGCAGAAGCATTAAGCATCAGACAGGACTGCCAGACAAGAATAGAGCAGTTGAAAGACAGGATAATCAATAACGTAAAGGTGCAGGAGGGCGAAGAGCCTTCGGAGCAGCCGTTGGAGCTTATGAAAGAACTGAACGGTTGTCTGGACCGGCTGCAAGACCTGATATACAGGATAAACGCCACAAACATCAAAGTCAAGGGCAAGGACGGGCGGTCTCTTACAGAAATGCTCGCAGAAAGGGACGTGCTTGCAAAAAGGATACAGACCATGAGGGCCGTGTTTGAAAGCGCGACGGTCATACAGGACAGATACTCCAGAACTGAAATAAAATATGTCAAGACTATTGACGTCAAAGCACTTCATAAGGATATTGACAGGCTGTCAGCAAAACTGCGAATTCTGGACATAGACATCCAGAGCCTTAATTTTACCGAAGATTTGGAATAATAGCAAAAAGGGTGTAGTCATGGTGTAAGGCGGGCCAACCTTTGTTACGGCTGCGCGGAACAGCAGCAAGGCTAAGATGCCACTGCATATAGCATGTTCGGCACAATTGCATATAGCATGGTTCAGCTTGCAAAATTCATTACCTATGGTCGATTGCATTATGACGAGGGCGGGTTGCGGGAACAGAGAAAACTTTGAACACAATTTATATGAAACTTAAAAAAATCTTGCTTGCAAGCATGGCTGCGGCTCTTGCCGCAATGTCGTGCGGAAGGTTTGAAAGTGTCAACGGGGACCCTATGGGCACGAAAATATACACCCTCGATAACGGGCTTAAAGTGTACATGACCGTAAATAAGGAGACTCCGCGTATTCAGACATGCATCGCCATACGAAACGGCGGCAAGAATGATCCGGCAGACAACACCGGCCTTGCCCACTATCTTGAACATATCATGTTCAAAGGCACAGAACGCCTCGGCACATCGGATTATAATGCGGAAAAACCGCTATTGGACTCCATAGAGGCCTTGTACAATGTCTACCGCACAAAGACGGACAAAGAGGAAAGGGAAGCAATCTACATGAAAATCGATTCTTTGAGCTACGAGGCGTCAAAAATATCCATCCCGAATGAATATGACAAGGCCATGTCTCTCATAAGCGCAGAGGGCACAAATGCCTTTACTTCCACAGACATGACCTGCTACGTGGAGGATATTCCGTCAAACCGTATAGACACATGGGCCATGGTTGAAGCCGACAGGTTCAAGAATATGGTAGTCAGAGGTTTCCATACCGAACTTGAAGCCGTATACGAGGAAAAGAACACCAGCATGTGCAATGATGACGAAAAGGTATTCACAGCTGTAGACTCTATGCTTTACCTAAACCACCCTTACGGTTTGCAGACTGTCCTTGGTACTCAGGAGCACTTGAAAAATCCTTCAATCACCGCTATTAAAAAACAGAAAGAGACATATTATGTCCCGAACAACTGTGCGATCTGCGTTTCAGGAGACTTCGATCCGAAAGAGTTCGTGAAGATTATTGAAAAATATTTCGGAGACTGGAAAGCGAACGAAGATTTGCCGGCTTGGTCTTTCGAGCCAGAAACCAATATAGAAAGTCCTCGTGAAAAAGATATCTACGGCCCTGAAGCCGAGAATGTTATGATTGGCTGGCGGTATCCGGGTGCAGCCACTAAGGACGGTGAAATAAGCATCATAGTTCGTTCCATTCTGAACAATGGGATGGCCGGGCTTATTGATCTTAATGTAAATCAGGCACAGACGGCAATAGATGCCTGGGCATACAACTACAACCGGCCGGATTACGGTGAAATGCTGATAGGGGCATATCCAAAAGACGGACAGACACTTAAAGATGTCAGAGATGTGCTTCTCGCAGAAGTAGAGAAACTGAGGAACGGCAATTTCGACGAGAGCCTTATAGATGCTACTATCAACAATTACAAACTTATGGAAATGAAGTCTCTTGAAAAGAATAGGGCCAGAGCCATGAAATTTGTAACTTCATTCATCAACCGTGAAGATTGGTCATATACTGTCGGAAGGCCGGAACGGCTCTCTAAGCTCAACAAACAGGATATTATGGATTGGGCCGGAAAATATCTGTCGGACAATTCCTATGTCGTTGCATACAAGCACATTGGAGAAGACAAAAGCATAAAGAAAATACAGGCTCCGGCCATCACCCCAATAGCCACAAACCGGGAAATGGAGAGCAGCTTCCTGACAGAGGTCAGGAATGCGGAAGTCAAGCCGATTGAGCCTGTATTTACCGACTTCAATCGTGACATGGAGACAAGTAGCTCCAAAGGCCTTGAAATCCTTTATAAGCAAAACAATCTCAACGACATAGCAACTGTCGTATTCAGATATGACATGGGGCTTGCAGATGACCCGGCCCTTGGTTTAGCATTCGACTACGCAGAATATCTCGGCACCCCTACAATGACTGCAGACGAAATCGCTTCCAGAATGTACGCCTTAGCATGCAGCTTCGACACTAAAGTTTCGGACAACACAATGAGCATCCGGATTAGCGGGCTGAGCGAGAATATCGGAGAGGCTTTGGACATTGTAAGCGATCTGTATGCAAATGCTGTTGCTGATGAAACCATATTGAACACTCTCAAGGCTGACGAAATAAAGAGACGCTCCGACAGCAAGATGATTCAGAGCTCCTGCTTTGATGCCTTGCTGAAATATGTGTTATATGGACCTGAATACCTCAAAAAGACCGTAATGACCAATACGTCACTGACAGGCCTGGAATCCGGAGAATTGCTCGAAAAGGTCAGAGGCATGGCAGGCAAACAACACAAGGTGCTATATTACGGTCCTATGACCTCTGGCGAATTTGCCGCTATGCTTGAAGCTCATCACAAGACAAACGGAGAGCCGACACCTCTGAAAAAGACGGAGTTACCAAAGGCAAGGTCTACTGAGCCCATTATCTATATAGTTGATTATAAGGCTCCTCAATTCGATTATATCCAGTTCTCCAACAGGGGCGAGAAATTCGATGTCACTGCTGCTCCGGAAGTGGAGATCTTCAACCAATACTTTGGATACGGTATGAATTCCATTGTATTCCAAGAAATGAGAGAAGCACGCGCCCTTGCATACAGTGCCGGGGCCGCCCTACTCTCCCCGGAGGACCTGGACGACACCTATTCTTTTTATGCTTCAATAAGTTCTCAGAACGACAAGTTAAAAAAAGCAATAGAGGCTTTTGATTTGATAATCAACAAGATGCCACAGTCGCAAAAGGCCTTCGACGTGGCTAAAAGCAGCCTCATATCCGGTTTGAGGACAAAGAGGGTAACAGGTATGTCTGTATTGTATGACTATCTGGAAGCAAAGGATTTGGGTCTAAATAAACCGACAGATGAACTTGTATTCGAAAAGGCCGCGTCAATGACATTGGAAGACGTAGTCGCCATACAGGAAAAATGGGTCAAGGACCGCACATATATCTACGGCATTCTCGGCAACACAAAAGAGCTTGACAAGAACTATCTCAAGTCTATCGGGAAAGTTAAGGCCGTATCATTGGACGAGCTTTTCGGATATTAGATCAAACGGGCAGCAGATGAAAATATATATTGTCGGCACAGCATATCCGTACAGGGGAGGAATGGCAGCGTTCAATGAGCGTCTTGCCCATCAGTTCGCAAAAGAAGGACACGAAGTCGAAATCTGGACATTCACCTTGCAGTACCCCTCTTTCCTCTTTCCGGGCAAGACTCAGTACACCAACGGCAAAGCCCCGGACGGGCTTAGAATATTCAGGAAAATTAATTCGATCAACCCATTCAACTGGCTGAAAGTAGGACGGGAGCTTGGCAAGAAACATCCCGACCTTGTTGTAATGAAGTTCTGGCTCCCCTTCATGGCTCCCTGTCTTGGCACAATCGCAAGAATAATACGCAGAAACGGCAAGACAAAGGTAGTTTCCACGCTTGACAATGTTATTCCCCATGAAAGACGTATAGGGGACATTCCTTTGGTCAAATATTTTCTGAATTCTATTGACGGCTCTGTAGTCATGTCGCATTCGGTAATATCCGAAGTGGAATCAATAGACAGCAAGCACCCTAAGATATTCAGCCCCCACCCCCTTTACGACCATTTCGGCACCAAGACAAGCAGGGAAGACGCACTGAAAGCCATAGGCCTGCCAGAAGACAAAAGATATATGTTGTTCTTCGGATTTATCAGGGACTATAAAGGTCTGGAACTGCTGATGAGGGCTTTTACGGACAATCGCCTGAAAAACAACAATATAGAGTTAATAGTTGCAGGAGAATTCTACAACAATGCCGACAAATACTTCAGGCTTGAAGAGGAATTGGGGCTTAAAGGGAAAATCAGATGGTTTTCCGATTTCATACCCGATGACAGGGTCAGATATTTCTTCTGCGCAGCTGATATTATCGTTCAGCCATATATTTCAGCCACACAAAGCGGTGTAACCCAGATTGGCTACCACTTCGAGAAACCTATGCTGGTGACGGATGTGGGCGGCCTCGCCGAAATGATACCTGACGGGAAAGCCGGTTATGTGGTAAGGCCGGAAGCCGGAGCGGTTGCTGAAGCCCTTGCGGATTTCTTTGGAAACGAAAGACTTGGCAGTTTCGACGATGGGCTGAAAGAGGAAAAACAAAAATACGGCTGGTCAAAGATGACAGAGGCTTTGATAAGGGTTGCAGGCAATAAATAATAGTTTATGTCCAAAGCAAGAAAGAGAGAGTCCAGAATTGTCAGGGCAAGCATCATCGGGATCATAGCCAATGTTCTGTTATCCTCATTCAAGGCTGTAATCGGTATGGTTTCCGGCTCCATAGCTATTGTACTTGACGCTATCAACAACCTTACGGACACGCTTTCGGCCATCCTCACCATATTCGGAATGCGGCTCGCAAGCAAGCCGGCAGACAAAAAACATCCTTTCGGGCACGGCAGATACGAGTATCTGACCACTATTGCCGTCTCTTTTGTTATCATTGCCGCAGGAGTGATGTCTTTTGTGCAATCCGTGCAGAAACTCGACAGGCCTGAGCCCTCGGAATACAAATGGTTCAGCCTCGTTGTCCTGTCAATAGCCATAATGGTAAAAATAGCATTGTCAATGTATTATCACCGTATAGGCAAGGAGGTCAGGTCAGAAACCCTCACAGCCACCGGGGCGGATGCAGGCTTTGATGCAATAATAACATCCGCCACTCTCTTAGCGGCTATTGCCACAATGCTTTTCGGGCCGGGTGTAGCATGGTTAGACGGGGCACTCGGCCTGCTTATCTCGCTTGTCATTGTAAAGACCGGTATCGGAATGGCCCTGTCTCCACTGAACCAGCTTCTTGGTGTGCGGGTAGATGCCGAAAAGGTAATTGAAATCCAAAAAGATATTTCCGCCTACGATGCTGTGCTTGGTGTCTACGATATGATGCTTCACAACTACGGACCTGAAAACATGATAGGCTCGGTAAGCATTGAAGTTATTGACACGATGACGGCTCACGAAATATTCGACCTTACAAGGAAAATCCAGAAAGACATATTAAAAAAATACGGCATCTATTTCACGATAGGAATTTATGCACAAAACAGTGCCGGCACAGTTGTCAGCAAGATGTACAGCCATATCATGGAACTTCTGCACGAAGAGCCGGAAGTCATTCAGGTACACGGGCTTTACATAGACCATACCGACAAGACAATCTCGTTCGACACGGTCATGGATTTCAGTGTAAAGGATATGTCAAAGGCAAGGAAAGCCCTTGCCTTGAAAATAGAAAAGGCCTACCCCGACTATACAGTTGACAATGTGGTGGACCTGGATTATTCTACATCGGAATAAATGTTTATTAAAGATAATTTTATGAAAGATTCGGCACTGGTTGTTGTGGATATGCTCCACGATTTTATCGACGGCACGATGGCCTGCAAAAATGCAAACGAGGCTGTAGCAGAGACTATGACATTTATTGAAAAGCAGACGGCAGGCACGGAGGAAGAAAAGGATGTCATACAGGCCCGTTTTCCCATTCTGTTCATAAGGGATTTCCACCCTGCAGACCATTCATCTTTTGCTGACAATGGAGGTCTTTGGCCGGCACATTGCGTCCAAGGCACTCACGGAGCCGAAATTGCTGAGCAGCTTGCACAGTACGCATCCGAAGAGTTTACCTTTTTCAAAGGATATGAAAAGGAAAAAGAGCAATATAGTGGTTTTGAAGCCATAAATGAAGCCGGCCAAAGCCTGAATGATGTCCTTGACATTATGGATATCAAAAATGTATTTGTCTGCGGAATAGCCACTGAATATTGCGTAAAGAACACATGTATTGACCTTCTGAAAGCCGGCTACACCGTCTGGCTGCTCAAAGACTGCCTCGGCTATGTAGATTATGAAGACCACCTGAAAGCCCTTCAGGAAATGCAAGCTGCCGGCATCAGACTATAGCCTTCACGGCCTCTTCAAAACGGTCCCTGTCGCCTTTGGCCTTGTTCTTAATCTTCGCACGATAATTATAGATAGTATTTGAAGAATAATGCAACAAGGAGGCTATCTTGCTGGAATCGTTGATACCGAGCTTGATTAAAGCGAAAATACGCAGTTCCGGAGACAGTATATCATTGCCTTTCGGGAATATCGCCTCCCCTTCCACAAGAAGTTCGTTGAATTTTTCCACAAATCCCGGATAAAGCTTCACAAAAGTCTCATCGAACATCTTATAGAACCGTTGTATGTCGTCATCAATCGGAGGCAGAGCCTCTATCTCGTCTACGAGATATTTCTCGTTTCCCCTCCTTATATATTTCAATACATGATTCTTGTACTGACGATTCTCATTGATGTTTTCGGACAAGATGCTCAAAAACAGGGCGATGTATTCCTGCTTAACGGTATCTGTCTCTTTCAAACTCTCGTTCAGCCTGTGAAGTCTGCTGTTAATATTTTCGAGTTCAATGTTTCTTCTCTCAATTTCGGAATATGACTCCTCAAGTTTTGCCCTTGTTCTTACAAGGATCCTATGCCTGCGTATAAGTACAGCCGTCACAAAAACAAGCAAGGCCAATAGGGCACTGGTAACCACTACAGACGCTTTCATTATGTTCTTCTGACGCCCGGCCTTTTCCACATAAGCCTTCTCCAGTTCAGGGAAAAAACGGACAATCTGCCACGGCCTCAGTTTGCCGTTAAAGAAAAGGGCATCCGGCAGACAAAAATCAGCGGTATAATGAAAAGCACGATCTACATCACCGATTTCAAACAATAGGCGGGAAAGATCAATCAACGAAGCATAATCTTTTGTGGCACACATAACATCGGCGATAGCTGACTTCGCCATCCAGTTTAGCTTCTCTTTGTCCGACTCCATGGCAATGGAATAGAAATAGCAAGCCTTGGCGTAATCATGAGAATTTAGCGGGGACACAACTACCATGCTGTCAAGATATGACAGCCGCAACTCCCGGTCTCCGTTATCCATTGAGAGTTCGCTCATAAGTTCATAATACTTGAACGATTGAGGCTCGACATATTTAAGAAGAGAATCCCTGTAACTAACTCTCTGAATGTACATATCGTGCTGGACGGCTTTATTCTGGTAGTATGACATAAGTTCTCCTGCAAAGGTATGGCAGGCATCAAAGTACAGAATCCTGAGATGCTCAGGTATCTTAACCTTGCTGTATGTTGTCAATATATCCGAAGCTTCGATATGGTAGCCGGTCATAATATATTCATGGGCAATCAGCAGGTCAGTCTCGATTTTCTTTTCCGTATCCCCAAGCATTTCAGCAATCTTCTGGTTCTCTGACAAATAGAATAAGGTAGAATCGAGACTGTAAGCCACATATTCCTCCGCAAGCTTCCGGTTGATTTCATAGGCATGAGCAGGCTCAGTGTCCTTTCCCTTGAGTTGTTTCAGCACATCCGCCCTTTGACGGAAATAATTGTCATAGGTTTCATTTTTCTTCAGCACCTCGTCGAGTTCATTAAGCACCTTCTCATGTATGCTATCAGACGAACAGGCAGCTAAAAATATAGCGGTAAGACATAACAGGGTTTGGCGAGACCTCAACATTATACTATAAAAGTTTTACAATTATCATGTAAATATATGAATAAAAATCCAAAAGCCGGGATCACAATGAAGTGCCCCGGCTTCTCTTTCAAATATAGAATGTTGTCTATTTCTTTACAAGCTCAATAGTCTCGACAGCATCCGATGCGGCCTTGGACAAATCGATCGTAAGCACGTATTTAGCCCCTAACTCAAGTTTTACATCATCCTTTAGCTCAATGTTATAACTTTTAGTGAGCTTGAGGAGATTTGTTGCTGACGGACCCAACTTGACTGTCGTCGGGCTTCCGAGAATCTTTCCGCATTCTCCGCCCCAACCGTCCTGGGCAAAGTATTTTGCAGAGATATAATCAAACCTGAAACGTCCCCCTAAAGTCGTTTCGTCTTTCTCATCAACCGCCGTTCCGGTAAGTTGGAAGACCATATCGCGGACTTCGGCCATACTGAAAGCCGACCCCGGATTGAACGCGAACTGACCGGTCTTCATTATCGGACTTGCCAATCCCCAGCCCATCATCCAAAGTCCGTGTTCTGCAATAGTGGCTTCGTTTTCAGAATCCTTCATCCTCTTAAACTCAGCATATTTTCCGTCTAAATGCATGACCACCTTATATTTGCCGCTCATTGCATTGAACTTCAATGAAAAGCCCTCAAGTCGCAGATAGTCAGGGTCAAGCCACCATGTCTCAAGGCCTTTTAATTCCCCTGTCATGGCCAAATCGGCATCTTTTGCTATATCCAATACGGCAGCATATACAGTTGCAGACAACTTAGTCGCCTGAACACCATTAATGAATATGTCAATCCCGGATACAGGCACCTCCGTTTCAAAAATATGAAGGGAAGGAGAAGACTTGCCATCGGAGAAATCGACCTCTATGGCGTATGCCTTTCCTGAAAAAAGCTGTTTATCTTTTATATTCTCTATATTCCCCGAATCCGTTACCTTGAAAAGTCCCGTCTCGTCATTGAAGGAAGAGTAAGAGGCAACCTCTCCGCCCCATCCTTTCTGGTGAAATACCTTTACGGAGAAGTCCTTGACGGCTATTGAAGATCCCGCAACTAATGTTATCCTATAGACTTTTGGGGACTGCTGGGATAGACAATATGCCCCCTCGTCAGTATTCCAATTCGGACCTATTATAGGCTTGCCGAATGCACCGCCAATCATCCAGACGGCACCGGTGCCGTCATCTGCCAATTTAGCCGTATTTTCATTGTCAGCCATAGCCTCCACCCTTATGAACTTTTTGGCAAAGTCCAATGAAAGTCGGTATAGCCCGTCAATCGCCTTGAAAGTAATGACATTATCCGCAGAGACGTCGAAAAAGTCAAAATCCAGATCCCAATTCAGGATATCTTCCACGGCGTTGAATTTCAAGACGGAGCCCTGAAGAAGACTTAAAGTCTGCACCGGAGATGCTTTTCCTGCTTGGATTTCTATTTTACCGAACGGTGAAGCTGTAAGGTTTAACAGATCCACCGATATGGTATAGACACCTGATTTCACGGCGGAGAATGGGATTTCGGTCTCCGAATCGGCTGAAACCTTAGAGCCGTCCCAGCCTATTTTAATCACGTCTCCCGCATCATTTACGGAAGGAGTTTCTATTATGGCTGAAGCATCGGCAGGGAAAGAAGCGTTTATGGAATATTTATAATCCCCTATCCTGTTCATCTTGTACGTCTTTCCTCCGACAATCAGATTGAGATAATCGAAATCAGGTCTCGAAACAGCAACCTCAACCGTCTTTTCAGTAAGTCCCAAACCTGTATTCTGAGCAACGAATTCCAATGTGGCCGTTCCGTTGGGTATCTCGGCTAAAAGTGGCACACGTATAAAATCGACATATTGCCCGTACTCCTTTGTCCTTATCACTTTCTCACTTACCACTGTCTCGTCAAACATCAATTTGACTTTAAGTGTGGAAAGAGGAAAATCGTCTTTCAGGTCAACGGTAAAATTGATTTTGCCACCCATATAGGCCGCATCATCAAAAGACGCTAAAGTCATATCCGGTCCCTTGTCCGTAAATTTCACGTCAGGGACATCTTCTTTGCATCCCATAAGCCCCATAAAGGCTACGGCTATTGCTACAATTTTATATAATTTTCTCATATTATCATATATTTTAATCTTTCCATTTCAATGACACAACCGATTTTGCCGGCACTGTATACCTGACGGAATGCAAAGCGGTCAGGAATACGAACTGCTGTTCTTCCGGATTTTCATTCAGTATAACAACCCCGAAAGAGCCGTCAGTATTTCTATATGCCTGATAAGTAATGCCTTGCTTGGTAAAACCCTTGGTGCCTATTCTAATGGCACCCGGCCTTATAACCTTGGAGCAATGGGCAAAGTCATAGAACTGACTGTAATAGTCCACCGTCTTATAGTCGGAGGACATTATTGTAGCTGCTCCGAAACAAGTCATACATGAGCCGTTGGCATTTGTATATGGCCCTTTCTTGTCATCCAGCATAATGTTCCAGAAAGTCACCCCCTTACCTCCACGGGCAAGAGTACCGAGCATTATATCCCTGAAGTCATTAATCAGACAGCTTGCAAACGAATAGTTCCATGTGCCGATAGAAGCCTCTGTGAAATAGATTTCCTTTTCAGGAGCTCCAGCTTGGATTTTATCCAGTTCAGAGACATGTCCCCCGTAATTATGCCAAGCGGAGCCTGCAATATATTTGGAAGCTTCAGGATCAGCATAGACCTTGAGAGGATATTCATTCTGGTCCGACTTATTGTCATAATTATAGTTATGGTCAAATATCAGAATTTTCGTTTTCAGTCCGGCTTTCTTCATAGACGGGCCCAATGCGGTCTTGACAAAATCCCGGCAATCCTGCCACGGCATAAGCATAGACATTGAGTTTCCGGCGTTAAGAGGCTCGTTCTGAGGCGTTACTGCATAAATGTCAATGCCTTGGGACTGCATATATTGAATCCACTTTACAAAGTAATCGGCATAATCCTGATAATGTTTCGGATTGAGCCGGCCGCCTGTCCAGCTGTAGTGAGAGGTGATCCTTCTCGCATCCTGTTTCATCCACCTGGGCGCTGTCCAAGGAGAGCCTATGAGCATAAGAGCAGGATTTATCTCAAGAATTTCTTTCAAAACAGGCACTACGTATTTCACGTCCATAGGATGAGGAGCAAAATTGTCAATGCCCTCTTTATCGCACCATGTGAAACGTCCATCGGAAGATAAACCTGATTCACCATAATCCCAAGTAAAATCAGAGCCACCGATGCATATACGCACCAAGGACGAGCCCGCTCCCTCGGTAGGAGAAAAGATCTTTTTTAGGAAAGCTGTCCTGCTTTCCTTATTCATCTTTTGCAGCAGATAGCATGATGAAACCGTAACGGCAGCCCCGAATCCGTCCACAGTCTGGAACTCTTCGTCTGTAAACCGCACTACGTATGGAGACATCGTCGCCGTCTTGCCGAAAGAAAGCCTCTCCTCTGCAAAGAGCTTGGTCTTGTCTGCCTTAGTCACATAAGCGTAGGCATCGGCAGCCACAACAGGCGGCTCGATAGGATCAATTACATCACCTCCTCCGCTCTTGCCTCCCGCCTTTTGACTACATGCACAGCCACAGGTAAGAAGACATAATAGTAGGTATTTTATAGATGTATTCATAATCAATAACCCGGGTTTTGTTTTAGACTTGGATTCTTGTCGCGTGCCTCCTGTGACACAGGCATAAGAATAGTTTCCTCCGTCAAAGGACTTCTTGCAGCCCAATATTTGTCAGCTGCGGCCACTGCTGCGCATGTCCGGACAGCCTTATCGTGCCGCACCAAATCGAAGAAACGGAAACCTTCAAATGCAAGTTCCAATCTTCTCTCCTTGAGAATAGCATCAATCATTGTATCCTTGCTTGAAGAAGCGTCCGCCGGCAGATTTGCAAGGCCGGCTCTGGAACGGATACGATTCACATAGCCGGCAGCCTCCGAAAGCTTGTCCGTCATTGCCAAAGCCTCGGCATGAAGCAGATATATCTCACCAAGACGCATCAGTATCGTGCTTGAAGCATTTGTAGGCACTTTATTCATAAACGGATATCTGTCGGACGGATAATAATTGCTCCATGAGCATTTATCATAAACTATATTGACATTCTTTCTTTCGGTATCTCCTTCGGCGTCATATGCGGCAATCAGATCCCTTGACGGGGTGATCCACTTCATCCATGAAAAGCTGTCGTCAGGATTGTATGCGTTTCTGTGGAACATCATCCAGAACCAGTTGCCATTACTCCTTGTCCATGTAACTTCGAGTATAGACTCGGATGTATTCCTTACGGCATCATCCTCATCGTATGCCCACATACGGCCGAAATCATCTACGAGAGCAAAACCCATATCCTCGACGGCCTGACAGGCCTGTGCAACCTTATTCCAGTCCCGAGCGGTCTTCTCTGCATAGACCCTGGCAAGCAATCCGTAGGCGACAGCCTTGCTCATCAGCATTTTATTATCCTTATTCACATCGGGAGCATATTTACAAGCGAATTCAAGATCTTCAATTATCCTGGCATAGACCTCGGCAATCGGTTTTCTTTCAGGAAAATATGCGGGATACACTTCTTCAACGTTTTCTGCGGTAATTGCCGGAGGAATGGTGGTAACCATAGGCACATCTCCCCACAGATACGTCATCTTTAAAAGTATATATGACCTCCATATAAGCATTTCTGCTTTCCAGCGATCCCTTTCCTCAGGCGTCAGTGAAGGGTCCTTAATTGCTATGGAATCTATGTTGCAAATAAGCTGGTTTGCATTGCTGACCTGACCGAGGTACCAGTCCCAATCTCGTTTGACATTCTTATTGTTCGCGTCCTGTTTGTTGGACTCGATATCCACTATCTCACCGGTAGTCGGACTGCCTGCATAGGCGTTGTCCGCCCTGCACTCGGTATAGACCAGCCAGTCAGTATAATCCTTTTCCTGAATATCCTTCATCCAATTGTCGTAAAGGGTTTTTCGCAAGCCTTCCATATCTGCCCTCGTGGAATACTGGGATTCGGTATTCTCCTCGACCTTGACATTACCCTCGTTGTATGAAGTCTCAGGATACAGATCCAGATCACAAGACGTAAGGAAAGCTATGGCTGCAAAGGCAATTATATTTATTATCTTTTTCATACTTTCAAAAATTTAGAAATCCAGATTTACTCCGAAGATAACGGTCTTGACATTAGGATAGGTACCCCAGTCAATCCCCATATTGGTGGCATTAGTGTATTGGCTCATTTCAGGGTCATATCCGGAATAACCGGTGAATGTTATCATATTGTCAAGCGTAATGTACGGCTGCAACTTTGCAATATGGAACTTCCTGAGGAAATTCGACCTGACATCATATGAAAGTGTAATATTCTTAATCTTTACAAAAGTGCCGTCTTCAATCCACCTTGTGGAAGCTCTCAGATTATAGAGTTCACCGGATTTTGGAATATCGGTCTTCATTCCCGGCACCCGCCACCTGCGGAGAACATCCGTAATCTGATTGGCTCCGGAATACATTCCTACCATCTCTATTCTGGAGGCATTGTAAATGTCATTCCCTACAGAGCTTGTAATCAGGAAGCTAAGGTTGAATCCCTTGTAGCTCAGGTTATTGGTAAGACCCCAGATGAATTTTGGATTGGCGTCGCCTATATAGTGCTTATCTGAAGTGTTTATCTTGCCGTCTCCGTTTATATCCTTATATATAATCATACCTGTCTCAGGATCTACGCCCTCAGCCGTATATCCCCAGAATTTGGAGAGAGGCTCTCCCGGAGTCATTCTTACCACCTGCTCGCTCAAGGCCTCGAAAGTGGTAGCATAATAATATATCTGCTGTAGAGAGAGTTTCTCAAGACGGTTTCTGTTCATGGATATATTGAAATCCGTAGTCCACTTGAAATCGTTACGGTCGAAGTTCACCGAACTTACCGCAAACTCAAGTCCCCAGTTGCTCATCTCACCCTCATTCCTGAAGATTGAAGGGTATGGGGCAGGAAGAGGGACGTTCAGAAGCATATTCGTTGTGTACTTGTAGTAACCGTCAAGGGTAAAGTTCAGTCTTCCGCGAAGCACTGACAGATCAATCCCCACATTGGACTGTGTGGTCGTCTCCCATGTAAGATCCTTGTTGCCGATATTAGTCTTCCCTCCGAGTGTCGGCGTGGCATCGGCATATTCCTTTTTAGTCCAATCAAAATAATTGGTTCCGTATTCCTGTACCCAGGCATAGTCTCCCAAGCCGGATTGATTACCCTGCTGTCCCCAGCCGACACGGATTTTCAAATCGTTTATCCAAGACACGTCCTGCATAAAGTTTTCTCCGGACACCCTCCATGCAGCAGACACTGATGGGAACAAGCCCCATTTGTGACCCGGAGCAAGTTTTGACGAACCATCCGCCCTGAAATTCGCTGTCAGATAATATTTACTGTCGAAATTGTAGGCAATCCTGCCCAAATAAGACATTATAGCCCACTTGGAAAGGCCTTGGCTCTGCCCTCTCAGGCCTCCTTTGTTGCCACCGTTGATTCCATACAGGGCGTCTGCGTACTGACTTGAGAAATGGGTCCTTGAGCCGGAAAGGTTTTCCCACCTTGAAGTTGTAGCCGACGTGCCGGCCATTATCTCCAGATTATGCTTTGCATCAAAGGTGTTACTGTAAGTAAGGATATTGTCATAGACCATCCTGCAATCATCGCTCCTGCTGTCGGAAGCCTCTCCGTGCTGTGTTCTTCCGTAAGAGATCTTGATTGGGTCAAGGAAGTAATAGCTATGCACCCATCTCCTGTCCATGCTGACTGTAGACTTGAAATTAAGGTGAGGGGTGAAAGTCAGCTTGGCATAACCGGAAACCACAGCCCTGTCAGTAGCACTGAAGTTATTTTCAGTCCTGGCAATATTCTCCGCCGGCGTAGTAAGGTTTGCACCGTAAAATTCAGTCCAATACCAGTCAGGATTGTCCTCACTCCATGTTTTTGCATAGGTTGGAGTGCTGATGACAGACAGAACAACTCCTGCTCTGTTCGGACCTGTTCCGGTAATGGTACCGTTATTCTTATAATGCGAATATGCAGCGTTTACTCCGACATTCAGCCATTTGTAGACATCAGAATCCAATGAAAGTTTGGCATTATACCTTTTGTTATAGGCCACCCTAATTATACCTTGCTCATCATTATAGCCTATGCCCAGATAGTACCTCGTCTTGTCTACGGCATTGGACACGGAGAGCTGGTAGTTCTGATTTATACCTGTACGATAGGCCTCTTTGAACCAGTCGGTTTCGTCTTTCAGCCCGTCCGGTAAAGTAACCTTGCCCGTCTCGTCCATAAGTTCCTTGTATTGGGCCACGTTCAGCACATCGAATGTCTTTGTGACATTGGCAAGTCCGACATAGGCGTTGAATCTCACCTGAGGTCCTTTGCCTCTTGTCCCCTGCTTTGTAGTGATGAGAACGACACCATTGGCGGCACGCGAGCCGTAAATGGCGGCGGAAGAGGCATCCTTCAAGATCTGCATCGACTCTATGTCATTAGGCGAAAGATATGAAATGGCATAGTTGCCTGTTCCTACAGGCACACCGTCAACGACATAAAGAGGGTCATTTGAAGAAGCTATAGATGAGGCTCCCCTTACACGTACCGTCATACCGCTTCCCGGAAGTCCGCTCGTTTGTGTCACTTGCACACCGGCGACCTTGCCCTGAATAAATCCGGACGCTTCGGTTACGGGACGCAGTTGCATGTCCTCAGTAGAAACTGTTGAAACTGCTGTAGTAAGATCTTTCTTCCTCACCGAGCCGTAGCCGATTGCCACTACCTCATCCAACACAAGCGATTCCTCTGCTAAAGCGACATTCACTATCGCCCTGCCGCCTACTTTTTCTTTTACAGTGACATAACCGAGTGCCGAGAATTCCAGAACGGCATCAGGACCCCCTACGCTTATATGATACTTTCCTTCGGTATCCGTCGTGACCCCGTTACGCGTCCCCTGCTCAAGGACAGTAAGTCCGATGACAGGATTCCCGTTCTGATCCACAACAGTACCTCTGACGGATTGTTTTTGGGCATACATTGCGATGCTCAAAAACAATAATACAATTGCGAGATATTTTCTCATAACGAATTATTGAATTTAGGGTTGTTATTAGTTCATAACAAATTTAACCATAAAAACATTTCAAAGCATTGCGTATTATATCAAAGTGGACGCATATATGGATATATATAATATAAAATGCTGATACACAAATTATTGCATATCAGCATAAAAGCTATTAAAGTGGACTGACTATAAGCCGTGGTGAGGTTATTTCAGCCGGTCTTGCGACATCCCTGATTCTATTTCCGACAAGATAGGGTCGGCCTTGGCATAACCGTCTGCCGGAACTTTCCATATTGACGCAATTACAACCATACCGACTATCCCACATAGTAGAGCGACCTCGAAAACCGAGTTCCAGCCGAATTTTTCGGCAATATATCCGAACAGCAGGCCGGAAACAACAGTACTTGCATATCCGAATATGCCGGCAAGGCCATTGGCCGATGCGGCTACCCGCTTGGTTGCCTGATTGGAACAGGCGACACCTATAAGTCCCTGAGGCATATAGATAAAGAAACTCGCAAGGACAATAAATACTATGGAAAGGGCATTATTGCCGGCAGGCAGCCTCCAGAAGACAAAAAAGCAGATTACGGCTCCGGCAAGTCCTATAAAGCAGGTCCTGTGTGCACGGCTCTTGAAAAACCTGTCAGTAGCCCATCCGGCAAGCAGGATGCCTATGATGCCGCCGACAATCTCTGACGCTGCCACAACGGAGGAAGCAGTACTGATGCCGAGCCCCTTGTACTGTGTCAGGAAGGTAGCTCCCCAATCCAGAATTGTAAACCTGATGACATATACACAGAAATTGGTAATGGCCAATACCCATATTATAGGATTGCCGAAGACCATTTTCTTAACAAGGGCGTTATAGGCCGATTTTGCAAATTCCGGGGATTCGCATCCAGCCGCCTTGTCCCTACTTGCCTCGTCAATGGTTTCAGGGGCAGGCAAGCCGACATCGGAGGGATTGTCTTTGAGCCCGAAAACTAAAAGGAACGAGCCGGCAAAGGCAAGAATGGCCGGGATAAAGAAGCACCACTGCCAAGCCTCATAACCGAAATTGCCCAAAATAAGGGTTCCGCACACAATCGCCACCAAACCGGCACCGATTGAATGGGAGCTGTTCCACACCGACTGCTTCAAGGCAAGTTCGGAGGGCTTAATCCAATGTGCCATTAAACTGCCGCAAGGCGGATAGCCCATCCCCTGTGTATAACCGTTTACAAGCCACAACGAGCCGATAAAATAGACCAGTCCCAAAGTGGCTTTACCCTCATTGTCAAGGAAATGGAAAAGGCCGTTCATTTCAGGACTTAGCCCTATCAGAACATTCACTATCGCCGATACTGAAAGACCGACAGCCATCATTATCCGCTTCGCCCTTATCCTGTCGGCTAAAAAGCCGTTCACAAATCGGGAGACCCCATAGATGACCCCGTTCAGGGTAAGGAAAATACCGAGCTGCACCTTGCTCAGTCCGAGTTCGGATTCAAGAGCCGGCATCACTATGCTGAAATTCTTCCTTACAAAATAAAACAAGGCATATCCAATCATTAAAACCACAAGGGTACGCCATTGCCAATAATTATACTTTTTGACTATCTGCTTATCCATTCAGTATATTCATTAATGTTAATATTCCACCGATGTTCTACAAAAGTAAATAAAATATATTAATAACCACTATATTTGCAAGAACACATAATAATAAAACAGTTATGCAACATAATTTCAATACACATCTTACAAGCGAAAAAACAGCAGCCCTGAAAAAAATCCGTCATCTGGCTTTGGACATGGACGGGACAATCTATATGGAGGACAATATCTTCCCGTTCACTCTGAAATTCCTTTCGGATATGGATGCGGCGGGCATCGGATACTCCTTCCTGACCAACAATCCCACAAAATCCGTCTATGACTATATCTGCAAACTTGCAAAAATGGGCATAAAGGCAACCGAAGACAACATGTACACGACATCGATAGCCGCAATCGATTACATAAAGGAAAACTATCCGAAAGCCAAAAGGCTATTCATGCTTGGCACACCAAGTATGGTCGAACAATTCGAAAAAGCGGGGTTCTGCTCTTGCGAAGACTCGGCAGAAGACAGGCCTGATGTGCTGATAGTCGCATTTGACACAACACTCACCTACTCCCGCCTTTGCCGTGCAGCATGGTGGGCTTCACAAGGCGTTCCATATATTGCAACAAACCCGGATAAGGTGTGTCCTACTGACCAAAGAACAATACTTGTAGACTGCGGCTCACTACAAAAATGTATAGAACAGGCAACCGGCAGAAAACCGGACAGGGTTTTGGGAAAGCCGGATCCAAGCATGCTCGAAGGCATTTGCCACCGTCACGCTCTGGCGTCAGATGAAATCGCAATGGTCGGCGACAGACACTACACCGACCTTGAACTCGCACATAACGCCGGTGCCTTAGGAGTCCTTGTGCTTTCGGGAGAAACCACTGAACAAGAAGCTGTTAAGGTGACTAAACCCGAAGACTTGATTGTCAGGGATATCCGAGAACTCGGAGAACTGCTCATAGAAGCGAAAAGCATAAAATAACAATCCGGGCTGCCTCTCAGAGACAGCCCGCTATAATTTTTTATATCAAATACAAGACCTTATAACGACTTATGCATCTGAATATAAAAGCACTTTACTAAATAGCAGCAGCATCAACGACATTCAGCGTCCGACTCACCGTCTTTTTGCATAATCTGGCTGTAATTGTAACCTGCCCCGAATGCGTGCATTCGAATGTCTTTGCCATAGTGTGATCCGTTTCACCGTCTTTCAATTTAGGTGCCGAAAGGGTGCCCATGGTTGCCGTCCATTCCAATTCATGGTACTCCATCTTGTCTTTTAACAAGCCTCCTCTAAGATACTCCGGGCTCCCCTCAGCTCTTATCTGGTATTTGGTCCCGGCTTGCAAAGTATTAGGATTAGAAATACTATTGCCGGACATATCGCATACCACCAGGCTCCAAGGCATAACCCTAACCTCTTCCTCAACCGGCGGCTCATCAGCCTTATCGGGATTTTTTGCAGTAATTTTAACTACCGTTGCCTTGTTGCCTACTATCGCCAAGTCAGTATAGGCAATAGCCACCTCACCGTCTGTCTTTTTAATTTCAATACAAGGAGAATCAACGGACCACTCATATTTGCAAGTAGACAATCTCGTCAGCCTATACTCCTGTCCATCATACAATTTATCCGGGATATAGAAAGACGGAGTATTGGTTATAGTGTCCAGGACTTGTTCACATCCCGAAAAAAGAATGCCCACAACTGCGAATGCAATAATAAATTTAGTAATCTTTTTCATATTGTTAAAAAATTTAGAAATTAGCCTGTGCTCCACAGCCCGGCAAAGCGCCGAAGAGGTCATAAGCCTCGCTGAAAGGATATTTATTGCCGTACATGCTTACCCTTACAGTCTCCGTACCCATTTTGTTCATTCCATGGGCGGCACGGTACAAATTAGCAGGGGAATTTTCGTCATAGGATCTGCTTGTCACAACGTCATGGCTCATCCAGCCTTTAAGATAAGGTTGACTGATTTTGTTAAGGAAATTCTGATCAGTAAGTTCCTTGTCACCGCTTTGCGAAGTCCAGTCCTCAACGTCCTCAAATTGGTCTACTGGTATATAAAGCCACATGTACGATTTGGAAGGCAGAATCAGGTCTCCCTTGTTCATAAAGAATTGATTATCCCTTACATTAATAATCCTTTTTGCATCTTTTGCCTTATCAGGGTCGTGGTGGCAGAGATCGAGTGCACCAAGATTCGAGCCTCCGAAGATATTGTCGTGAACATCAGCATCGACCAATGACATGAATCGGAAACCATACCCCATATCTTCCTGAATCTTTGTCCTGCACCATGAGAACAATACGGTGTTGTGATGGAAATCCACATAGGCCATATTGGCGTCCTTGTTTGAGCCAATTATCTGGCAGGATGCGTAAGAATTTGAAACAAAAACATTATTGCAAACCTCCCATCTTCCACCCCAGTTATTGCCCTGAAGTCCATAATAACCACCATTGGCAAATACACAGTTGCGCACAATAAAACGGCCCTCGACATTGGCATGGATAAGCGAATGGGCTACCGTCTTTCCACCTATAACGCCTTTGGCTACCAAAGGCTCTCCTGCCGCCTGAATTCTACCGGAAAGGCATCCCTCAGGCCAGCCGTTACGGGGATCGTCATTCGGAGCTGCATACATATTCTGCTCACCCAGGTCGAAGCCGAATCCATCGATCACCAAAGTCTTGGAAGGAGAGCCCTTGGCCAGCACTTCAAAAAGAGCTTTGGAACCGTTTTTAGTCACATGAGAGGGATTTGTCTGGATATAAGAACGATACTTGAAAGGATTTCTTTCTGAAAAATCAGAGTTGAATCCGCCAATAACAGATACATACTTGTTTACATCTATGAATCCCTGATCTAGCGTACCTGTATAATTGCCTTCGGCAACCATTATGACATCCCCGTCAACGGCATTGTTGATAGCCTTCTGCAGGTCCTTCAGAGGAGTAGCAGGAGACATACCGTCATTCTTGTTGCTGCCGTTCTTGCTGACATAGATTTTTTTACCGTTATTTTCGTCGCCTCTTGAAGCGGCATAAAATTCGGCGTTGGAGTCTTTTTCTTTCACCCTGACATTCCCTTTGACGCCCTCCTTCACGGCATCGGATATGCCTTCAGAAGTCTTGTCCAAAGCCTTGTTTACAGTCTTTCCGGTCTCGACCTTGATTTTTGTTTCAACAGATTGTTTGGCCCTTTTTACAACGTCTTTGAATAATTGTGCCTGAGAAGGTGCACTGAAAGCAACTAAACATAGAATAGTCGCGATAATTTTTGAATTTTTCATAGCTTAACCCTTTGGTGGAATTAATTTAAGTTGATAAACATGAATAAAAAGTTGTACATATCATTGATTTTTA
>CAMYAE010000029.1 GCA_947253655.1 uncultured Bacteroidales bacterium
GTCTCTCTATTACTTGATAGAGAGACGCTTTTTACATACGCAACACGCTATGATACACTTGATTAGAGAAAAAATTATATTCAGGCATATTGATACAAACATTATGACGCACAGTATCTGTTTCATCCCGGTTGTGGTACGGCGCGCGGCGTTATTCACGCTTGCGGTCTTACTTTCCGCATTTTCCGCATTGGCGCAGCACTCCGGTGTTAAGACTAACGCACTGTACCTGGCTACGACCACCCCGAATGTCGGGGCGGAGTTCGCCTTGTCCGACAAGTGGACTCTCGGTGCAGACGCCGGCTATAACCCTTTTTCATTCGGCTCGCGGCAGGATGACGAGGGGCGAACATATCATCCGAAGTTCCGTCACTGGCTTGTAATGCCGGAGATTAAGTACTGGTTCTGCAAGAGTTTCCAGCGCAGTTACCTCGGATTGCACGGCATATATTCCGAATACAATGTCGGTGGACTGCCGTTCGGAGAGGAGCTGCAGGACTACCGCTACCAAGGCAATATGTACGGAGGCGGTATCAGTTGGGGTTACCAGTGGGCAATCGGCGGCCGTTGGGGGCTTGAGGCCTCTCTCGGTGCAGGCTACCTGCATCTGCGGTACGACAAATACGAGTGTGCAGAATGTGGGGACTATGTCGGCAAATACGCCCGCGACTATGTCGGTCTCACGAAAGCCGCAATAACTTTCATCTATTATTTCAACTAAGCAAATATCCTATTGTCATGGAAATAATACGTAAAACCGGCATTATGCTCCTGTCAGTACTGCTGACCGGTACGGCCGCTTTATCACAGGAGATCTATCCGGCCGCCATACCGCAAGGGCCGTTGGATGTCTTTGTAGCAGAAAACATCCTTGTGGGCGACACGTTGCGCCTTGACTTCACCGTCAGCCTTCGCAAGGATGCCATAGGCAGGGGCGAGGCCCTGCACGTGGTGCCGGTCTACAGGGCTGGAGAAATGGAGTGGCGTCTGCCTAAGATCCTGTTCAACGGCAAGAAGCGCTCGGCCTACTATCGGCGGGAGCAGGTGCTTGCATCCCATAATGACTATTGGGAGATGAGACCGTACAAGGAGGTGCGGGTATTCGGGAAGGACACCCTTGCTCAGGTACGCTATCTCTTCTCGGACGTAACGCCAAAGGAGCTGCGTTCTCCGGAGGCCGGACGCCTTGCGCTGGAGCTCTTCGTCGAAGACTGCTGCGACTG
This sequence comes from uncultured Bacteroidales bacterium, assembly GCA_947253655.1. GTDB lineage: Bacteria > Bacteroidota > Bacteroidia > Bacteroidales > UBA932 > Cryptobacteroides. The sequence goes on from CAMYAE010000029.1 coordinate 1,224, forward strand.
GAGGTTCACAGGCAATGAGCCAGTTGCTCTTACGGTGAGGCCGGATGCAGGAAAGACGGTCATTGAAGAGGCCCCTGAAGTTACGGCTCCCGTGGCCCTGCCGCCTCTTGTGGTGGACGAGGGCGGAGTGGTCTTCCTGCGACCTGCAAGGGAGGAGCGCAAGGAACGCAAGGAGAACCTGTCGCTGCACATCAATTTCATAGTGGACAGGCATGACATTATGCCGGCATTTGCCGACAACGCCTCGGAGCTTCTCAAGGCGGACAGCCTTCTCAGGCCACTGTCATCGATGCGCGAGACCTATACGATAAATTCCGCCGCCATACGCGGATATGCCTCACCGGAGGCCACCTGGCAGCACAACCTGGCCCTATCCCAGAGGCGGGCTGACAGCTTCAGGAAGTACATCACTGACAGGTATCCTCTTTCGGAACTGTCATCCTTCCCTGCCGTGGGCATGGGGGAGGACTGGGACGGGCTGCGCAGTGCCGTGGCAGCGAATACGACTATGCCCGACAGGGACAAGGTGCTGGCCATCATAGATTTCACTGACATATTCCACGGCAGAGAGAAGCAGTTAATGGATCTGTCCGGAGGCAAGACCTACAGGTGGATGCTTGAGAACCTGTTCCCTCCGCTTCGGCGAATGGAAATGGAGGTGTCCTATACCGTCCGTCCGTTCGGTGAGGCCGAATTGGGGGCCGAGTACGACCGCAACCCGAAGAACCTGTCGCAGGAGGAGATCTACCTCCTTGCACGCAGCCGCAACGCAGGAGGCGTCACGGAAGAAGGGCGGGGGAACTACGGCTTGGAGTACGATATGGCGGCAGCCCTCTTCCCTGAGGACAAGATTGCCCTGCTGAACGCTTCCTCAGCAGCAATCATACGCGGAGACTACAGCAGGGCACGCCGTTACCTTGAAGAGTTGCAGGATATGCCTGAAGCCGCCAACAACATAGGCCTGTGCCTCCTTGAGTCGGGCGACTTCGACAAGGCCGGAGAGTATCTAAAAAAGGCTTTGACGGTGGATGCCACCGCTGCGGCGGCGAGAAACAATCTGAAGCTCTGCCACAGCCGCAGGCGTCAGGCCGCGGGAGAGACAGGCAGCCTATAAGGCTCGGCGTATCTCCGCATAGCAGTTCAAGGCCGTACCGTTTTGAATGTAAGAATATGGTTTGCAACAATATAGCTATAAGGATAAAGCAAGTGACCTGTTTCCGTCTTTTGTTCATTGCTCTTGTTAGCCTGCCGCTGATGCTCACGGCATGCAATCTTGACGATGACGGGGATGTCTGTTGCGAAGGTGTCCGGATCGATTTCCGGTATTCCAAGGGAGGGGGAGACTTGTTCCCCGAATTCATAGGCAGCATGAGGCATTTCATCTTCGATGAGAACGGGGTCCTGATAAATATAACAGAGGCAGACAAGACGAATCTGCAGCGGCTGTCGCCCTCATTCCTGCCTGCCGGCAGCTATTCGCTCGTCACGCTGGGCAACATAGGGGCGGCAACCGATTTGGGTGAGCCGCAAATCGGCATAACCCGCAAAAAAGACTTCCTGCTCAGACTCTCGGCCCTGCGGCCCGACGGCTATATGGCAAATGGAGACAGGCTCTACTGGGGAGTGCTTGATTTCGTGTCGGAACCTAAGAAACGACACCGCTACCTGTGCGATATGAGCAACATCTTCTGCAGGCTTACGGTAACAGTACGCTGGCGGGATACGCAGCCCGTGGGCAACGAGCCCTTCACCCTGCAGCTGCGCGGAGTGCCGGGACAGTACGCGCTGGACAATTCCCTGGCCTACAATATCCTTGTTGCAGGCGATAACGCCGGCACCGCTTCCACCGCCACGCGTGTGGTGCACAGTTTCCCGTCAGTGAACGAAGACAAGGCTTCCTTGCTCAATCATCGTGTGGAAGCGCCCCGGTTGGCAGGGAGAGTACGGACCCGGTTCATCACCCTGCGCTATACCGATGACCGGATTCCGCTTTTTAGGGTGTACCGCAACAATGTCCCGGTAATGAAAGAAATAGACCTGAGCAAGGTGTTCAAGTTGTGGAAGTGGAAAGTGAATGACAATATAGAGCAGGATTATGAAATCGAAATCGAAATCCGGGATGACGGCTCGGTGGTAGTTTCTACCGCCGGTGTAAATGTGCTGGACTGGATAGATGGAGGATACGTTTAAGGATTATTGAGAATAAGAAAATGGAAGCAATCAAACAAAATATTAAGTATTAATCAAAAAATTAAAATCAAAAGGTATGAGAAAAGTATTTTTACTTTTGTGCACCGTCCCGCTTTTGTGGGCGTGCAGCAAGGAACAGCAGTTGCCTGTGCCGGGTCCTGCGGACGGGCAGGCACCCAGGCTCTCTTTCAGCGTGAAACTGCCGGCCGGTGACCCTGTGACCTATGCAGGCATCCAGACCAAACAGGAGCAGCTGGTGAAAAGGTTTGACGTCTACCAATTCGCCGGGGGGGCAGACGGGAAATTGGAAGCCACCTACTTCAATCTCCCTCTCTCCGCTTCCTCTTCAGGCTACAGCACCGACATCGCTGTCGACGGGACGGGCAAGAAGCAGTTCTTCTTCGTGGCGAACAATGAGGTGGACAATCCGGGAGGAAGTTCTGCAATCGTGGCCCTCGTCCCGGGAGGCATCACTGCAGGGGAGTTCGTGAAGGAGCTGACAAAGACCCTGTCAGGCAGTGCTTCATTGAAGACCCCGTTGCTGATGACGGCACACATTCCTGAAATTGATGTGCTGGCGACGGGTACCCCTGCACAGACGGTACATCTGGTACGCATCATGAGCCGTCTGGACATAAAGAACTACGATCCGCACTTCACCGTTGAGCGTGTAAGCCTGGAGAGAGTGTCCGACCGCTCGTTCCTGTTCCATCAGGACGGGACCGGAGTCTCCCAGAATCCGGCCGGTGTGAAGACAATAACCCTACCTACAGCCACATTGCCTGCCGCTCCTACAGCCGTAGGCGGCAACGACCCTATTGAAATGGAGGTGGTGGCCGCAACCGGAGGGCTGTTGGCACATACTCACTACAAGCATGTGTTCTACCCTTACGTGAGCGATCCGGTGGCGGACAAAGATGCCGCACCGGTACTGGTAGTGGACGGCATCCTGTTTAAGGGCGACCCGGACCGCGAAGCCAGAGTGGTATGTACAAAGGAGTTGAAGGTAGACGGTGCAACCGATTTCTTGGGATTCGAACGTAACACCCGCTACACTTTCGTGATTGAAAAGGCCGTTCCCGATTCGCTGAAGTCCTCACTGAAAGTGGATCAGTGGAACGAAGAAAGTGTCGATGCCGCTATTAAGATTACAGCACCGGTAATTACAGAATTTTATGCCGGAGATCGTTATACAGGAGGACGTGCCGTGCTTACGGAGGCAAACAGCCTTCTTACGGTTAAAGGTGATTATACGGATCCCGTAGATGTTAGCTTGTCTTGCAACACCGAGTGGGAGGTTTATCCGGAAGGCAGCGCTGTCGTTCCTGCTGACGGGAAGATGAATGACTGGCTCACCGCAGTGCCGTACACCACTTACTGGGGCGGAGCGTTCACTCAGAACTCACTGAAAGACGCCGTGCAGCTGACCTTGACGAAAAACGATACGGGCGTAGAGCGTACGTGCCGCATTGTTCTCAGAAGCAAGGCCGACAACAACAAGCAAAGCGTGTTAATGGTAAAACAATTGCCGTAATGTAGAGGAACTGTTGTCCCAAATGGCGGGACAGCCAAACAAACAAATAATAAAAGCATAATAAATATGAAAAAATACATTTATGGTCTCGTTGCTCTTCTGGCATTTGCAGCATGCAGTAACGAAAAGGAGATCCTCACGCCGAACCACGAAGGGGCGGAGGTACATGTGAAGTTCCCGGGACGCACTTTCGGGACGCCAAAGACCTATGCAGGGACCTTTCCTGCCGAAGCCGTTGAGAAATCGCTGGGCAATGTGCGTGTTTTTGTATTCAACGATGACAACGGTCAGCCCGGCAGACTGAAAGGTGCCGAAAAGGTGACTGTAAGGACGGGAGATCCCGAAACCGGAGTAAGTGCATCCTTTTTCACGAACCACTTCGGAAAGCTCCATTTTGTGGCAGTGGCCAACCTGGATTTCGACAAGGACAGGATTGACGCCATGGGTGGTATCGACTTCGGGACTTTCTCGAAAACCATGGTGACACAACCGTCAGGTGTGCCTAATGCCTTTGTAATGGCAAGCGAGCCTGTGGAGGCAACACTTCCGGATCCGCAAAGCGGTACACCGGCACCGGCCCTCTCTTTCCTGCTGGAAAGGCTCTCGGCACGTATCGACATCGAGAACTTAACATCCGATGCCACCGGTGGGGAATTCGTGCTTGAAGCCGCACGTATCTTTGGCAACATAGACCGTTCGTACCTTATTAAGGGACAGTCGCCCGCTATCACCAATGGTGTCAACGGTGCGATAAACCTTCCTGGTTTGGTGTGGAAACCTAACCCGGGTGTGAACGGTAATCTTAAAAAGATGTATGCCCAGTTATACACCTACGAAAACGTGGCATACGCAGTGTGGGTAGAGGTGAAAGGCACATTTAAGGGCGTTCCCGCTCAGTTCCGTATTCCTTTCGGAGACAAGGAGGTGAAAAGGAATACCCGCTATTTGGTACGTATAAACAACTTCGTGGGAAGCAAGGTTGCTTTTGATATCGTAGTGGATGACTGGAACGAGGGTGGGGACATCACCTTCAAACCGGAAATCGACCGTTCCAAACCTGTCGTAATAGCGATTGAGGCTGCAGACGGGGCAGGAAATCCTGCATCCCAAGCACATACTCTTTCCTACAGCAGCGGAAGCGATCCGAATGACGCTACAGGTATTGCTCTGACCAATCCGACGCTTTACCATACCAAAATAACGCTTGAGTCTTCCGTTGCATCGATGATTCTCGTAAACAAGGCCGAGGTGCCTTGGCTGACCGTGAAAGAGTTGGGACAAGTTCAGATCGCAGACGGCAAAATGCACCAGGAGTTTCTGGTGACCTACGGTGCCAGCAACGAGCGCTATCCTCGTACCGCCCGGCTGGAGATCCAGAACAGATACTATCCCGACAAAATCGCTCCCAAGCTTATTGCCGTATCGCAGCCGGCCAATGCAACGTCAGGCGTGTTGCTGGCACGTTTCGCCAATGCCAATGTGGACAATTTGAACCAGTTTGCTGCTGCCATTACGCCCGATAATGCTGGGAGCGATGAGGTAAGGGGCAAGCTCTACCAATGGGGACGCAATGTTCCGTTCGACTATGTCAAACCTTCCATAAGCAATGTCCGTGTTGCAGCCGATGATCCTGCCGTATGGAGTAATACCTTCATCACACCGATAACAGAACCGTACAACTGGTTGAAAGATGCAGTGCCGGGCGACACATGGACAACGCTCGTAAACAAAGCCACAGATGCGCCTTCAAGCTACATCGGCACCAACGGTGGAGATCCTTGTCCTGAAGGATGGAGGCTGCCGGTAGAAGGTGAATTTCTCTCCATTTTCCCGGACTGGCATCCGGATGAGATCAATTTTAATGGTAATGTAAACAAGAAGGATATAGAGGAGAAGATAACGATAAACGGTGCATCCGCAGATTACACGGCTGATTACTATTCAACAAAACCGAATGTCATCTATGCGCTGAAGATGAAGAGTGCCGATAATTCGCAGCTTACCGCATATCGTTACGAATATCGGGGCATTTTGGGGCTGTGGGTCACCGCACGTCCGTTAGCCGGCGCCGGCGTTACGGTGGAGCAGGTTGCTGACGAGGAATATTGGAAGACAAATGCTTATGGAGATGTGATCAGATATTTCCCATCGGCAGGGTCTATCGATATATACGGAGATAATTTCAGTCGTGGAATATTAGGTACTTATTGGTCCTCCACGGAGGGCAATGCCAATGGCGCATTCCTCTTATACATCGATAATTTTAATCTGATCAGGTTCAACTTCTACAAGTCCTATGCGCGCTCTCTTCGCTGCTTGCGGGACTAAAACGTCATATTGCCGTTTTATCCGGTCCATTTGATTTATTTCTTAGCCTCGCCTCCTAAACGGCGGGGCTATGTTCAATTTTGAAAGACGGACACAAATGACATAGGTTTGCCCGATATGTTGAAGAAAAATATTAATCTGCTATTGCTAATAGGCATACTGCTTGCCGTGTGCTGCACCCATGAACGGGAGGTTGCCCCAAACAATCAAGACAAGCGAACTCTGCTTGTCTATCTGGCCGGTGACAACGATCTCTCGAGCGAGGTATCAGAAAAAAAACGGTCGCTGCTTGACGGTTGGAGTCCCAATTTGGGACAAATGCTTGTATTCTCCGACACCTACAGCGGAACACCTGTGCTGACGCAGGCTGCCCGGCACAACGGGAAGAGCGTGTGGGATACACTGCGTACTTATTCCGAGACCAACTCCGCCTCACCGCAATTGCTGCGTGATGTGATTGGGGATACACGCCAATTTGCTCCTGCCTCAAGCTACGGGATGATACTTTTCAGTCACGCTACGGGGTGGCTGCCGCAAGGGGCGTTCAATAACCCCCTCGCATGGCATCCTCAGGCAACCCGCTCGCTGCTGAAAGACGGCACACGCGAAATGGAACTTTCGGATTTCAAGGATGCCGTTCCGGACGGCATGTTCGACTTTATGGTGTTCGACATGTGTTTTATGGCCGGTGTGGAAGCTGCATACGCGCTGCGCGGGAAGACACCGTTCATGGTCGCTTCCGCTACCGAGATACTCAGTCCCGGATTTACACCTGTATATTCCACACACCTTTCTTCCCTCTACCGGTCTGAAGCCGATCTGAAGACATTTGCCGGGGCTTTTTTCGATTACTTTGATGCTCAGGAGGGACAATACCGTTCTGCTACAGTCAGTGTCATACGCACGGCTGAAACGGAGCCGCTGGTGCAACTGATAAAAGAACTTTCGCCCGATCTGACACAGACGGAAATCGACGGCATTCAGTATTTTGACAGGAAAGGCAAGCCGCATCTCTTTTTTGACTTAGGCGACTTCCTGCATGCCGCCGCCAAGACCGATAGCCGGCATCATCAGATAGATGACGCTCTCGAAAGGGCGGTCATATTTAAAAATCAGACTTCGCGTTTGATTAGCATCGACATCCTCAAGCATAGCGGGTTGTCCGTGTATATTCCTCAAGAGGGGCTGGATAAGTTGAATGAAGCCTATAAAGATACGGACTTCTACCGCAACTGTCAACGATAATTTTAATCTTACCTTGTTCTGCGGCGGGAGGAGCGGCGTTTTTTCTTGCGGTTGGCGGCAAAGAAACCTGCGAGCAGGGCAAATATTGCCATTCCTATAATTACGTAGGTAAATCTGCTTGCATTATCTCCTTTGACGCGGGACCACATTGCAAGCAGGGCTTCTGTCCTGTCACCGCTGTCGTGCTCCATGCCGCAACGTGCTATCGTCTCTGCATCAGGATATTGTATAGGATTGACACATACTGATTTCCCGGCTTCGCCGAAGAAATAGCTCGCATCTATAGGAGCATATAGGGAAGAGTCGGAAACAGCCGCAAGCACTTCATGCCCTCCTATGGCACTGACATAGCCGATCTCCTCCATATTGCGTATAGCGTTCTCCGGCTTGCATAGGAAATTGATAAAATAGCGGGCTGCCTTTATGTTCTTTGCATATTTTGGAATCACCCAGCCGTCAAACCATACAATGCTGCCTTCATGAGGCACTGCGTAGTCAAGCTTGACACCTACGGCCTCTGCCTCATCCTTAGCCCACTGTGCGTCACCGCTCCATGTCAGATTGAGCCAGCCTTTCTCTTTGGTCATCATTTCCTTTCCGAAATCGGCCTCCCAGCCTGACACATTGCCCTTGACATCTTGAAGATATTCCTCTACCATAGCTATTGATTCATCGGAAGCGTCGAATGTGAGGTCGCGGATATCCACCTCTCCTGCATCTATCCTGTCCCTGTTAAGGGCAATCAAAAGACAGGTGTAGACATCCCTGAACGAATCTTTCATGAACAGTTTACCGGCAAATTTCGGATTCTTAAGACAATCCCAGCTCGACGCTTCTTCACGCGTCACATATTTGGGATTATACATTATGCCGGTAGTACCCCACATGTACCCAACCGCATAATCGTTTGCATTTCTGCCTTTGCCGTCTATCTGATTGAATTTTTCGACAATATAAGGGGAGATGTTCGGTGTTATATAGTCCGGGGTGCTGCCGAAATCCCTGTCAATCGGCAGGATAAGGTCCTGTCGCAACATCCTTTCGATAATATAGTCGGAAGGGCATACCACATCGAAGTCCTCTTTTCCGAGTTCTATTTTGGACAACATGACTTCGTTGATGTCAAACAGCTGATATACAATTGAGACCTTTTCTCCTGTCTGTTTCTCATACCAGGCCTCAAACTCTTTCAGGAGAGACTCGTCAATATAGTCGGCCCAGTTGTACACCTTGAGCGTATGCTCCCTGTCGGCACCGAAAACTGTCAGCGCGGTAAAAATAATCGCAGAGGCAATTGCCAGTATTCTTTTCATTATCGTATATGTTTATTTGTTTGTCTTGAAGAGCGTATATTTATGATTATGAGCAGCAACAGCACAATGATGAAGATCAACGTCATTATAGGTCTTAGCTCCGGGGTAAGGCCGCCTTTTCTTGCATCTGCGTATATATATGTGGACAGGGTTTCAAGGCCCTGGTTGCCTTTGGTGAACAAGGTTACGGCAAAATCATCTATTGAGAGCGTGAATGCCAGGATGAAACCTGAGAACATTCCCGGTCTTATTTGCGGAATAATCACCTTTCTCAAGGCCTGCATCGGGGTTGCACCGAGGTCCAATGCCGCTTCGTAGGTGTTCGGATTCATCTGCCGGAGTTTCGGCATTATGCTAAGAACTACGTATGGCGTGCAGAAAGAGATGTGTGCCAGCAGTACAGTCCCATAGCCTTGCGTCACTCCCACAGCTACAAACAGCAGGAATAAGGATATACCGGTGATTATGTCCGGATTGAGCATCGGTATATCGTTGATGAAACTGATAGCCCTTCTTTTCTTTCCGTGAAGATTGAATATGCCGATAGCAGAGAAAGACCCTAAAATCGTAGAGCAAAAGGCCGATATCAGACCTATTGATATTGTATTCTCAATCGCCTTTATAAGCGAATTGTTCAGTCCGCTGTTGAATACGTTGGCATATAGTTTTGTTGAAAAGCCTGTCCAGTTCCCCAAGACCTTTGCCTCTGTAAAAGAGAATACGGCAATGATTATTATAGGGGAGTAGAGGATAAACAGCAGCAGCCATATATAGAATTTCGCTAAAACCTTTTTCATTATATGAGCCCTCCTTTTTCATCGTCCCTGGCCTTGTCCTCATCTGAAAAAAGAGAGGTCAGACCAATGATTACCAGCATGATAAGTGCGAGCGTGGCTCCATAATTCCACATTCCGTTATTTATGTTTTCCTGAATTGTGGTACCGAACAGTTTAACCTTGTTCATTGTCAGCAGTTCAGCCACAGCAAAGGTGGATATTGTCGGCATGAAGACCATAAGCACTCCGCTCATTATTCCCGGCATCGAGAGTGGCATTGTGACTTTCAGGAATACCTCCTTAGGATTGGCTCCAAGATCCTGAGCGGCCTCTATATAGGAATGATCCATTTTCCGGAGGGTGTTATATATCGGATATATCATAAAAGGCAGGAAATTATAGACCATACCGAAAACAAGGGCTTCCTCGCCGAGAGGGATTTTGAGGAAGTCGAACAGTGCGACGGTTGCCAGGGTGCGAATCAGCATATTTATCCACATCGGCAGAATGAACAGTATCACAGTCACGCCGGAGCGGTTCAGTTCCGAGTTGCTTAATATCCAGGCGGCGGGATATCCGATCAGAAGACACAGCACAGTAGTGACTAAGGCAATTTCTATTGAGTATATGAAAGTTTTAACATCCTCGGCCCTCTTTGCGAATTTCACAAAATTGTCCAAGCTGAACGCACCTGTAGCATCCTGAAACGCATATATCAGGACCATTATCAGGGGGAGCACCACAAAAAGCATCATGAAGATGAAATAAGGCGTCGCCCAATATGACCTTTTAAATATTTTCATTATAATTGGAAATATGCAAGTGTTCCGGTTTGATTGATATGCCGACCTGATCGCCTTTGTCCCAGACATCATTCGTGTCCACGAATACGTCAAAGCCATCTTCCGTCCTGACAGTAAGGTGGTAGTGGTCGCCTTTATAGAGAATCATATGGACTTCGCCGGCTACTATGCCGTTTTCCTGTTCGTCCAATAGATCAACCTTGTCGAAATCCACTTCCACTTTCACCTTTTCGCCAATAGCCGAGCTGCGATCTTCGCAAGGGAATGAGCCACCGAGTATACCGACCTTGTCAGAGGCTTCCATAAGGCCGAAGAAAGTGTTGCAGACCCTTTCTTTCTTCATTACCTGTATGTCATCGGGCTTTATCAGCATACCGACTTCCGTGCCGGCTTCAAATGCGTTGTAGTCTTGAATCTGGACCTCATAGCCCTCAGGGGTGTTTACGAACATCTCGTAGTGAACGCCTTTGAAAGTGCATGACTTTACAGTACCCGTGAATTGTGCTCCCGTAATTTGATTCATGATATAGATGTCCTCCGGTCTTACGACTACGTCCACCGGTGCATTCTCTCCGAAGCCCTCGTCTACGCAGTCGAACTCATGACCGAAAAATGCGACCCTCCTGTCCCTTAGCATAGTGCCGTTCACAATGTTGCTTTCCCCTATGAAATCGGCTACGAATGAATTTACCGGCTCATTGTAGATGTCTTTTGGGGAGCCTGTCTGTTGGATTTTGCCTTCATTCATCACGACGACCGTGTCGCTCATTGTCAGGGCTTCTTCCTGGTCGTGTGTTACGTAGATGAAAGTAATTCCGAGCTTTGCGTGCATTTCTTTCAGCTCAATCTGCATGTCCTTTCGCATTTTGAGGTCAAGGGCGGCAAGAGGCTCATCGAGCAGAAGCACTTTTGGCCTGTTGATTATAGCCCTTGCTATGGCGACCCTCTGCTGCTGGCCTCCCGATAGGGAATTGACATCCCTGTCTTCATAATCGGCCATGCTCACCATTTTAAGCACTTTTTTTACCCTTTTCTCTATTTCCTTTTCGGGGGTGTTTCCAAGTTTCAGTCCAAAGGCGACATTGTCATACACGTCCAAATGAGGGAACAGAGCATATCTTTGAAATACTGTGTTGAGAGGACGCAAATGCGGAGGGGTATGTGAGATCTCCTTGCCGTCCATTATCACCGAGCCTTCGTCCGGAACAAGGAAGCCTCCTATAATTCTGAGCATCGTGGTCTTGCCGCAGCCGGATGGCCCTAAAAATGTAACGAATTCCCCTTTTCTGATATTCAGGCTGACATCGTCCAGAACTTTTTGTCCTGCAAATGATTTTGAAAGATGTCTGATGTCAATGATTAAATCCTTATTGTTGTCCATATACCGACTTTATCTGCTAAAATACACTGAAGTTGAAATAATAGATTGCTCCGATTGCAGCACCTATTGAGTTTAAAGCATTGTTATAAGTTACTACACCGTGTATACGCAAATCCCTACTTGCTTTTAACGGAAACCAATGTGCGGCCAGTCCGAGGAACCAGCCGGCTTCGCCTTTGTTGATTTTTTCGTAACCGCCTTTTAGATTCATTTCCCATTTTTCGGACGGGGCTGAAAATCCTGCCGTGCCGAGCAGGGTCGTGCCGTCAAGGAGGATATTATCTGCATTTCCAACCTTGTTCAGGTAGTCAAGTCCCAAGGTGAAGCTGCCTATGTCGACTTGCTGGCCGAGGGAAAAAAGGTACTGGTATTCTTTGGGTGCGGTATTTACCGCTGTAGCACTCCAGAGCGTTCTGACAGGGCCGTATTCCCCTCTCCATTGTGCGGAGTAGTTGTAAAGCCCGCTTGAAAACGGCCTTTCCCCGAAAGGGGAAGTCGTCATTTGCAGGGAGAGGGAGGTGTTTTCGGAGGGAGTGGTGTATGCCGCTTTTCCGCCCCATTGGTAGCAGCTGAAATTCTGCCAGAAGGCCGAACATAGATCCGGGTGGACATCGAAATCGTAGTCATCGAATTCGAAGCCGCCGGTAGTAACCAGATCTTTTCCGACAGTGATTGAGAATTGTCCGAATGTGTAGGTAAGATTTAGCCAGTCCAACCAATTAGTGCTGTCCGAATGCAGGGTATAGCAGTAAAGGTCTTTCGGGGCATCGGATAGCCAGTGATTACATACACTGAATGACAGATTCTCGGAGATATTACCTTCAAATAAAGAATAGAGCGAGGAGTTGCCGAGCGAAAATTCCGTTACATCATTACGGGAGCCGACGTTGTCTCCTGTTACGCCAAGATTGAAGTGTGGATTGAAATCCAATCTTGGGATAATAGTGATCCCGGCACTCCTGCCAGGATTGTCAGCCTCTTGCGAGAACGCAAGGGAGCAAGACAGCAAAGCTGCTGTAAATACAATCGGTATCTTCATTTGACCACATAAAAATTGAATTTGTGAAACATCTTACAAAATTATGTAAAAAAAAGCGAAAATCAATCGTCATGACAAAAAACTAATATTATCATATAAATTTTGAAATTTCAGGTGGAAATTATTTAATGCGGAATTTCTTTAAAATAAAGGATTTTCCTATCTTCGTGAAACTTTTACACTAAAATTCGTTTCAAATCGTATTTCAGATGAGGAAAATAGTTACAATTCTGTTTTTTCTGTTCTTTACATTAGGAGGAATGGCACAGAATGCCGTGGACAATCTTTTTATCGAAGCAAGGGGAGTGTTCCATCAGGAGTTGAACAACGGAAAAGACCACGAAAGCCAATTTGTAGGCGAGTATTTCAATCTGAACATATTGGGGCATATCTCACCCAACGTTTCTTATCGGGTGAGGCAGCGTTTCAATAAAAAGGTGTACGACGAGAAGAATATGTTCAATGCCACTGACTTCCTCTGCATAAATTGGAAACCGGGCCCGCGCTGGACACTGACTGCCGGAAAATACGCCGTCCTCATCGGGGGCTATGAGTATGACGCCTTGCCGATTGATGTGTATTTCTACAGCCAATTCTGCCGGAATCTCTATCAAGGCTACTCTTTCGGTGCTCTTGCCACTTATGAAATTGCAGAAAACCAATCGCTTACGGCTCAGATATGCAATTCGCCCCTCTCAAAAGGTCTGCAAAGCCTATATGCCTACAATCTTATGTGGAGAGGCCGTTTCTTCCCTTTCTGGCATACAATCTGGAGCCTGAATTATGTTGAGGATGAGTCCAGGAGGATGATAGGCTATGCGTCCCTTGGCAATCATTGCGTTTTTGGCCCGGTTGCAATAGACCTTGACCTCATGAACAGGGCATCGTTGAAGCAGAAAAATTTTCTTTCGGATTATTCCATAAATACAAAGTTGATCTGGACTGTTGGGAAATGGAACATCTGCGCTAAAGCCGGCTACGAGTCCAATGATGAGGGAAATGTGGATTCGGAAGGGCGGCCTTACGATGTTGTTATCCTTCCGGGTACGAGTTATTTATATGCAGGCTGCGGCCTGGAATATTTCCCGTTAGGAAATGATACCCTTAGGCTTCATGCAGTATATTCCGGGGATAATTATATTCACAGGGATAATTTCGACATTGGCCTTACCTGGAAGATACATATTATCAACAAATGATTTATGCCCGCTTCCTGTAGGTCAGGGCGGCACCCCCGTCAGCGATTAATGCGAATATCGCCAGTGCGATGTAGCTCTGCCACATATCTGCGATTGAGGCCCCTTTCAGATATATTCCCCGCATAATGTCTATAAAGTATCTTGGGGGCAGAAAGGCAGCGAGCAATCTTGCCCATTTGGGCATGGAGGACACCGGTGTGAGCAGCCCGCTCATCATCAGGAATACCATTATGAAGAAGAATATTACGAACATGCCTTGAAGCATCGTAGATGAAAAATTGGCGCATATCACACCGAAGCCTGATATGAATAACAGGAAAAGCAGGGAGGCGAAATATATGCTTAGCAGAGACCCCTCCGGGATTAGACCGTAGACGAGCCATGAAATGACCATAGATATAGTGATGACAAAGAATCCTATTATCCAGTAAGGGATTATTTTAGACATTATGAACGTGAACGAGCTTACCGGAGTGACGTTTATCTGCTCTATTGTTCCGATTTCTTTTTCACTTACTATGTTCATGGCAGGTAGGAAGCCGCACACAAGCACCATAAGTATCACGAAAAAGGCAGGAATCATTATGTTGCGATATTCAAGATAAGGATTGTACATGTATTTGACGGATGTCATCTCCGATGGGGAGGCAATCCCTTTTTCTTCGAGAAATACGCTTTGCGCCGACATTATCGTACTTATAAGATATTGTGCCCCGAAACTTCCTTTTGTGGCATTTACCGCATTTGCGGAAATACTTATCTTCTTGGCATTGCCGTTAATGAGTCCTTTTTCATAATCTCCGGGTATAGAGACGATTATGTCTGCCATTCCGTCCTCAAGCATATCCAGCGACAATTTATAGTCGGAGGTTATGCCTGATATAGTAAAGTATTCGGAACTTGACAGCTTTGATATTATCAGCCGGGACAATGACGAGCCGTCCTTGTCGACCACCGATATATTGACATGTTTTATGTCCATAGTCGTCACCCAAGGCAGAATAAGCATAATAAGGACAGGAAACATGACTACAAGCCGCGGAAAAAACTTGTTCCTTTTGAATTGCAGGAATTCCTTTTTGAGCAGTACACCTATTATGGACATATTCAGACAAGTTTATCTTTAAAGGTCAGCAACGAGGCTGCCACAGTGACTATTATCATAGCCAGGAGTATAAGGGTGTCGTTGAGCACAACCCTGAATGCCACTCCTTCTATCATCAGTTTTTTGACGGCATCTATATACCACCTCGACGGAATTATATAAGAGAGCCATTGCAGAGCCTTTGGGATATTTTCAATCGGGAACAGCATTCCGGACAGCAGGAGGCAGGGCGTAAGCATAACCATTCCTGAGACTATAAGGGCGGTAACCTGTTTTTGGGTAACAGACGATATAAGCATGCCTATTGCCAGCGACAGAATCAGGTATAACACGGAAATTCCTATTATCGGCAGAAGATTTCCGGACATCGGCACTCCGAGCAGGAATTTGGCTATAAGCAATATGGTTGCCAGATTTATGCACGACAGCAGAAAATAGGGTACCATTTTGGCTACCAAGATATTGACATGCTTCACCGGGGACACCAAAAGGACTTCCATTGTGCCAGTCTCCTTTTCCTTGACGATTGACACAGACGTCATCATGGAGCAGATAAGTATGAAGATAAGTCCCATAATGCCAGGAACGAAATTGTAGGAACTCATCATCTGCGGATTATAGAGCATGTGTGCTTCCGGGATGGCCGTAGCGTATTCAGGGTCGGTGAATATTCCGTTCAGATAAGATACAACCGTTGTTGCCGTATTGGAATTGGCCGCATCCACTATAAACTGCACAGCCGGCCCGGAGCCGTTCCCAAGCCTCCTTTCTTCCATTATCCTGTCGAAATCGCCGGCAAATACCACCACGGCGGCTGCCTTTTCTCTTCTTAGGAGCCGGTCGACATCATTATTCTCTATTTTTCCTATTACATTAAAATATGGGTTGGCATCGATTTTTTCTATATATCTCCTGATAGATTCCGACTCATGTGGCACCACCACAGCAATGTTTATGTTGTCTATTTCCGTCCTTATCGCGAAGCCGAAGAGAATCATCAGTATAATAGGGAGGATGAGCATTATCATCACAGTCCGCCTGTCCCGTATGATGTGCCACGTTTCTTTCTTTATGAATGCCCAAAGCTCTCTCATAAGCTACATGCTCCTTTCCGCCCCGCGGGCGAGAATTCTGAATACCTTGTCCATAGAGGCGGCTTCGTATTTCTCTTTAAGACCCGAAGGGGTGTCCAATGCCCTGATTTTGCCGTCTACCATTATAGACACGCGCGAGCAGTATTCGGCTTCATCCATATAGTGGGTCGTCACAAAAATGGTTGTGCCCTGAGCTGCCGCTCCGTATATCATTTCCCAAAACTGTCGTCTTGTGACAGGATCCACCCCTCCTGTGGGTTCATCGAGGAATACTAACTCCGGGGAATGTATGGTGGATACCGAAAATGCCAGCTTCTGTTTCCAGCCGGTGGGTATCGACCCTACAAGGCTGTCCTTGACCGATGCGAAATCGAGACGTTCCAATATGGAGTCTATTCTCTGTCTGAGTGCCTTTTTTTCAATCCTGTATATGCCCCCATAAAGTTCCATATTCTCTTTTACAGTCAGGTCGTCATATAATGAGAATTTCTGGCACATATATCCTATATGCCGTTTTATCATCTCGCCCTCCCTGTTGATGTCGTAGCCTGCCACAGTCCCACTGCCGCCAGTAGGGATACTGAGTCCGCACAGCATCCTCATTGCCGTCGTTTTGCCGGCACCGTTTGCACCTAAGAAGCCGAAAATCTCCCCTCTGCCGACATCAAACGAGATGTTGTCTACGGCAGTGAAGTTCCCGAAACGTTTCGTTAAATTCCTGACGGATATTATTTTTTCGCTATCCATTCCTTTTCGACATCAAACTTATAAACACGTCTTCTATTCCCACAGCAATTGTCTCGATGTACACATTTCCGTATCCTTGCGACACCATTTCCTCCTTGAAAGCTTCGGGATCGAAATCCTCGTCTGCCACAAGATGATGTGTCTCGCCGGCAGTATAGCAATTCTTTACCCCCGGATACATCCTTGCGGACCTAAGCATATCGTACATCCTGTCAGATGAAATTGCAAACAGTCGTTCCTTATAGCCGTTCCTGATGCCGGCAGGTGTGTCTATGCCCAGGATTTCTCCTTTATGGATAAGTGCAATCCTGTCGCACCTTGCCGCCTCATCCATATAAGGGGTAGACACCAATATCCCCAAGCCATTGTCCCTGAGGCCTTTTAGCATGTCCCAAAACTCTTTTCTGGACACGGCGTCCACACCGGTGGTAGGCTCGTCAAGGAGCAATATCTCAGGCATGTGCACTAATGCGCAGCATAGAGCGAGTTTTTGTTTCATGCCTCCCGACAGCTTCCCGGCAGGACGGTGTGAGAAAGGCTCCAACTGTTTGTATATAGGCTCTATAATCCTATAACTGTCCTCAATGTTCACATCAAATATTGAGGCGAAGAACTCCAAGTGCTCTTTTATCGAAAGATCTTGATAGAGTGAGAACTTGCCCGGCATATAGCCTATATGCTTTCTTATATTCTTGTAGTCACTGATAATATCCATTCCTCCGACACTGCTCGTGCCGCTGTCCGGGTTTATCAGGGTCGTAAGTATCTTGAAAATAGAGGTTTTGCCTGCTCCGTCCGGTCCGATAAGGCCGAATATCTCCCCGTAGCCTACGGAAAAGGACACGTCTTTCACTGCATTCAGCTTGCCGTAGCTTTTGTTCAGTCGCTCAACTCTTATTGCGGGGATATTCTCCATATTGGATTGGATATTTCCGGTTATAGTGACACTTCTGCGGCCAGGCCGATTTTCAGGCGGCCGTCATTCTCTACGCCGATCTTTACGGCATAGACTAAATTGGACCTCGAATCCTTGGTCTGGATTGTCTTGGGGGTAAATTCGCTTTCATCGGAGATCCATACGATCTTACCTTTATATGAATACTGCCTGTCTCCTCCGAAATCAGCCTTTACATCCACCTCCTGACCGATTTTTATGTCGGCTAACTGTTCGGATGTGAAATATGCCCTTAAAAACAGCTTGTCGGTGTCTGCTATCTTCAATATAGGACGACCTGCAGCGGCAAATTCTCCGGCCTCGGCATATTTGGCAAGTACCTGGCAGTCAATAGGGGAGGTGATTACGCTCTTGCGCAGCATGTCTTCCACCATTGCTATCTGGACATCAATCATAGAGGCATTTTCGTCAATTGAGGATGCACTGTTGCTCAGTGTCTGACGTTCGGCCTCTATCCGGCTTCTGAGTTCTACTATTGCGGCGTCCGCATCATCCAACTGTTTGCTTGTGGCTGCACCGTCGGCAATGAGGTTCTCAAGCCTGAGCTTTTCCCGTTCTGCTTTCTCAAGCCGTTTCTGCAAGGCGTCAATCTGTTTGTTTACATCAGGGCGGTTTTTGAGCACAGAGGCCCCTTGCTTTTCGAGCTGGAGTTTCCGAAGATAAAGCTGTACCGTGTCTATTATAGCTATAGTGTCACCGGCACATATCTTGTCCCCCTCACTGGCACAGAAATCAAGAATTTTCCCGCTGACCTCAGAAGACAAGGTGATTTCGGTAGCTTCAAAAGTACCCTGGGCATCGTACCCTGCCTCGTTCGAGCAGGATATAATTGCCGTCATTGCGACCAGCAATAATGTATTTCCAATGATTTTCATTTTGAATTCGTTGTGTTTCTCAATTCGTATGCTTTCTTTATTAGCAGGATTTCGTGTTCTGTCCTGTTGATGATAGCTTCATTTTCAGCCGTTATCTTCATCAGCAGGTCATTGGTGTCGATTACTCCGTTGCGGAGTTTTGATTCGGCTGCAAGTCTCACATTTTTCCTTAGGGCTACAATCCTGTCGTCATCGGCCAATTCCGCTTGCAGCCGTTCAATCTCATTGTTCTGCCCCAGGGCCTGCAAATTTGTGTTGAAATCGAAAATGTCTTTCTGCACTTCCAATGTGCTCCTCGCACTGCGGATGTTTTCAATATTGTTCTTTTTAGTAAGGAACGAACTGATGTTCCATATAAGCCTGATGCCGGCTATGGCATTGAAAGACATGTTGTTGTGCATCATTCCGTCGAAATAGTCGAATCCGGGATAGCCGTAATATGCTTGGGCGAACAGGCCTATTTGCGGGACGGAAGAGACGTTCAAGAGCTTTTCCTGAGCTTTAAGCTTCATTATCTTTGCATCTATATATGCCATTTCCGGCCTTCGATTTACCCTGCTTGTAATTTCAGGAATATCGGGAAGCACCAAAGAGCTTCCGTCTATTTTAGTACCGGTAAATATCTCCAGCATCTTGAGATAGCTGTCCGCAGCCGATGTCATTTTTGTCAGACCTTGCCTTGCTGCAAGCATTTCGGCTTCTATGGCATCTGCATCGGCTTGGAGGGCGGTGCCGTTGCTCACGTGTGATCGGGCTTGCGCCAGATTGGATTCCAGAAGTGCTATCTTGTTTTTAGTAAGCTCAATCTTGTTGTTCAACAGCAGGATGCCGAAGTAGATTTCTTCAATTCTGCCGTTCAGGGAATATAGTTCCACATCCACCGAGCCCTGACTTTCTTTTGCTTCCGCCAAGGCAAGCTGCTTGTCTGCGGCATATTTGCCTCCGTCCCATATCGTCTGGCTGACATCTACGGTAGCCTTGTACTGCTCTTTTTTCATTCCCGGCATTTCTACGCCGGCTGCCGCAAGCAGGTTATCGAATTGGTCCGGAAATTTCGGCACCTTGTTCTGCATAGTAAACTGTGCTCCGAGGGTGATCTTAGGAATCCAGTCCATAGCAGCATTCTTTAAGGTATATTCCTTTGTTTTTTCGATAAGTGAATATTGTCTGATTGCCGGGTAATTGGCACGTGCCAACTCTTTGCACTCATCCAAAGTTGACTGCGCCCTTGACAGGGACAAAGATAAGGTCAAGAAACAAACCGTTGCCGGTAACAGGTATCTCATAAGTGCATATTGTTATATGTTACAAAATTACTAAAATTGTTTGAAAATACGTGCATAAATATTATCTTAGTCGCACGATTGAGCCACAGCAAATGTGTGGACTTTTCAGAATTTAATTTTTAATTATTATAGTTATGAAAAAGTATGTATGCGATGTATGCGGATATGAGTACGATCCTGCAGTAGGCGATCCTGACAACGGTATTGCTCCTGGCACTGCGTTCGAAGATCTTCCTGAGGATTGGGTTTGCCCTCTTTGCGGAGTCGGTAAAGGAGATTTCAGCCCGCTTGACTAACTGTCGCTTATTACCCTTGATTAATCGGCGTGTATTGATGCAATTGCATTGACACGCCGATCATTGTATTTTGTCTGACAAGTTTATATATTTGTCAATTGATTGTGTACGTACACATAATAATTTATAAATATAACATTATGAAGCGAGCAACCGCCTTTTTAGCCCTTGTCCTGCTGTCCATTTCAAATACGGCAGTCTACGGAGCCTCACGTCCGTCCAACCATTCTAAGATATATCATAAAGGGTGGATAGATTTTAACAAGAACGGCAAGAAAGACATTTACGAAGATCCCAAGGCCGATATAGATGCCAGAATAGAGGACCTGTTGTCACAGATGACTGTCGATGAGAAGACTTGTCAAATGGTAACATTATATGGCTACAAGAGGGTACTGGCAGATGCCTTGCCGACAGAGGAGTGGAAAACCAAGATATGGAAGGACGGTATGGGGGCTATTGACGAGCATCTTAACGGCTTTTACCAGTGGGGTAAGCCGATAGAGTTGGATAATCCTTACCTGTGGCCGGCATCTACCCATGCCCGTGCCCTCAATGAGGTTCAGAAGTTCTTTGTCGAGCAGACGAGGCTAGGTATCCCGGTTGATTTCACTAACGAGGGAATAAGAGGTGTGGAGGCATACAGGGCAACTAATTTTCCTACACAATTAGGTATAGGTCATACATGGAACAGGGAACTTGTACGCCGTATCGGCTATATAACCGGCAGGGAGGCAAGACTTTTAGGATATACCAACATTTATGCCCCTATATTGGACGTGGGACGTGACCAGAGGTGGGGAAGGTATGAGGAAGTCTATGGGGAGGACCCGTATCTTGTAGCAGAGCTCGGTGTCAATATGGCTCTTGGAATGCAGCGGGATTATCAGGTTGCGGCAACTTCAAAGCATTATATCGCTTATTCAAATAATAAGGGAGCCAGGGAGGGTATGTCGAGAGTTGATCCTCAAATATCCCTCCATGAAGTGGAGAACGTGCATGTATATCCTTGGCGGGAAGTCATTTCAAGGGCCGGTATCTTAGGTGCCATGGCTTCATACAATGACTATGACGGTGCTCCTGTCGAGGGCAGCAAATATTGGCTTAATGACAGGTTACGCAATGATTTCGGATTTAAGGGGTATGTGGTTTCGGACAGCGATGCCGTAGAATATCTTTACACCAAGCATGGGGTTGCTGATGATATGAAAGAAGCAGTGAGGCAGAGCGTTGAAGCCGGCCTTAATGTACGCTGCACTTTCCGTTCTCCAGACAGTTACGTCTTGCCTTTGAGAGAACTGTTGAATGAGGGAAGTCTCTCAATGGAGACAATTGATGAAAGGGTCAGGGATATTCTGAGGGTAAAATTTCTTATCGGATTGTTCGACTCTCCTTATCAGACTGATTTTGAGGCAGCGGACAAGGAAGTGGACGGCGAAGAAAACAACAAGGTGGCTCTGCAGGCCTCTTTGGAATCGCTTGTACTGCTTAAGAATTCAAACAATACCTTGCCTCTCGATGCCTCAAAACTTAAAAGGGTGGCAGTTGTAGGGCCGAATGCCGACGAGACCTCGTTTTGTCACCTGCATTACGGTCCGCTTGCAACGGAATCCTTTTCCGTGTTAGATGGTCTGAAAAACGCACTTGACGGAAAGGTGGAAGTGCTTTATGCCAAGGGGTGCGATCTTGTGGACAAGAATTGGCCGCAGTCTGAAATTTTGCCGGAGGAGCCGGAGGAGCAGGTGCTTCAGGATATTGAAAATGCAGTAAGCCTTGTCGCTTCGAGTGATGTGGCTGTGGTGGTGGTCGGAGGCGGAGAGAGAACTTGTGGGGAGAACAAGAGCCGCACAAGTCTCGAATTGCCCGGTTTTCAGAATCTATTGCTTAAGGAAGTGAAGAAAACCGGAAAGCCGATGATAGTCGTATTAATAAACGGAAGGCCTTTGTCAATCAACTGGGCAGCAGCTAATGCGGATGCAATCCTTGAAGCCTGGTATCCCGGCTCTCATGGTGGCACAGCAATAGCAAAAGTCCTTTTGGGAGAGTATAACCCCGGAGGAAAGCTTACTGTTACATTCCCTAAGACAGTCGGACAGATACCGTTCAACTTTCCGTTCAAGCCGGCATCACAGGTGAACGGTGCAAGCGGTACCGGTCCTGACGGCAGGCAGACCAGGGTTAATGGCTCCCTGTATGATTTCGGCTTCGGCTTGAGTTATACCGAGTTCAAGTATTCGAACCTGAAACTGTCGGCAGATGTCATATCTCAGGACGATTCCGTTAGAGTGTCGTTCGATGTCACCAATTCCGGCAAGGTCAAGGGAGATGAAGTCGTGCAACTGTACATCCGGGATTGTGTCAGTTCGATAACTACTTATGAAAAGAACCTCAGAGGCTTTGAGAGGATAACCCTGGAGCCTGGCGAGACAAAGAGTATCAGCATGCTAATCACTCCTAAAGACCTCTCTTTGCTTGATATGGATATGAAAAGGGTGGTGGAGCCGGGAGATTTCAATATTATGGTGGGGGCTTCCTCTACGGACATAAGGCTTAATGGCAGACTGACTGTGGCCGACCCTTCAGGAAAAGTAAGAGTCAGCAACAAGGATTCAAGCGAGAGCCGGCCTGTACGTCTTGGAAGAGGGGATTTCTTCACTATTCCTGAAGAGGGAACCTTTTATCAGGTCAGCATTGATTTCGGAGAGGATACTGACTGCGGCTATCAGATTCAGGCAACTGACGGTGGAGGACAATTCATCACAGTGGCATACGGGAGCAGAAAATCCGGCGGTGTCAAGGTTGTGGAACTGAAGAATGTAAAAGCCTCTGAAATCCGGATTGCCGTTATATCGGGTACTGCAATAATTAACGGGGTGAAATTTTCAAAAAGATAATATTCCGCCAACGGGTTATCACTTAACATAAAAAAGGAGGTAGACTTATGACCTTAATCAAATGTATCTTAATAGGTCTTTTGGGTTCATTCTTGATGTTTTTGGGAGATATGATTTTATATTATGACCCTGATGATTATGACAGCAAGGATACTATAAATAGTATTGTCGGCATAATGAAAAATGTTAGCATAAAAAGATTATACATTGGTGGTCTTTTAGGTCCAATATCTGCCTTTATATATTGTATTGGCTTTTATCATATTGTTTTAGCTACTCAAGAAAATTATTTAACTATTGGATGGTTTGTATTTTTAATAAATATTTTTGGCATGATACTAGGAGGCACTTATCACATTCAATGCGCCTACTTAGGACTTTTATCAAGGCACGAAAACAAAGGAGCCTTTGATGAATTTTTAAAATTTTTAAAATTCCAAGCAAAAATAGTTTTTGGAATTATGGCTCTAGGAAATATAGCAACAGCAGTGATAATTTTATTAGGATTTACAGCCTTTCCAAGTTGGCAAGCCCTATTTACACCAATATTTCTTATAATTTTGACTCCAATTGCCGGGAAATTGCCAAAGGGACTACATATGATTATTCGCGGAGGCTGGCTTAACTTAATATATTTTATTTACTACTTATCTTTACTTATAGCTTTAGTTAAAATTTTTTAGGAGAGAAGATATGAAACTTTTATATTTTTTTGATGATAAAATAAAGCCTATTACCATGCGCGGGAAATTTTACTGCAAGCCGGAAGATACCGGCATTTTATGCGATGGAATAAGTGCTATTAGAGAGTATGATGTCAATCTATGGTTCTATACGAAAA
>CAMYAE010000030.1 GCA_947253655.1 uncultured Bacteroidales bacterium
AGAATATGGTTACCGGTGCTGCCCAGATGGATGGTGCAATCCTTGTTGTTGCATCAACGGACGGTCCTATGCCTCAGACACGTGAGCACATCCTGCTCGCCCGTCAGGTGAACGTACCTAAGATCGTAGTATTCATGAACAAGGTGGACCTTGTTGATGATCCGGAGATGCTTGACCTCGTTGAAATGGAAATCCGCGATCTTCTCGCATTCTACAAATTCGACGAGAACTGCCCTATCATCCGTGGCTCTGCTCTTGGCGCGCTCAACGGCGAAGCTCAGTGGGAAGATAAGGTTATGGAACTCATGAAAGCAGTTGATGAGTACATTCCGCTCCCTGTACGTGAAAACGAGAAGCCATTCCTCATGCCTATCGAGGACATCTTCTCTATTACTGGTCGTGGTACTGTTGTTACAGGCCGTATTGAGACCGGTGTTATCCACGTCAATGATGAAGTTGAGCTTGTAGGTTTCGGTGACGAGCCTCGTAAGACAGTCTGCACAGGCGTTGAGATGTTCCGTAAACTTCTCGATGAGGGTGAGGCAGGTGACAACGTAGGTCTTCTTCTCCGTGGTATCGACAAGAAAGATGTCAAGAGAGGTGAAGTTGTTGCAAAACCTGGTTCAATCACTCCTCATACCGAGTTCCAGGCTCAGATCTATGTCCTCAAGAAAGAAGAGGGCGGACGTCATACTCCGTTCCACAACCACTATCGTCCTCAGTTCTTCATCCGTACACTGGATGTTACCGGAGAGATCACTCTTCCTGAAGGAATCGAAATGGTTATGCCGGGCGATAACGTTGAGATCAATGTTAAGCTTATCACCCCTGTAGCTATCAACCAGGGTCTCCGTTTCGCTATCCGCGAAGGTGGCCGCACAGTTGGTGCAGGTCAGGTAATCAAGATTGTGAAATAAATTCAAACACAATACCGTGCGGGCTGGCATTATAGCCGGTCCGCATTTATAGGGGAATAGAACAAGGGTAGTTCAGCGGTCTCCAAAACCGTAGATGTGGGTTCGAATCCTGCTTCCCCTGCAAATATCAAAGGTTACGATTTGGTAATGTTTAACAGACATTGTTTAAGCTTCCAAGAAAACGGTGTCCATTAAAAGTAAAGATGAGAAAGTTCATTAACTATTGTAAAGAGTCATACGTTGAGCTTGCAAGAAAGGTGACTTGGCCGACTTGGGAAAGTTTGCAAGGATCCGCCTTGCTTGTAATGGTGGCAACAGTCATTATTGCGGTGGCATTGTTCATCGTAGACTTTGCTTTCCAGCATCTGATGACAGCAATCTACACATTGTAATTTATTCATTACCATGGGCGAAAAGAAATGGTACGTCCTCAGGACTGCGGGGGGAAAAGAGAAAAAGGCCAAAGAATACCTTGAAAAGGAGATAGAAAGAAGTAATCTTCAAAATCAGGTGTCCCAGGTCATCGTTCCTGTCGAGAAAAAATACACAATCAAGAACGGAAAAAGAGTCTCTGTAGAGAAGCTCCTTTTCCCTGGTTACGTATTGATAGAAGCGGAACTGAGCGGTGATTTGCAATATATCATCCGTAATCTTATTCCCGGAATGTCCGGTTTCCTGACCGAGAACAGGACAGTCGTAAAGGACGACGAGCATTCGTCTTCCGTGACTGAGCGAATTCCTATTCCTCTGAGGGATGAGGAAGTCCGCCGGATACTCGGCGAACAGGACAAGCAGGCGGAGAACGAAGGCACGACGGAAATCGATTACAATATCGGTGAATCCGTTAAGATCACGGACGGCCCATTCAGCGGCTTCGATGGTACTATTGACGAGATTGTAGAAGATAGAAGCAAACTCAAGGTAATAGTTATGATATTCGGCAGAAAGACTCTGCTGGAACTCAACTTTAATCAAGTAACTAAAGAATAATTTATCATGGCAAAAGAAGTTACCGGATTCATCAAACTCCAAATTAAAGGTGGAGCAGCGAATCCAGCGCCTCCGGTTGGACCGGCACTCGGTTCAAAAGGCTTGAATATAATGGACTTCTGTAAGCAGTTCAACGCCGCTACTCAGCAGAGTGCGGGCAAAGTGCTGCCTGTAGTCATTACAGTCTATTCCGACAAGTCTTTCTCTTTTGAGGTAAAACAACCGCCGGTAGCAGTCTCACTTAAAGAAGCAGCCAAGATACAGAAAGGTTCAGGCGAGCCTAACAGGAACAAGGTCGCTTCTGTTACCTGGGAGCAGGTAAGAACCATAGCGGAAGGCAAGATGCCGGACTTGAATGCGTTTACGCTTAAGTCAGCTATGAAAATGGTTGCAGGTACTGCAAGAAGTTTGGGTATCAAGGTTACAGGGACCTTCCCTGAGGACATTCAATAACAGACGTATTTATGAGCAAACTTACAAAGAATCAGAAGGCTGTCGCTGCAAAGTATGATCCTTCAAAAATGTATGAGTTGTCAGAGGCCTGCCGTGTCCTTAAGGATATCACCTACACCAAGTTCGACGCAACTGTTGAGCTTGCCGTGAACCTTGGCGTAGACCCTCGTAAGGCAAACCAGATGATCCGTGGTGTAGTCACCCTGCCAAGCGGCACAGGTAAGGTTACACGCGTGCTCGTGCTTTGTACTCCTGACAAGGAAAATGAAGCCAAGGAAGCCGGCGCGGACTACGTAGGTCTTGATGACTATATCGAAAAGATAAAAGGCGGCTGGACAGATGTCGATGTTGTCATCTGTACTCCATCTGTCATGGGCAAAGTCGGTCCTATCGGTCGTATTCTCGGTCCGAGAGGCCTCATGCCAAACCCTAAGACAGGTACGGTGACAATGGAAGTCGGCAATGCCGTCAGAGATGTCAAAGGCGGTAAGATAGATTTCAAGGTTGATAAGACCGGGATCATTCATACTGCTATCGGAAAGGCATCATTCACACCTGAGCAGATTTATGCAAATGCAAAGACAGTGCTTTCAGCAATATCAAAACTGAAACCGCAGTCATTGAAAGGCACCTATATGCTGGGAGCCTCAATATGCACGACCATGAGCCAGGGCATTAAAATTGACTTAAAAGCATTCAGTGCTGAATAAAAACATTCAATAAGATGAAAAAGGAATTAAAAACCCAAATAATTGAATCTATCTCAGCACAGATAAAAGAGACTCCTAACTTTTATATTACGGATATCTCCGGACTGAATGCTGCAGATACTACAAAACTCCGCCGTGAGTGCTTCAAGAAGGGTATCAAGCTTACTGTTGTAAAGAACACTCTCTTCCACCACGTGCTTAAAGAGTTGAACAATGATGAGATGAATCTCCTGATTCCGACCTTGGTAGGCAATACTGCCATCATGTACACCGAGGTTGCAAACTCACCTGCCAAACTTATCAAGGAATTCCAGAAAGGCGGAGCCGAAAAGCCGGCCTTGAAAGGAGCATACGTTCAGGAATGCGCTTTTGTAGGTGCAGACAAACTTGAAGAGCTTGCATCTATCAAGTCTAAGGAAGAGCTTATCGGTGATATCATCACCTTGCTACAATCTCCTGCACGCAATGTTATATCAGCCCTTGAGTCAGCTGGCGGCAAACTTGCCGGAATCGTCAAGACTCTATCAGAAAAAGAAGAAAAATAATACAAACAATTTAAACAAAATATTATTATGGCAGACGTAAAAGCACTTGCAGAAGAGTTGGTAAACCTTTCTGTGAAAGACGTTCAGGAACTTGCTAAGGTTCTGAAAGATGAATATGGTATCGAGCCTGCTGCTGCAGCTGTTGCTGTTGCAGGTCCTGCAGCCACTGCTGAGGCAGCTCCTGCAGAGCAGACAGAATTCGATGTTATCCTTACATCACCCGGCCAGGCTAAACTTGGCGTTATCAAGGCTGTGAAGGATGCTCTCGGACTCGGACTTAAGGAAGCAAAGGACCTTGTAGACAAGGCACCGGCACCTTTGAAAGAGAAAGTATCCAAGGCCGAAGCAGAGCAGCTTAAAGCTACTCTCGAAGAGGCCGGAGCTGAAGTTGAGATTAAGTAACTTCATCTCTCCCCTATATTCGGGGAACGAAAGCAGGTTTAGAGCCGACCAATAGGCTCTAAACCTTTTTGTCGTATTAAGTTTTTCTCATTTCAAAGGCAGAATATGTCAAAAAAGACTAATCATAAACGAATAAATTTCGCAACTTCAAAAATTCTGGAATATCCGGATCTGCTTGAGGTGCAGCTGAAGTCATTCAAGGATTTTTTCCAGCTCGACACCACTCCTGAAAACAGGAAAAACGAAGGTCTATATCAGGTTTTTCAGGAAATTTTTCCAATCGAGGACACGAGGAACAATTATAAGCTCGAATTTATCGACTATTTCATTGATCCGCCGCAGTACTCCATTGAAGAATGCCTTGAGAGAGGGCTGACATACAATGTCCCTCTTAAGGCAAAACTCCGCCTTTCATGCAGTGATCCGGAGCACGAAGATTTCGACACCAGAGTTCAGGACGTATACCTTGGGAACATCCCATATATGACGCCCGGCGGCACTTTTGTGATAAACGGTTCGGAGCGCATCATCGTATCGCAGCTCCACAGGTCACCTGGTGTATTCTTTGCTCAGAGCCTCCATGCGAATGGAACGAAGCTCTATTCTGCCAGGATAATCCCGTTCAAGGGATCATGGATCGAATTCGCTACAGACATCAACAATGTGATGTATGCGTATATCGACCGAAAGAAGAAATTACCGGTAACCACCCTGCTGAGGGCAATCGGCTTCGATTCCGATAAGGATATCATCAATATTTTCGGACTTGCCGAAGAAATAGAAGTTACCGAAGAGAATATAAAAAAGAACGAAGGACGCAGACTTGCAGCCAAAGTTCTCAAGACAGGCATTCAAGACTTCGTGGACGAGGACACAGGAGAAGTCATATCCTTTGTGAGAACGGAAATAGTTGCCGACCGTGATGAAATCATCAACGAGGAAACTATGGAAAAACTCAAGGAAGCCGAGGTAAAGACCATTCTGCTGCATAAGGATGATGCAAATGACAACGAGTTCGCCATCATCTTCAACACGTTGCAGAAAGATCCTACCAACACTGAAAAAGAAGCGGTAAACTATATCTACAAGCAGTTACGTAATTCGGAACCACCTGATGAAGCTACTGCGAGAGATGTTATCGACAAACTATTCTTCTCGGAGAAGAGATACGATCTCGGTAACGTAGGACGTTATCGTCTTAACAAGAAATTGAACATGAGCATTGACCCATCAGTCAGAGTGCTCACGAATGACGATATAATCGAAATCATCAGATACCTTATAGAACTGATTAACTCAAAGGCGGTTATAGATGATATCGACCACCTGAGCAACAGGAGGGTAAGGACAGTAGGCGAACAGCTTGCAAATCAGTTCAGCGTAGGTCTTTCCAGAATGGCAAGGACAATCCGCGAGAGAATGAATGTCCGGGACAGCGAACAGTTCAATCCTGTAGACCTGATCAATTCAAAGACCTTGTCTTCTGTAATCAATTCATTCTTTGGGACAAGCCAGCTTTCCCAATTTATGGATCAGACCAACCCGTTGGCCGAGATTACACATAAACGCCGTCTTTCGGCCTTAGGTCCGGGCGGTCTTTCAAGGGACAGAGCCGGGTTTGAGGTACGTGACGTTCACTATACCCATTATGGGCGTCTATGCCCTATCGAGTCACCTGAGGGCCCTAATATCGGTCTTATATCATCTTTGTGCGTATATGCCAAGATAGATGACTTAGGATTTATAGAGACTCCTTACCGCAAGGTTGAGAACGGTAAAGTGGATTTAAGTGACAGCGGCTGGAAATTCATGAGTGCAGAGGAAGAAGAGAACAAACGCGTCTCTTTAGCCAACGTAAATATGGATGATGAAGGGAATATACTTGAAGACAGGATACAATGCCGTCTTGAAGCCGACTTTCCTGTCGTTACAAAAGAGGAAGTGGACTACATGGACGTGGCTCCTAACCAGATGGCTTCAGTAGCCGCCTCATTGATTCCTTTCCTTGAGCACGATGATGCCCACCGAGCCTTGATGGGAGCCAACATGATGCGTCAGGCCGTTCCGCTTCTGAGTCCTGAATCCCCTATCGTGGGTACAGGCCTCGAACAGACTGTCTGCCTGGATTCCAGAACACAGATAATGTCTGAGGGCAAAGGTGAGGTCGTATATGTGGATGCAAATGAAATCCATATCAAATATGACAGGACTGACGATGAGAAATATGTAAGTTTCTCACCGGAAATAACAGTATATCACCTTCCTATATACAGAAGGACCAACCAGAGCACAACAGTTACACTCAAGCCGACTGTACGGAAAGGTGACAGGGTTGAAGAGGGACAGATCCTTACCGAGGGCTACGCGACACAGGCAGGTGAACTCGCCTTGGGACGTAACCTTATGGTGGCTTTCATGCCTTGGAAAGGATACAACTATGAGGATGCCATCGTGCTTTCAGAAAAAATGGTACGCTGGGATATTCTTACATCCGTCCATGTCGACGAGTACCTTACCGAGGTCCGCGAGACAAAACGCGGTATGGAAGAACTTACCTCTGACATCCCTAATGTCAGCGAGGACGCTACAAAGGATCTTGACGAAAACGGTATCGTAAGAATCGGAGCGCATATCGAGCCGGGAGATATTATGATCGGCAAGATCACCCCTAAGGGAGAAAGCGATCCTTCTCCGGAAGAGAAGCTTCTGAGAGCTATTTTCGGAGACAAGGCCGGTGATGTAAAGGATGCCTCTCTGAAAGCAAACCCGTCTCTTAGCGGTACAGTGATTAAGACCGCCCTTTATACCAAGATTGGCAAGGAAGCCAACAGAAAAGGCGCTAAGGCAGAGCAAAAAGCCAGGCTGGAGATCCTTGAAGAGGATTTCAACAAGAAAGCGGAAGCTTTGTATTCTTCTTTCATAGACAAGCTCATAACCTTGGTGGAGGGAAAGAAGAGCGTAGGCATCAGCGACTTGTACGGTGTTGAGGTTATTGCCAAAGACAAGGAAATAACAGCCGATCAGTTGAGGACGATTGATTTTGAGAATATAAATTCAAACAAGTGGACGTCCGACAAAAACACCAACATTCTTGTAAGAGACCTTATAAACAATTACTGTATTGCCTATAAGGAAGAGTCTGCAAGAAGCAAACGTGCCATTGACAAGGTCAAGATAGGAGACGAACTTCCTAACGGAGTTATGCAGCTTGCAAAAGTCTACATAGCCAAAAAGAGGAAGATCACTGTCGGAGATAAAATGGCCGGACGCCACGGCAACAAAGGAATTGTAGCCAAGATTGTACGTGAGGAGGACATGCCGTTCCTTAACGACGGAACTCCTGTGGATATTGTTCTTAACCCATTGGGTGTGCCGTCACGTATGAACTTAGGCCAGATTTATGAAACCGTGCTCGGTTGGGCTGGCTCACGGCTTGGTCTTAAGTTCAGCACCCCTATTTTTGACGGTGCAAACATAGATGAAATCTGTAAATACACCGACAAAGCAGGTGTGCCTCGATTTGGCAAAACCCTGCTTAGGGACGGCGGCACAGGCGATCTCTTTGACCAGCCGGCTACCGTAGGAGTTATCTATATGATCAAGCTTGGCCACATGGTCGACGACAAGATGCACGCCAGGTCTATCGGTCCTTACTCTCTGATAACACAGCAGCCGCTTGGCGGTAAGGCACAGTTCGGAGGACAGAGATTTGGAGAAATGGAGGTATGGGCTCTTGAGGCCTTCGGTGCGGCAAATGCTCTTCAGGAGATTCTGACTGTCAAGTCGGATGACGTTACAGGAAGGTCCAAGACTTATGAAGCCATTGTCAAGGGAGACCCTATGCCTACCCCAGGCATACCTGAATCCCTGAACGTGCTGCTTCACGAACTCAGAGGACTTGGCCTGAAGGTCACATTGGATTAATTGAAATTTGATTTGATTAATAAGAAATATGCCTACTTTTAATAATAAAGACAATAAGGTAAAGAGCAATTTCCAGAGAATCAGTATCTCGCTGGCATCACCGGAGGACATCATAGCAAGGTCCTGCGGTGAGGTCCTGAAGCCGGAAACGGTCAATTACAGGACGTACAAGCCTGAAAGGGACGGACTGTTCTGCGAGAAGATCTTCGGGCCGACAAAAGACTATGAGTGCTATTGCGGCAAATACAAGAGGATCAGATACCGTGGAATTGTCTGCGACAGGTGCGGAGTAGAAGTTACAGAGAAAAAGGTCCGCAGGGAAAGAATGGGCCACATTGCCCTTACGGTTCCCGTAGCCCACATCTGGTATTTCAAGTCAGCTCCAAACAAGATTTCCGCCATGGTCGGAATGCCGGCAAAGAAGCTGGAATCGGTGATTTACTATGAGAAATATGTAGTAATCCGTCCGGGTGCCAGCGGCCTGCAGAAACTTGATTTGCTGTCAGAAGACGAATATCTGGATATTCTTGATAAATTCCCGGACAACAATAACCTGTCAGACGACAACCCTGACAAGTTCATTGCCAAAATGGGAGCTGACGGGATCTACGATCTGCTAAAAGAAATAGACGTCGAGGCTCTCGCCAAAGAGCTTAGGGCAAATATGGCAGTAGAGACTTCGCAGCAAAGAAAGGCAGAACTGCTGAAAAGGCTTAGCGTAGTCAAATGGTTTGAGGAGTCAAAGGGCGTAAACCGTCCGGAATGGATGATAATGAAAGTTATTCCTGTAATTCCGCCGGATTTGCGTCCGCTTGTGCCGCTTGACGGAGGCAGGTTTGCAACTTCAGACCTCAACGACCTTTACAGAAGGGTAATCATAAGGAACAACCGTCTTAAAAGACTGATCGAGATTAAAGCTCCGGAAGTCATTCTCAGAAATGAGAAACGTATGCTCCAGGAGTCTATTGACTCTCTGTTTGACAACTCCAAGAAGTCAAGCGCAGTGAAAAGCGAGTCCAACAGAGCACTCAAATCTCTCTCGGACAGTTTGAAAGGGAAACAAGGACGATTCCGTCAGAACCTGCTCGGAAAACGTGTCGATTATTCGGCCCGTTCGGTCATCGTTGTAGGTCCGGAATTGAATATGCACGAGTGCGGTCTGCCGAAATTCATGGCGGCAGAGCTTTATAAACCGTTCATTATCAGGAAGCTGATAGAGCGCGGAATTGTAAAGACAGTCAAGTCAGCCAAGAAGATAGTGGACAGGAAAGATCCGGTGATTTGGGATATTCTTGAAAATGTAATGAAAGGGCATCCGGTATTGCTTAACCGTGCCCCGACACTTCACAGACTTGGTATTCAGGCTTTCCAGCCTAAGATGATTGAAGGCAAGGCCATACAGTTGCATCCGCTTGCATGTACGGCGTTCAATGCCGACTTCGACGGAGACCAGATGGCAGTCCACCTTCCTCTGGGCAACGCAGCAATACTTGAGGCCCAGATACTTATGCTCGGATCTCAGAATATTCTGAATCCTGCAAACGGAACTCCTATCACCGTACCTTCACAGGATATGGTCCTCGGACTTTACTATATAACCAAGATAAAGCCGGGCGCAAAAGGAGAGGGGATGAATTTCTACGGACCGGAAGAAGTGATTGTTGCCCTGAATGAAAAAGCAGTGGACATTCACTCAAAGGTCAATGTAAGACTGCCGCTTGATAAACAGGCTCCGGAGAAAGGCTATAAGATGGTCGAGACAACACCGGGACGTATCATAGTGAACCAGTTTGTTCCGGAAGAGGTACCTTATGTCAATGAGGTGTTAGGCAAGAAGTCCCTCAGGAAGATCATTACCGATGTCATAAAGCACACAGGCGTTACCCGTACTGCACAGTTCCTTGACGACATCAAGAATCTCGGTTACGACCGTGCATTCCGTGCCGGTATATCCTTTAACCTCGGAGACGTGCTTATCCCGAACGAAAAGTCCAAGCTTATCGAGTCCGGATACGCCCAGGTGGAGGATATCAAGAACAACTATTCTATGGGTTTCATAACGAACAACGAGCGTTACAACAAGGTTATAGACCTGTGGACATCCATAGACAACAAGCTTACGAATATAGTCGAGAAACAGATTTCTGCCGACCAGCAGGGATTCAACCCTGTCTATATGATGCTTGATTCAGGAGCCAGGGGCTCCACACAGCAGATCAAACAGCTGTGCGGAAT
The DNA here is from genome assembly GCA_947253655.1 of uncultured Bacteroidales bacterium. Lineage (GTDB taxonomy): Bacteria > Bacteroidota > Bacteroidia > Bacteroidales > UBA932 > Cryptobacteroides. The sequence goes on from CAMYAE010000030.1 coordinate 10,177, forward strand.
GCGAGGACTTATGGCAAAGCCGCAGAAATCAGGAGCTGCCGGAGCTGAAATTATCGAAAACCCTATCATATCCAACCTTAAAGAGGGTATGTCAGTGCTCGAATACTTCATCTCAACTCACGGTGCACGTAAAGGTCTGGCCGATACCGCCTTGAAGACGGCTGACGCAGGCTACCTCACAAGGCGTCTTGTCGATGTATCCCACGATGTTATTATCACGGAGGAGGATTGCGGCACGTTAAGAGGTCTTATTGCTACTGCTATCAAGAACAAGGATGAGGTGGTGGAATCACTCGGCGAAAGAATTCTCGGCCGCACGTCAGTGCACGATATCTTCAATCCACTCACGGGAGAACTTATTCTTCCTGCAGGCCAGGAAATCAGGGAAGACGATGCAAAACTTATTGACTCGCTTCCTATCGAGCAGATTGAAATCCGTTCGGTACTTACCTGCGAATCAAGGAAAGGCGTATGTGCAAAATGCTACGGCCGCAACCTGTCCACAAGCCGTATGGTTGAAAAGGGTGAGGTGGTCGGAGTCATTGCTGCACAGTCTATCGGCGAGCCGGGTACACAGCTTACCCTTCGTACATTCCACGTCGGAGGTACAGCGTCCAGCATGGCTGCCGACTCTTCCATTGAGTCTAAATATGACGGCAAGCTGGAATTTGAGGAGCTTAGGACAATCAACAAGAAAGGCGAAAACGGAGATTCCGTAGAGATTGTAGTTAGCCGTATGACGGAACTGCGTATTGTAGACAGCAACACGGGAATTACCTTCTCACAGTATGATGTCCCTTACGGAGCACTGCTACACAAGAAGAACGGGGAATCCGTCAAGAAAGGCGACCTTATCTGCGAATGGGATCCGTACAACGCAATCACTATCGTCGAGACGGCCGGTACGTTGAGATTTGAAAATATGATTGAGGGCTCCAACTTCCGTGAAGAGGTTGCAGATGAATTCTCAGTAAACAGGGATAAGGTAATCATTGAGTCCAGGGACAAGACCAAAAATCCGTCAGTCCTCATTCTCGATGATGCGGGCGTAACATTGAGACAATACAACCTGCCTGTAGGAGCGCATGTAATAGCTTCAGACGGACAGAAAGCCAATGTGGGTGACGTAATCATAAAGATACCGCGTGCTATCGGTAAGTCAAGCGATATTACCGGCGGCCTTCCGCGTGTTACTGAACTGTTTGAAGCCAGGACCCCTTCAAGCCCGGCAATCATCTCTGAAATCAACGGAGAGGTATCCATGGGCAAGATAAAGAGGGGCAACCGTGAGATTATCGTCAAGAACAAGTCAGGTGTCGAAAAGACCTACCTGGTACCTCTCACCAAGCAGATACTTGTTCAGGAAAATGACTATGTAAAAGCCGGCACAAGGCTTTCCGACGGTGGTATTTCTCCTACCGACATTCTGAATGTACTTGGACCTGTAAAGGCACAAGAATACATTGTAAATGAAGTTCAGGCAGTCTATCGTCTCCAAGGCGTGAAGATCAATGACAAGCACTTTGAAATCATCGTAAGACAGATGATGCGCAAGGTGCAGATTGACCAGCCGGGCGACACAGAGTTCCTACCTGAAGAACTTGTGGACAAATGGGCATTTATGGACACGAACGATGCTATTTACGGCAAGTATTTCATCCTTGATGCCGGTGACTCACAGAGATACTCCGTAGGTCAGATAATATCCGCAAGGGAAATGAAGAACGAGAATGACTCTCTGAAAAGACAGGGGCTCAAGATGATTGCAGTAAGGGACGCCAAGCCGGCAACGGCAAGACAGGTGCTCCAGGGTATCACAAGAGCCGCCCTCAAGACAGACAGCTTCATTTCAGCCGCTTCATTCCAGGAGACCACAAAGGTTCTGAGCGAAGCCGCTATCAGAGGCCGGGTAGATAATCTTGAAGGCCTGAAAGAAAATGTCATAAGCGGCCACCTCATTCCGGCAGGTACAGGTCTTGACGAATATCAGGACATACTTGTTGGAAGCAAGGAGGACATTGAAAAAGAAATGAACGAGCTTTAAGCTTCGTACATAAGATATTCGGACAGGGCGGCTGATTGGCCGCCCTGTCTTATTGATCTTTCAAATTCCTCATTTAAGGCAATAATTGATGTACCCACAGCACTTATTGGATAGAAAGCATTGTTTTATTGGAATTTATGTGTAAATTTGCCATGATAGTTCCGATAGTATCTATCATGATTTAATATTAACTAAAATTTTTTGCAAAATGGCTGAGTATTTACAAGCTGAAAAGAAGCAAGAGATTTTCGCTAAGTACGGGAAGTCCAATACAGACACCGGCTCACCAGAGAGTCAAGTTGCTTTATTCTCCTACCGTATCGATCACCTTACGGAGCACATGAAGAAGAACAAGAAAGACAATGCTACACGTCGTTCCCTTCTTCGTCTCGTAGGTAAAAGACGTCAGCTTCTGGATTATCTCCAGGATGTTGATATCGAGAGATACAGAAATATCGTCAAGGAGTTGGGGCTCCGTCGATAAGACATACGGAAGGAATCCCAAGGGATGGTTCCTGCGAACCCTCCCTTTTTTGTCTTAAAAAGTCAATAAACGAAATAAATGAATATTATCAACAAGAAGATCGAATTATCCGATGGGCGGGTAATTGAAATCGAGACCGGAAAAGTTGCCAAACAGGCAGACGGATCAGCGGTCGTAAGAATGGGTGGCACTATGCTTTTAGCCACCGTAACATGTGCAACGGAAGTTGATGAAGGAACAGACTTTCTTCCGCTTCAAGTAGATTATAAAGAAAAGTTCTATGCCGCAGGACGTTTTCCGGGCGGATTTATGAAACGAGAAGGAAAGGCCTCAGATTATGAGGTCCTTATTTCCCGACTTGTGGACAGGGCATTAAGGCCATTGTTCCCGGAAGATTTTCATCTTGCAGTATTTGTAAATATCTGGCTGATTTCTGCTGAGGAGGATATACAGCCGGACGCTTTGGCGGGACTTGCAGCATCTGCTGCACTTGCAGCGAGCGACCTTCCGTTCCTCGGTCCTATTTCCGAAGTAAGGGTGGCCAGAATCAATGGAGAATTCAAGATAAACCCGAATTTCTCGGAGATGAAGGATGCCGACCTTGAGCTTATGGTAGCGGCAACAGAAGAGAATATCATGATGGTAGAGGGCGAAATGGACGAGGTAACGGAAGACGTTATGCTTGATGCCATAAAATTCGCACATGAAGAGATAAAGAAACATTGCCGCATTCAGAAAGAGCTCAACAAGGAGCTTGGCAAGGACGTAAAGAGGGATTATCCTCACGACGAAGAGGACGAAGACCTGTGCAAGGCCGTACATGAATTCTGCTATGACAAATGCTATGCTCTTGCCAAGGCTGCAAAACCTAAGCAGGAAAGGACGGCCGGTTTCGAACAGATACATAAAGACTTTCTTGCAACACTTTCTGAGGAAGATCAGGAAGCAAAGGCTGCCATGGTTGCAAGGTACTACGGTGCTGTCGAGAAAGAGGCTATGAGAAACCTCATCCTCGACGAGGGATTGAGACTTGACGGCAGGAAGACCGATGTAGTCCGCCCTATCTGGTGCGAGGTTGGCTGCCTGCCTTGTGTGCATGGCTCGGCCATATTCACTCGAGGCGAGACACAGTCCCTGGCAACAGTTACCTTGGGTACCAAACTCGATATGAAAGAAATGGACGAAGTCCTCATTCGTGAGACCCAGCAGTTTGTTCTGCATTACAACTTCCCTCCTTTCGCAACAGGTGAGGCAAGGGCACAGAGAGGTGTAGGCCGCCGCGAAGTCGGACACGGCAACCTTGCTTTCAGAGCATTAAAGGCCGTTATGCCTAAGGCTCCGGAATTCCCTTATGCAGTCCGCGTAGTATCTGATATACTTGAATCTAACGGTTCGTCTTCTCAGGCTTCTATCTGCGGAGGCTGTCTTGCTCTTATGGATGCCGGTGTCAAAATCAAGAAACCTGTTGCAGGTGTTGCAATGGGACTTATAACCGATGCGAACAATCCGAACGGCAGATATGCAATCCTTACCGATATTCTCGGAGATGAGGATCATCTCGGAGATATGGACTTCAAGGTAGCAGGTACAAAAGACGGTATCACTGCAACCCAAATGGACATAAAGGTGGACGGCCTATCATACGATGTGCTGGAAAAGGCCTTGGAACAGGCTCGTCAGGGCAGGCTCCATATTATGGGCGAGATGATGAAGACGCTAAGTGAGCCTCGCGAAGACTACAAGCCTTTTGTTCCTCGTATCAAACAGTTTGAGATTTCAAAAGACTTTATCGGAGCCGTCATAGGCAAAGGCGGAGAGACAATCCAGAAGATTCAGGCTGAAACCGGGGCTGTAATCGCTATCGACGAGGTAGACGGCAAAGGGATTGTCGATATTGCCACGAACGATGCAGAGGCCATGCAAAAGGCTTACGACTGGATTATGGGTATCTGTGCCGTACCGGAAGTAGGTGAGGTATATCACGGAAAAATAGTGTCAATCCTTGATTTCGGAGCATTCGTAGAAATTCTCCCGGGCAAGGAAGGCTTGCTGCACGTTTCTGAAATAGCCTGGGGCAAGACCGATAATGTTGCAGACGTGCTCAATGTCGGTGATGAGGTGGATGTCAAACTTCTTGAAATTGACGAGAAGACAGGCAAGATGCGGCTCTCCATGAAAGCCCTGATAGAAAAGCCGGAGGGCTATGTCGAGCCTGAACGCCGTCCTCGCGGAGACAGAGAAAGACGAGGCAACGACAGGAAGGGCGGCTTCGGAGGCGAGCACAGGGAGCGCGGAGAAAGAAGATTCGGTGACCGCAGAAATGACAGGAGGAACGACAGAAGGCAGCCTTTCGGTCCGAAAGATAATCAGGAAGCCGAGACCTTCGACGCTCCTGAAAATAACGACAACAACGAACCGGAGGTGTTCTAAGCCTAAGGTTTATATAATAAAAAAGATGGCCGTAGAAAACGGTCATCTTTTTTGTATGTACGCAATATTACTTATTGTTGTTTTTAAGCAGGTCGCGGATTTCTTCAAGCAGAACAACATCTTCTGCCTTCGGAGCCGGAGCTTCAGGGGCGGCAGCAGCTTCCTCCTCTTTCTTCCTTAGATTTTTCATCTTATTTATTCCCCTGATAACAAGGAAGATACATAAGGCTATAATGATAAAATCTAATATCACCTGCAACAGGTTTCCATAATTTACGGTAACTGCCGGCTTGGCTGCCTGGATAACGGCTCCGGCAGCATCTACCTGCTCCTCGATACCTTTGACGATTGTCCATTTCCAGTCGGTAAAGTTTACCCCTCCTGTTGCCGCACCTATAAGCGGCATTATGACATCGCTCACCAATGAGGTGACAATCTTGCCGAAAGCTCCGCCGATTACAACACCAACGGCCATATCCACTACATTACCCTTAACGGCAAACTCCTTGAATTCATTCAAAAATTTTGACATAACCTTTTATATTAAATAATTAAATCTGCTACTTCTCTTCAACAGGCTTGTTCTGAGCGGAAACAGACTCCTTGAGAGCCTTCTTGTCTTCTTTCAGGGTTTTCTTGGAGACATTGAGAGCATCTTTTGAAGCGGCAATTGCTTTCTTCTGTGCCTTTATTTCCTTCTGGCAACTTTTGATCTGAGCCTTGCTTTCACTAATTATCTTTTTGCTATCATTATATGCTCTCTTCTCATTGTTCAATTTACTCTGCATAGCCTTAATTTCCTGATCAAGCACCTTCAACTGCTGCTTGTCGGCCTTATTCAGACCTCCGTCCACTGCAAGGGCCTTCTTCTGGATCTTATAGGCATTCTTTTTCAATTTCAAAGCCTCGGCCTGTGCCTTTACTGCCTCCTTTTTTACACCTAGCTGCCTTGACTCTACCTCAATCCGGGACTTCATTTCATTGATAGTCTTTTGTTTCCGGTCAATAATAGCCTGGCTCGCTTTGCTCTGCTCCTTATATGCCTTGTTCGCCTCATCTACGGCAGCCATGCTGCCCTCAACCTTTTCCTGAGCCTTGGACACTGCATTTTCTGCTTTCTCCTCGCTACCATTGATATCCTGTGCGGCAGCACCGGCGATAGTCATGGCAAAAGCCAAGGACATCACCAACAATGTTTTGATTATCTTCTTCATAACTTATTAAAAATTAAAAACATATTATACTAAAGGCCCAACTTCTTGAAGAAGTCATTACCCTTGTCATCTACGAGAATGAATGCAGGGAAATCCTCAACCTTGATTTTCCAGATTGCCTCCATTCCGAGATCCGGATATTCGACGCATTCTATACTCTTTATGCTCTCCTCCGACAACACGGCGGCAGGCCCCCCGATAGAGCCGAGATAGAAACCTCCATGCTTCTTGCATGCATCTGTAACCACCTGTGTACGATTGCCTTTCGCTATCATCACCATGCTGCCGCCATGACTTTGGAAAAGATCCACATAAGGGTCCATACGATTGGCCGTTGTCGGTCCCATAGAGCCACAGGCCATACCGGCTGGTGTCTTAGCAGGGCCGGCATAGAAAACAGGATGTGCCTTGAAGTATTCCGGCAAATCCTCTCCCCTGTCAAGTCTTTCTTTCAACCTCGCATGTGCTATATCCCTCGCAACTATAATAGTCCCACTCAAGCTCAATCGAGTGGATACCGGATATTTGGTAAGCTCTGCAAGCACCTCGGACATTGGTCTGTCCAAATCAATCTTTACACCGTCACCCTCTCCGGCCTGCCTAAGTTCCTTAGGGATAAGACGTGACGGGTTGTCATCGAGTTTCTCTATCCAGATGCCGTCCTTATTGATCTTAGCCTTAATATTCCTGTCGGCAGAGCAACTTACACCAAGGCCTATCGGGCAGCTCGCTCCATGTCGCGGCAAACGCACAATTCTTATGTCATGGGCAAAATATTTTCCTCCGAATTGAGCACCCAAACCTATCTTGCAAGCCTCTTTATACACTTCTTCTTCTAAGGCTGTGTCTCTGAAAGCCCGCCCTGTCTCGTCTCCTGTAGTAGGCAATGAATCGTAATAATGTGTCGAAGCAAGTTTTACGGTCAGCAGATTTTTCTCCGCAGAAGTGCCTCCGATTACAAATGCGATATGGTAAGGAGGGCAGGCCGCAGTGCCAAGCGTCTTCATTTTCTCAACTAAGAAAGGCACGAGAGTTCCCGGATTCAATACAGCCTTCGTCATCTGATAGAGATAGGTCTTGTTGGCCGAGCCTCCGCCCTTTACGACGCACAAGAACTTGTATTCCATTCCCTCCGCAGCTTCAATGTCAATCTGCGCAGGAAGATTGCATTTCGTATTCACCTCCTTGTACATGTCGAGAGGAGCGTTCTGGCTATATCTGAGATTTTCCTCCGTATAGGTTTTAAATACCCCCATAGACAAGGCTTCCGCATCGTCAAAACCTGTCCATACCTGCTGCCCTTTCTCTCCGTGAATGATTGCCGTACCTGTATCCTGGCAGAAAGGCAACTGTCCCTTTGCTGCAACTTCCGCATTTCTCAAGAAACGCAGGGCAACATATTTGTCGTTAGAAGAGGCTTCGGGGTCGTTCAGAATTTTGGCAACCTGCTCGTTATGTGCAGGCCTCAACAGGAAATTGACATCCCGGAAAGCGGCATTAGCCATAGCCGTAAGGGCCTCAGGGGCAATCTTCAAAATCTGATGTCCTTCAAATTCGCCCGTTGAAATACCCTCTTTGCCAAGCTTGTAATATTCAGTCGTGTCTTTACCCAACTGAAACATAGGAGCATATTTAAATTCCATGTATAATATTTATTACGGTTTATATTTCTTCAAATTTAACGAATTATTCCGACAGAAGCACTGTTTTTACGATTAATCGCAGTTTCGAACATATTTATCAATGCGGCTATTGATTTATTGATGTCGTATTGCCCGGTAGAGCGGATATATTCCGAACTCATTGTCTTTCTTTCCTCAGGATGCTCTACCCAATAATCGATTTTCTCAGCTAAAGCTTTCGGATTTCTCATCGGGAACAAGCTTCGCTCATCAAGTGCAAACTGAGGCGTAGCGGTAAGACGCCCCTCGGCTATTACAGGGACAACGCCCTGTTGCAGGGCTTCGAGGCAAGACAGCCCCTCCACCTCGATTGTTGCACAATGCACATAAAGGTCGGAAGTCCTCGCAATTTTCCTCAACCCATCTCTGTCTTCAAATGTAAATACCGGCATATACTTCAAGACACCCTCCTCATATAGCTTTTCCGCCATTTCCTCATATTCTTTTTTCATAGGACCGCGGCCGGCAAAATGCAACTGTATCCGTGAGGCATATTTAGAATATCTCATAGCTTCCAGCAAGGTGAATTGGTCTTTTTCGCGTGACAGCCTCCCTATGCAGCATATTCTGAAAGGCTCGTCATCTCCATGGAATATATGGAAACCTTCTTCCGGCTCGATACCGTTGGAAATTTCGTGCAGACAGGCCTTGAACCCGGCTCTCTCCAATCTTTCCCTGACATTTGCAGTAGGACATTGTATATCCGAACAATGGTCGAAGACTCGTCTCCTCCAGAAGCGCAACATCATTTCATTGATGAAGCGGCAGTTCTCCATATTTATCGATGCGAACATGTTTTCCGGATGAAGATGATAAGTCGCCGTACAAGGTACTCCGAGTTTTCTCACCCAATGTAAGGTGACTCTCTGGATGAAGAAAGGCTCCTCTATGTGCACCACATCAGCCCATTCCACCGCCCTACGTATGGTTTTCCTGTTTATTTTGGCAAAAGAGTAGCCTTGAGCCACTACCAACTTATTGAAAAAACAGATCTTCACATCATCAAGGCAAAATTCCGGCTCCGGGCCGCCCTTGTACGGATTCTTGGCGGAAAGCACTCTGACATCATGTCCGGCCTCCTTTAACAGCTTGACACTTCTTCTTGCAGAGGCTCCAAGTCCGTTTCCTTTTATATAATAATTGTTTACGACAAATAATATTTTCATAAAGTCAATATTTAAATTCAAATTCGTCAAGATACAGAGTGCTGCCGTTGCCTCCCGTATAATAGCCGCCATACCTGCTGGAGGTGCCGATAACCACCACATATTTAGGCGTCTTGTCATTTTTGTACTTTATCGGCATATCGAATTTCACATAGCCCCCGGTAGGCTTGTCTATTGTAATATATCCCCTCCCGATGATATGGGGGTCGTTCTCCGTGTCCACCAGACTTCCGTCGTTTGAAATGATGTGCACCGGCTCGTTCCAGTCCGTAAGTATCACCTCTATCTGCCCCTCATCCATTGTGCCTTTCAGGTGTTTGTACGGGTTTTTAGCATAATTTATAGGTTTGGGAATGTAATAGTAATACCCGCTCATTGATTTCGGACGGGCAGTGAAAGGTACGCCCCAAGTGATTTCAGCCCCGCTCCAATCCACAATCCTTACAAAACTGCCGTTATAGAGAGCGCCTGCGGCAAATGCCCACAGAATTTTCTCGCTGTGAAGCTTCACGGCCATTTTGCCGGGTCCTTTTACTGCCACTATCTCGCTCTCGGGCTCGGTGCCGTTAATGCCGAGTATGCTCAGACCACGGTTTGCAGTACCCCATATCCTATCCTTGGGATCAGCTCCCTCCTCATGCAGGCACCATTCCCTACGGATTTTACACCAATGGTCGAAACTCATATTGTACAGTTGCGGGCCCTTGTTTTCCGGCCGGACCTTATCTGCATTCTGAGCAATAATATTCGTTGCCAAAAAGAACAAAACCGCAGCGGCGGCAGAAAAACGTCTCATACTATTCGGGTTATGTCAATCTATATCTTCAACTACGGGCATTGAGTTGCCACTCCCCTGCTGCATAAGATACAGTTTCATAAATTCATTAAGATCTCCGTCAAGAACTCCTTGCGTGTCAGCCGTGGAATAGCCCGTGCGGAGGTCTTTGACCATTTTGTAGGGATGCAGCACATAGCTCCTGATTTGAGAACCCCATTCTATACGTTTCTTCTGACCCTCAAGTTCAGCCTGCTTCTCCTGACGTTTCTTCAATTCTATGTCGTAAAGGTGTGACTTCAATATTCGCAAGGCATTCTGCCTGTTGTCCTGCTGCGAACGCGTCTCGGTGTTCTCGACAGTAATGCCGGTCGGAATATGCTTGACCCTGACCCCGGTTTCGACTTTGTTCACGTTTTGGCCTCCGTGTCCGCCAGAACGGAAAGTATCCCACTCCAGATCCGACGGATTGATTTCAATATTGATTGTGTCGTCCACAAGAGGATATACAAAAACAGAGGAAAAAGTGGTCTGGCGCTTGCCCTGGGCGTTGAAAGGGGATATTCTCACCAGCCTGTGCACTCCGTTTTCAGCTTTCAGATAACCGTAGGCATAATCCCCCTCGAATTGGATTGTAGCCGATTTTATTCCGGCCTCATCCCCCTCAAGCTGATCTGTAACTGTTATTTTCATGCCGTTCCTTTCACCCCACCGCAAATACATCCTCATCAGCATAGCAGACCAATCATTGGACTCTGTTCCGCCTGCCCCCGAATTTATTGTAAGCACTGCACCGAGATTGTCCCCCTCTGCACCAAGCATGTTTCTGAGTTCAAGAGCGGAAATCTTGTCTTCCGCCACCTTGAATTCTGAGCCGAGCTCTTTGGTCTCCTCCGTTTCCACAGCATCGTCAGCAGCTCCGTCAATGCTATCCTTGGCAAATTCATACAGGACATCCAAGTCATCCACAGAAGTAACGGCTTCGTCATATCCTGTTACCCAGGACTTTACACTGTTCAGGTTTTTCATAAAGGCCTCCGCTGCTTTCGGGTCTCCCCAAAAGTCGGGAGATTCGGTCTTCTTTTGAAGTTCTGCAACTTTCCTTCTCTTGGCTTCTATGTCAAGACACTCCCCAAGAGCCTCAATCCTCTGATGCAAAGCCTTGATCTGCTCAAATGTTATCATTCACTCCAGAATTAAATTATCCATACAAATTTAGTGAAAATAACTATATTTGTTAGGATAATAATTTTATGTAATTTAATGACAGGCATTTTTGATTCCGGTTCGGGCGGGCTTTCTGTCTTCAGGGAAATCTACAGGTTGCTTCCTGATGAGGAATATCTGTTCTTCTCGGACAACGCCAACTGCCCTTACGGGAACAAGCCCGTGTCATTTATTCAAAACCGATGCCAGACGATCACCGACTTTCTGCTCGACAAAGGTGCGGATATAATTGTGGTGGCCTGCAATACGGCCACAGCCGCCGCTATAAATGTACTCAGGGAAAGGTATAAAATCAAGTTTATCGCTATGGAGCCGGCTGTAAAGCCTGCCGCTATGTCCTCGGTAACAGGAGTAATCGGAATAATGGCTACTGCCGGGACACTCCACGGCTCAAAATATCTGACCACCAAAGGAAGATTCGAGAAAGATGTCATGATAGTGGAATCGGTCGGAGAGGGGTGGGTGGAATTGGTTGAGAACGGACTTATTGAAGGTCCGGAGGTCGAAAAGGCAGTAAGTGCCAGCTTGCAGCCTCTGCTAAAAGCCGGAGCCGACAGCATAGTACTCGGATGCACCCATTACCCTTTTTTGGCAGAGTCAATCAAAAAAATTGCCGGGCCGGGGGTGAGGGTAATCGATCCGGCCCCGGCCGTTGCCAGGCACCTGATTTATGTAATGGTGCAGGAAGGCCTGATAGAAGAAAAAACGGCAACAAAGGTACTTGCAAAGACTATTGAAATGACGGAAGCCGAGAACAATGAGGAAGATGTCCAAAAAATATGGCCGGATACTAAGCCGAATATCGGACTATATACCTCCGGCAATCCCGAAGCCTTGAAAAGGATTTTCAAGACTATTTTCCCCGACAGCACAAACTCTGTCAATGTCATAAACATATAAAAGAACTACAAATGCCCCTATTTATACCTAAGGACTATAAAAATGTGCTCGGCAGTGTCGAAAACACTGAAAAAGCCATAAAGGCGGTCAAGGATATGTTCCAAATCAACCTGTCTGCCCAGTTGGCATTATTGAGGGTCACAGCACCTATGGTGGTACTCTCCGGGACAGGTATAAACGATGACCTCAACAGCGTCGAGAGGCCGGTACGATTTCCCATAAAATCTATAGGAGACAATAATGCGGAAGTGGTGCATTCGCTTGCCAAATGGAAAAGGCTTAAGCTTGCCGAACTCGGAACAAAGCCGGGAAGAGGAATATATACCGATATGAACGCTCTGAGGCCGGATGAAGATCTGGACAATATCCATTCGATCTATGTGGACCAGTGGGACTGGGAAAAGGTTATAAAAAGGGAGGACAGGAACCTTGCCTTTCTCAAAAAAACGGTCAACAGAATATACGAAGCGATTAAGGTCACGGAAAACAGGCTATATGTGGAATTTCCGCAGATCGTACCGCAATTGCCCGATGACCTCTTCTTTATACATTCGGAACAGCTTCTACGGATGTACCCTAAGCTCTCGCCAAAAGAGAGGGAGAATGAAATTGTCAGGAAGCATAAGGCCGTATTCATTATAGGAATAGGAGGGAAGCTCTCGGACGGCAGTATCCACGACAGCAGGGCGGCAGACTACGACGATTGGAGCACTGAAAATGAAGAAGGATATTATGGCCTTAACGGAGATATACTGTTATGGAACAATGTCTTGGAAAGTTCTTTCGAAATATCCAGCATGGGCATAAGGGTCGATGAGGACTCTATGCTAAGACAACTTGACGAGCGCGGCCAACTGTGGAAAACCGGACTTATGTTCCATAAAAAACTTCTCGGAGGCGAACTGCCTCTCAGCATAGGAGGCGGCATAGGCCAATCCCGTCTATGTATGTTCCTCCTCCGAAAAGCCCATATAGGGGAAATTCAGAGCAGCATCTGGCCTGCCGATATGCTGGACGCCTGCGGTGCTGCCGGAATCTGCATAGTCTAAAACAGACTGTATTTTCTTGCCATAGAGCCGTACATCTGTCCGAGCACTTCCAGCATAGGCCTGCCGTTTATAAGGGTGACCCTATACACGGTATCGTCCACTCTATAATATTCGACCCCGTTGAGGTTTATGGTGCCGTAGTCTTCCGGAAGTTCATCGACAAGAGCTCCTGCAGGAGGCACTATCACCTGATACTGATTGCCGTCCATTATATAGAACACCCCGTCCTGATAGTAGTACTCCTGATTGGCATAGGCATAGCTTTGGACAAGTCCGAGCCTGTTAGCCAATGTGTAGGAGTTCTGTGCTGAAGACAGATTCATTGCAATATAATTGTTCTGTGAAGCTATGATTGCATTGTTTCTGGCAATAGTCATATTCTGGCGATCGATATAATCGCTATATAAATCGAAGCCTCTATAAGATCTGTAGACATTGGAATAAAACGCAAAATTGACCGTGGCGAAAGCAAGTCCGCCTACACGAGCATTGAAAGATATTCCAAAAGGAGGGCGACAAACCACGTAGTAGCCGTCATAAGGCCTGTAATATACGTCATTATAATAGTAATAGTCTATCCCATAATATCTTACCCGTCTGTAATGAGGAGGCAGGACGCTGACCCTGTAGCCGAAATAACGTGGGGCGCTGCCATAGAAATTACCAAGTCTGTCGTAATATATTATGTCTCTATCGCGAGGGTGAATTCTCATGACATTGCGGTTATCGTCAATGTAATAATCGTCATATCTGCCGTTCATTCTACGTGCCTGGTTTGCAGAAGCTCCGCTAAAATCCCTTATGTCATTATTGCCGCTACGGGCTTCGGATTGCTTTGACATTGATTCGTTTACAGTGCCAAGTCCTCTACGGGTGACATTGTTGTTGCTTCTCAAAGTCTGCCCTGCGCCATTGGAGATCGCTGCGGAGCGTCTCACGGTATTGTCCTGATTTCCATTATTAAGAGAACGCACATTATCATAACTGACTGTGGCACCTCTCCTAACGGTAGAGCCGCCGCTGGTATTGCCGCCGGAGGAGCGACGCACCGTCGAGCCACTGCCGGAAGAACCGTTGTTCGTTCCC
>CAMYAE010000031.1 GCA_947253655.1 uncultured Bacteroidales bacterium
CCAGAGCCCAAGCCTGAGGCACTTTATAGGCATCTATCTGACTTTCTGCTTTATTGCTAATGTGCCGACAGTTTGAGTGAAACTGTCGGCTTTTTCTTCAAGGCCTTTAATTATTGACAGATATTTGTGCCAATTTAATGGCTTTATTCGGAAAAAAGTGCGATATTTGCAACTTGTATGACTTCCTCATAGGAGTTGTTTGTGGAGAAAACTTATAAATATCATAATTATGAAGACAAACAAATTTATTGCAGCCGCACTTGTGCTCGCTATATCTGTAGCCTGTACTTCAAATGGCGGTAAGACTGCCGGCAATGTGGCCGGCACTGATTCCCTTGGCACTGTAAAGCCTGTAAATCCTAAGTCACTACTCCCTTCAAAGGCTGAGAGAGACTCTGTAAGCTACCTTCTTGGTGTCAATTTCGGTTCATTCCTGAAAGGCTACAACTTCGGCGACGACCTCAATTATGCCCAGATCAAGGCCGGCATCAATGACTTTATAAAAGCTAAGGGCGATGTCAGGGATTCCAACTTTGTAAAGCAGTTCAAGATTTCTCCGGAAAAGATGAATGATCTTTTCAACTCTTTCCTTGCAAAGAGACATGATTACACTCTTGCTCAAAATAAGGAAAAGGAGACCAAGTTCCTTGATGCAAATAAGAAAAAGGATAGCGTTACCGTTACAGAGAGCGGTCTTCAGTACATTATCCGCGAAGCAGGAAATGATGTGAAGCCGGGTCCTAAAGACACGATCTTTGTTCATTACAAGGGCACTTTGACAGACGGTACTGTATTTGACGAGACAACTCCGGAGCAGAATTCAGTTAGGCTTACCATGAATGGTGTAGTTAAAGGTTGGACAGAAGGACTCCAGCTTATAGGTGAAGGCGGTAAGATAAAACTGTTTGTACCTTCCGCTCTCGGTTACGGTGAGAGTGGCTCACGCAATATCGAACCAAACTCTCCGCTTATTTTTGATGTTCAGATTGATTCTGTAAAGCGTTTCGTTGAGAAGCCGGCAGAAAAGACTGAGTAGTTTTTACATAATATTGTGTAAGGCCTGCTCGGTGTTAAGCCTTGCAGGCCTTTTTATCGCTTTTATCAGAAAATAATATGGCAAATCTTGAAATAGAAGGGGTTCTCGCCGGAAAAATGAATGTTCAGTCAGGCAAATCAGCGAGAGGCGAGTGGTCAAAGCAAGAATTCGTTGTGGAATTCCAGGACGGAAATTTCACGTCCAATGCGGTTTTCAGCGTTTGGGGTGCGGACAAGGTGAAAGATCTTGAGGCTTATAGCATAGGAAGCAGGGTCAAGGTTTCATTTGGGATAAGCAGTCGTGAGTATAACGGCAGATGGTACACGGATTTGCGTGCATGGAGAATTCAGCCGACAGGACAGGGACAGCAGGCTTATCCGCAGCAGGATGTACCGGCAGGCTTTGCCCCGACAGGCAATTTCCAGTCTGTTCCGGCTCCGACCTCTGAGGATATTCCCGGCGAAGTTGCCGCCGATGACGATCTGCCGTTCTAAATTTGCAGATTTCTCAGCCGCTGCCGCTTCGTACGTTTGTGCAGATTTCTCAGTCGCTCTCGCTCCTTCGAAATGACAGGGGCGGCACTGTCATTATGATGTGCTCTTGTTGTCATTATTAGGGCGTCTTTGTCATCCAGAGCCTGCGAAGCAGGCGTAGGGATCTGCGACACACGTTTGGGCAGATTTCTCAGTCGCTGCCGCTCCTTCGAAATGACAGGGGCAACACTGTCATTATGAGGGCGTTAGCCCGTAATAATCTGCTAAAAATGAGGGTGGCTTTGTTATGCAGAGGCCATTAGGCCGTAGGCATCTGCCGAAATGACAAATTTGGTGTCCGGAATTACAAGACTATAGGCGTCATCACAAGACGCCTGTTTTCGTAATGAGCAATATACTTGAAACCCAAACGTGCAAGTTTTGCCGCAAACATATCGAAATTGAAACCTATATGTCCGGCACTATGGGAATCCGAGCCGAGACTGACAATTTCCCCTCCCAATTCCTTGTAACGCTTCATAATATCATCATCGAGAGCGGGAGTCCTTCCGTTATAGTCCTGATACGTCTTTGTATTGATTTCTATGGCTTTTCCGTTTTCGGCAAGCAAACGCAGGACAGCCTCAATAATATCCGGAAAGTCCTTGTATAGTATGTCCGTTTTCGGATATGGAGCATACCTTGCCACATAGTCGAAATGCCCCATTATGTCAAAGTCATCGCCAAGCCAGGACATTTCCTCATAAAGCGTTTCAAGATAATGGCCGTAAGCCTCTTTCCAGTCTTTCCCCTCATAATATCCGCCCCAGAAAGGGTCTGTATCGTCGATATAGTGGAGAGACGCTATCACTGCATCGAACTTTTCCGATGTCAGAAGATCTCTTATTTCCTTGCGTTTTGATTTGCACAGCCCGATTTCTATACCCTTGAAGAGCCTTGTTCCGTCACCACGGCTTAAAAGCAGGGCCTGTACTCTGTCAATTTCCGCCTGCTGTTCTGCAACGGAAAACATTTCCGGCACAAGATTCTCGTAGGCGGCTTTCATCGGGGGTACATAAAAATCGCAATGATCGGTAAAACTTATTCCGGAAAGCCCTATGGAACTTGCTTTCATAGCACTTTCCTCAACGCTCGTCTTCTTCCCGTCAAATGAAAATTGGCTATGATTATGATTATCGTACAGTCCTGTCATACTCTTTATCCTTAATACCTCACGAAAATACTAAAAATTATGTATTTTTGTATAATTTGGTTAAAATCTTAAAAGTTATGATAACAATAGGGTACAAAAGTAAATTCAGCTCTATGCTGAGGGCTCTTTCAGCTATTGCTATAGGAGCGGTAATGATTGCCAGCAATGATGCGACTATTACAGTTGTGAGAGTAATAGCGTCACTTCTGTTTGCCGCAGGCGTTATTTCGTTCATCTACGGCTATGTAAACCGCAGGAAAGGCGTACTGAGCCTTATGTCAATAAATGCGGTTGTAGATATTATAATCGGTCTCTTACTGTTTTTCTTCCCCGATCCTGTTTCCCACCTGATAGTTTACCTTATAGGTATAATGCTTATAGGTTTCGGGGCTCTTCAGCTGCTTGCCATGTCCAGCATTATGTCTCTGCTCGGCTCAGGCTTCATGTCCTTAGTCTTGTCCATTGCTGCGATTATTGGAGGTATAGTGTTGCTGTTCAATCCTTTCAGCGTAAAGGTGATGAGTATTCTTGCCGGTTTTGCACTTATACTTTATGGCATTCAGGAATTGCGTTCCGCTTGGCAGATGGACAAGGCAAAAAAAGAATATGAAATAAAATTCGGCTCCTCGGATTCGAATAACGGAGCCTCGGCATCCCCTAATCTCAATGGGGTTAAAGACGTTGAATATCATAAGGTTGATGATAAATAAATGATTCCTCAGGAAACGGTTAACAGGATACTCGATGCCGCTCAAATCACGGATGTCGTAGGTGACTTCGTCTCTCTGAAAAGACGAGGTGCCAATTATGTTGCCTGTTGCCCTTTCCATAACGAGAAGACCCCTTCATTTTACGTTTCCCCTGCAAAGGGGATATATAAATGTTTCGGCTGCGGCAAATCCGGGACAGCCGTAGGTTTCGTAATGGAACATGAGAGCATGACATACGTTGAGGCTCTTAAGTTCCTTGCAAAAAAGTACGGAATAGAGGTAGTTGAAAAGGAGGAGACGGCAGAGGAAATTGCCGCCAGACAGAGGAGCGAAAGCCTGTATCTGGTCTCGGAATTTGCAGGGCAGTTTTTTCAGGCCGGCCTTAAGTCTACTGAAGGACGGTCTATTGGTTATCAGTATTTCAAGCAGAGGGGTCTTGAAGATGACACAATCCTGAAATACGGCTTGGGCTGGGCCCCAAAGAGCAGACATGCCCTTTATGATGAGGCTCATGCCAAGGGCTATAAGGATGAATTTCTGACTGCTGCAGGTCTTTGCATACGGAACGATGACGGCACTTTTGTCGACCGTTTTTATGATCGGGTCATCTTTCCTATCCATACGGTGAGCGGCAGAGTGGTGGCTTTTGGCGGCAGGACCTTGAAGACCGGTCATCCGTCAATGAAATATGTCAATTCCCCGGAAACCGAAATATATTCAAAGAGCAATTCGCTGTACGGCCTGTATTTCGCCAAGAACGAGATCTCACGTCAGGACAAATGCTATTTGGTTGAGGGCTATCTGGACGTCCTGTCCATGCATCAGCTCGGCATAACCAATGTCGTGGCTTCAAGCGGAACCTCTCTTACCGTGCCGCAAATCAGACTTATAAAGAAATTTACAGAGAATGTCACGATAATGTATGACGGGGACTCTGCCGGCATTCATGCAGCTCTGAGAGGCATAGGGCTTGTCCTGCAAGAGGGACTGAATGTAAAGGTGGTTCTGATTCCGGACGGAGATGACCCTGATTCGTATGCCAGAAAACATTCTTTGGACGATGTCCGTGACTTTATTGAAGGTAACGAAAAGGATTTTATAGGCTTCAAGACCGAACTCTTGTTGGACGAAGCCGGAGATGACCCGCTTAAACGTGCAGGTCTTATCAATGATATAGCCGACACCATAGCCCTTATACCCGATGCTGTGAAAAGGACTGTATATGTCCAAAGCAGCAGTGAGAGACTTGATATAGGTCAGGATGTAATATTCCAGAGAGTTGCACAGACCAGAAGAAAGATATTGGATGACGAGCTTAAGGCGGAAAACCGGAGGAATTTCCGCGAAAGCCGGGAAGCAAGGACTGTCGAAGAACCGGAAGAAGCTCATGAAGATAAAATCCAAAATGGCGGCTTAGTCTTTGAAAACGAGACACTTGAGCCATCAGAACGCGAGCTCCTATGGTTTATACTCAATTATGGATTGGAGCCGATGAAGTTCGAATCCGATTCCGAGTTCTACGACAAGGATAATGAAGTGACGGTGGCCGATTTTATTGATTCGGCCCTTTCGGCTGATGACCATAAATTTGAAAACTCAATTTACCGCAAGGCATACGATGAGTATTTCTATTTTTATTATTCCGATTCCTCGCTCGGGCAGCAGGATATCCTGAAAATAATGATGAACGGAGAGGATAGGGAGGTAGCCGGAATAGTAGCGGATATAACCCAGGAAAAGCACCTGCTCACAATCAAGAATTTTATAAATTCAATGACTGCACTTTCCACAAAATTGGTAAAAAATGTGCCGCGGGCTATCTTGGTATATCAGTCCAAAAGAGTTAAAGCAAAATTGGACGAACTTACGGGCAGGCTTGGAGAGGTACCGGAGCAGGAGCACCAGGAAGAAATTCTGAAAGAGTTCCAGGACAAGACAAAGTTGAGGAAAATGATAGAAGAGAAACTCGGAAGAGTCAGATAGATAATAAAATATAAATATATGGAAAAAAACTTTAAAAGAACATTGGTGACGGCAGCCTTGCCTTACGCAAACGGGCCTGTACATATCGGTCATCTCGCCGGGGTATATGTTCCTGCCGATATATATGTCAGGTACCTTAGAATGAGAGGCGAAGATGTGCTCTTTATTTGCGGCAGCGACGAGCACGGCGTTCCTATTACGATAAAGGCAAAAAAGAATGGAGTTGCCCCTCAGGCTATTGTAGACAAATATCATAAGCTTATCAAGAATTCGTTCTCCGCTCTTGGCATCAATTTCGACATATATTCCCGTACCACTTCCAAGGTACACGAGAAAAATGCAGCTGATTTTTTCAAGAAGCTCTATGATGACGACAAGTTCATAACCAAAGAGACGGAGCAGTATTATGACCCGGAGGCAAAGACTTTTTTGGCAGACCGTTACATAATAGGCACTTGTCCGAAATGCGGCAATCCTAATGCCTACGGAGACCAATGTGAGAAATGCGGTAGCACTTTAAGCCCGGAAGAACTTATAGACCCGAAATCGGCATTGAGCGGCTCGATTCCTCAGAAAGTCATGACAAAGCATTGGTATCTGCCATTAGACCAATATGAGCCTTGGCTGAGAGATTGGATACTTGAGCAGCATAAAGAATGGAAATCAAATGTTTACGGACAGTGCAAGAGCTGGATTGACGGCGGATTGCAGCCGCGTGCGGTGAGCCGGGACCTCGATTGGGGCGTGCCTCTTCCGATAGACGGAGCTGAGGGCAAGGTGCTGTACGTTTGGTTTGATGCCCCTATAGGCTATATATCCAACACTAAGGAGCTTCTTCCGGAGTCTTGGGAAAAATGGTGGAAATCCGACGAAAGCAGGCTTGTTCATTTCATCGGCAAAGACAATATCGTGTTCCATTGCATAGTGTTTCCGTCAATGCTTAAGGCAGAGGGCTCGTATATCCTGCCGGACAATGTGCCGGCAAATGAGTTCCTTAATCTTGAAGGCAACAAAATCTCGACCTCGAAAAATTGGGCTATATGGCTGAATGAATATGTAGAGGAGTTTGCCGGCCAGGAGGATGTTTTGAGATATGTGCTGTGCGCCAATGCTCCTGAAACAAAGGATAACGACTTCACATGGAAAGACTTCCAGCAGAGGAACAACAGTGAGCTCGTAGCGGTGTTCGGCAATTTCGTAAACCGTGCAGTCGTATTGACAAAAAAATATTTTGACGGCAAGGTGCCGGAAAATCTGAAGCCTGAGCAGATCGACAAGGAGACTCTTAAAGCAATTCTCCCAAGCAGGCAGTCTCTCGAACATTATATTGAGCACTATCATTTCAGAGAAGCGCTCAAAGAAGCCATGAACATAGCCAGAATAGGCAATAAATATATTTCCGACACAGAGCCTTGGAAAATTGCCAAAACTGATATGGCCAGAACAGCTTCTATACTTTACACTTCTTTACAGATATGTGCGGATCTGGCAATTGCTTTTGAGCCGTTCCTGCCTTTCTCTGCAGAGAAGCTGCGCAATATATTGAATGTCGGGGTAAAAGCCGGATATGACTATCGTTCCGGAGAGGGCGAGCCTACCGAAAACTTCTTCCGTAAAGACGAAGGTAAGGCAATCCATACTAAGCAAATTAAAGACAATCAGGCAATTATGCTTGAATGGGAAATGTTCGGCAAAACCGAAATTCTCCCGGTCGGCCATGAACTTGGAGAGGCAGTGCTGCTCTTTGCAAAGATTGAGGATAGCGTTATAGATGCCCAAATCGAGAAATTGAAATCAATAAAATCTGCCAACGACGCGGAAGCGGCTGCAAAAGAAGCCGAGGAGGCGGCAAGTCATGTCGAGCCACAGAAAGAGGAATGCTTATTCGAGGATTTCGACAAAATGGACATAAGGACGGCTACCGTCATTGAGGCGGAGAGAGTTCCTAAGACCGACAAGCTCCTGAAACTGAGTATAGATACGGGGATAGACAAAAGGGTTATAGTCTCCGGCATAGCCGAATATTATTCACCGGAGGATATGATTGGGAAGCAGATTTGCATTTTAGCAAATCTTAAACCGCGTGTAATCAGAGGCATAGAGTCCAAGGGTATGATTCTTATGGCAAGGCAGGGAGACGGAAAAATGAGATTTATCACACCTCAGGAAGCCTTGACAAACGGTGCTCAAATCGGATAGGGATGAAGATAAGGTACAATGTCGGTTTAGTCTCGTTTAACACTTTTAGAATGGATGTAAAGGCCTGTGCAATGGTCGAATACGATTCGTTCGAAGAGCTTGCGTCATTCTTTTCCGATGAAAGGCTTGCCGCCGAGATGCCCTTGCCTATGTTGCATATCGGCGGCGGCAGCAACCTGCTTTTTACGGGAGACTTCGCCGGCACGGTACTTCACTCGAATATCCGGTTTATTGAAGATAACGGAGACGGCACGGTGCGTGTCGGTGCCGGAGTTGTATGGGACGATTTCTGCGAATGGTGTGCTGAAAAAGGACTTTGGGGGCCGGAGAATCTTTCACTGATTCCGGGGGAGACCGGTGCTGCCGCCGTGCAGAATATCGGAGCCTATGGCCGTGAGGTCAAGGATATTATCATAGAGGTAGAATGCTATGATATTCTAAGGAAAAGGAAGGCAGTTATACCTAATGCCGAGTGCCGTTATGCCTATCGGGATTCCATGTTCAAGAACGAAGGCAAGGGGCGTTACATAGTTACATCGGTATTATTCGGTCTCTCACGTGACTATGCTCCTGAATTGGATTATGGCCACGTTCGGGAGGCCGCTGCGACCGCCTATGGCCGTGAGTTTGTGGAGATGCGGAAACTGACTCCACGACATATAAGAAATCTTGTTATAGAAATAAGAAAAAGCAAATTGCCGGATCCAGCGGATATAGGCAGTGCCGGCAGTTTTTTCAGGAATCCTTTTGTGCTTCCGGAGCAATATGCCAAAGTCGCTGAAATCGCTTCAAGGGAAGCCTTAGGGACTGTTCCTCATTTTGTTATGGATAAGGGACTTATAAAAATTCCTGCTGCATGGCTTATTGAGAAATGCGGCTGGAAAGGCTATAGGAATGGCAATGTAGGCGTCTATGAAAAGCAGCCGTTGGTGCTGGTAAATCTGACGGGAAAAGCTTCTTCGAAGGAGTTGCTGAAACTTGAAAAAGATATTAGTGCTTCGGTGCTGGATAAGTTCGGTATTGATTTGAGACCGGAAGTTGAACATATTTAAATAAAAAACACTAATGATAAGAAAGGCAGTTCTTACTTTTATGGCTCTGCTGTCGCTTGCTTCAATGTCGGCACAGACAGTGATTGTAAAGGACGGCAAAGCCAAAGGCCGTATTGTCGTTGCGCACGAGTCTGATGAGAACAACACAGCCGCAGGATTGCTGCACCGTTTCTTAGGCGAGGCGAGCGGGGCGAATGTTCCTGTCGTGTCCGATGCGAAACCTCGTAAAGGGGATATAGTGGTCGGAGCCGGTAGCACAGAGGGCCTTTCCGAAGACGGATTCAGGTTTCAGACCATAGACGGAGTGCTGTATTTGTCTTCCGGTGGCGACAAGGGCGCCATCTATGGAGCCGTCACTCTTCTTGAAGACTATCTTGGAATGATATATTATACTGCAGACACATACAGTCTTGATAATTGCAGTACAATAGTGCTGCCTGAACTTGACAAATACGAAAATCCTGCTTTCCGTTACCGTCAGAGCCAGTCGTACGGACTTGCCTCCGACCCTGTGTATCGTCTGTTCTTGCGCCTTGAGGAGCCGAGAGATATTTTCGCCGGAGGCCTTTGGGTACATACATTCAATAGTATTATGCCTGCTGCCGTATATGGAGACGAACATCCGGAATATTACTCGTTTATCAATGGAATGCGCCGCCCGGGTAGGGCAAGCCAGTGGTGTCTTACCAATCCTGAGGTGTTTGAACTCGTTTGTGAGCGGGTAGACTCTATTTTCAAGGCAAATCCGGGCAAGACAATGATCTCCATTAGCCAGAATGACAGCAACCATACATTCTGTCAGTGTGAGGAGTGCGAGAAAGTAAATGAGTATGAAGGAGCCCCATCAGGTAATTATATCCGTTTCCTTAATAAGCTCGCAGAGCGTTTCCCGGACAAGCAATTCTCTACGTTGGCTTATCTTTTCACGATGAAGCCGCCTAAGCATGTCAAGCCGCTCCCGAATGTCAATATAATGCTTTGCGACATAGATTGTAAACGTGAGGTCCCTTTGACCGAGAATGCATCGGGCCGTGAGTTCGTAGAGGCAATGAAAGGCTGGGCATCCATTTCCAATAACATCTTCCTTTGGGACTACGGCATCAATTTCGATAACTATGTAGCTCCTTTTCCCAACTTCCATATCCTCAGGCCGAACATCAGGCTTTTCAAGGATAATAATGTAACAATGCACTTTTCCCAGATTGCAAGCTCTTTCGGCGGAGACTTTGCCGAGCTTCGTACCTGGGTGGTCAGCAAGTTGATGTGGGATCCGGAGCTGAATACCGACGAGCTGATGCTTAAGTTCATGAAAGGCTACTACGGACAGGCTGCTCCATATCTCTATCGCTATGAAAAGATGCTTGAGGGAGGACTTTTAGCCTCCGGTGACGATCTTTGGATTTATGACACTCCGGTTTCACATAAGAACGGAATGCTCAATGCCCGGTCACGGAAATTTTACGGACAGATTATGGATGATGCTGAAAAGGCCGTTGAGAATGACCCTGTACTTCTGCGCAGGGTAAGACTCGCACGTCTTCCGCTGATGTATTCAAATCTTGAGATAGCAAGGACAGAAAAGGAAAAGGATATAGAAGCCGTAAAGGCTGAACTTGATATTTTTGAAAAATATATCGAAGAGTTCGGCGTTCCTACGCTTAACGAACGAGGGAATTCTCCCCTTGATTATTGTCATCTCTACAGAGAGCGTTATCTGCCTAAAGAAGACAAGGGGCTTGCGTACAATGCCGATATCCGTTGGCTTGTCGAGCCTACGGGGAAATATGCCAGGGACGGCAAGCGTTTCCTTACCGACGGGCTTTTCGGAGGCATGTCATTCATGGACAGTTGGACAGGTTGGGAAGGCGTAGACGGGGCTTTTGTGGTAGACCTCGGAGATGTTAAGACAATATCAAGCGTTGAAACTGATTTCCTGCACCAGCTTGGTCAATGGATTCTCCTGCCGAAGTCGGTAACATATTCAATTTCGGAAAACGGTGAGGACTTTTTGCCTTTTGGACATGAAGAACTTCCTGAAGACCAATCTGTTGCCGTAAAATTTGTCCAGGTGAAAACGAAAGTCGGCGAGCCTTTAAAAGCACGCTATGTGAAGGTGGAAATTGAGGGTACGAAGATTTGTCCTCCATGGCATTATGGCGTCGGCTATCCTTGCTGGTTTTTTATTGACGAAGTGATTGTCAGATAATTATTAAACGTTGTGACATGAGTTCTTTTATTATAGAAGGCGGGCGTAAGCTCAGTGGTACAATAACCCCTCAGGGTGCAAAGAATGAGGCTCTTGAAGTGCTCAGTGCCGTTTTACTGACCGATGAAGAAATCACGGTGTCGAATGTCCCGGAAATTCTTGATGTCAAGAATCTTATCGAGCTTTTTATCAGAATGGGAGTAAAGGTGGAGCGTCTCGAAAAGGGTAAATACACATTCCGGGCGGATAGCCTTGACAAAGACTATATTCTCAGCAGAGACTTTGTGGAGAAGTGCTCTAAGTTGAGAGGGTCGGTCATGGTTGCAGGTCCTGTTTTAGTGCGTTTTGGAGAGGTTTTCTTTCCTAAGCCGGGCGGGGATAAAATCGGCAGGCGGAGGGTCGATACCCATATTATAGGTATGATGAATTTAGGTGCAAGCCTGGAATATGACGAAAAATGCAAGGCCTATCACCTATTTATCCCGAAGGGCCAACGCCTCGAAGGCAGATATATGCTCTTGGATGAGGCCTCTGTGACCGGCACTGCCAATATCCTTATGGCGGCGACACTCGCCGAGGGCAAGACAGTAATATATAATGCAGCTTGCGAGCCTTATATCCAGCAGTTGAGCAGAATGTTAGTGAATATGGGGGCTAATATTGAAGGGATAGGCTCCAATCTCCTCACCGTCAATGGTGTAAGACGTCTTCACGGAACATCTCACACTATTCTGCCGGATATGATTGAGGTAGGCAGCTTTATAGGAATGGCGGCATTGAATAGCAGCAGTATAACCATAAAAGGCACTTCATATAGCAATTTAGGAATTATCCCTGAGAGTTTCAGGAGAATTGGAGTGCGTCTTGAACAGCACGGGGATGATATATTCGTTCCGGAGCAGGATAGCTATATTATTGAGTCTTTCCTTGACGGCTCTATAATGACTATTTCAGATGCGCCTTGGCCGGGACTTACGCCGGATTTGCTTAGCGTGCTGCTGGTGGTGGCCACCCAATGTCGCGGCAGTGTTCTCATACATCAGAAGATGTTTGAAAGCCGTCTTTTCTTTGTAGACCGGCTTATAGATATGGGGGCTCAGATTATCCTCTGCGACCCGCACAGGGCCGTGGTAATCGGTCACGACCATAATTTCCGTCTTAAAGCCGGCAATATGCTCTCGCCTGACATCCGTGCCGGTATCGCGCTGCTATTGGCTGCAATGTCTGCAAAAGGCACCAGCGTTATCGGCAATATAGAACAAATCGACCGGGGATATGAAAATATCGACGGCCGACTTAATGCTCTTGGGGCCTGCATAACCCGAAAAGAAGAATAGCAGCAGGCCTTTGTCGTGGCTTATTCCTTGATTATCTTATATTCAGGGACAAGTAGTTTCATCACCGACCAGCCTATGAGGTAGGCAAAGGCACAGATGCAGAAGACTATGAAATAGCCTGCCGGCTTGCCGGTAAATCCCATGAAATTCATTCCGACCTTATCGGCGTGCTCGAACAGCCTGCCGGCAAATTGCTGGAAGAAAAACGAGCTTAATCCTCCGGCCATACCGGTAATGCCGGTAATTGTAGCGACGGCAGATTTAGGGAACATATCGCTGCCGACAGAATAGATGTTGGCTGACCATGATTGATGGGCTGCACATCCGAATCCGATACAGATGACAGGGAACCATGGGGATATTGTGCCCAATGGCTGTGCCAATAGCACGAGAAGCGGTACGAAGGCATAGATCAGCATGGCTTTCATCCTGGATGAATATGG
The DNA here is from genome assembly GCA_947253655.1 of uncultured Bacteroidales bacterium. Lineage (GTDB taxonomy): Bacteria > Bacteroidota > Bacteroidia > Bacteroidales > UBA932 > Cryptobacteroides. The sequence continues at coordinate 12,653 of CAMYAE010000031.1, forward strand.
ATCCTTGCCTGTTTTGTTGATTATATATGTCGGCAGTTTTCCGCCTATAATAGACAGCATTGTAATCAGATACAGGGTGAAAATAAGGGCCATTCCGAGAGGATCAGAGGTCTTTATACCGAACTGAGTGTGCAGGTATGACGGGGTCCAGAACAAGAAAAACCACCATACTCCGTCAGTTAGGAACTTGCCCAATGTGAATGCCCAGGTCTGGCGGTAGCGAAAGCATTTCAATATGGACATCGGCTTCACGGTCTGTTCCACCTTTCCTAAGAATTTTTCATCATTTATCTTATCCTGCTCGATATATGCAAGTTCGGCCGCATTGACCCTTTTGTTGTCTTCCGGCTTCTTGTACATGAATATCCAAAATCCCATCCAGATAATTCCCAAGGCTCCTATAATGAGGAAAGCTGCTTCCCAGCCGAAGTGTTTTGCGAGGAGCGGCACTGTAAGGGGAGCGATGAGGGCGCCGATTGATGCACCGGCATTGAATATCGCAGTGGCAAAAGCCCTGTCTTTCTTTGGAAAATACTCTGCTGTCGTCTTTACGGCAGCCGGAAAGTTGCCTCCTTCTCCAATGGCGAGCACACATCTGGCGAAAATGAAGCAATACATGCTGAATGTGGAAATGATTACTGCGGCATCGCCAGTAGCGTTAAGCAAGTCGATTCTGTCGGAGGCTCCTACGTATGCTTCCGTTGCAATGCCGCAGGCAGCATGCAGACATGCACCTACTGACCATACTCCTATTGCTATTGCATATCCTTTCTTTGTGCCCATCTTGTCCACGAATTTGCCGGCAAAAAGTTGGGCTATGGCGTATACTATTGAAAATATGCCGGTAATGTTGGCATATGTGATGTCAGTCCAATGAAATTCGGGCTTGATAAATTCGTCCCAAGTCAGAGACAGCACTTGTCTGTCAAGATAGTTGATTGTTGTTGCAAGGAAGAGAAGGGCGACAATGGTCCATCTGAACCCGGTCATCTTGTTGTCGTTTTTCATCTGTGGATTCAATCAGTTGTTGTGTTCGTACACAAATATACGGTCTATTTTTTATTTGGCAATGACTTCCTGATAGAAAGGCAGATTTTCTTTAACTACAATATCAATAGGTAGGATATGGTTAGGTTCGGCCTCCGGCAGATTATATAAGAGGTATCTTATCATGGATTCTATTGCCCCAAATCCTTGAAGCTGTGGCCTCTGGCAAAGTAGGGCGAAGATTTCACCGTTCTCAACGCTGCTTTTGTTGTTGTCCGTCAGGTCGAAGCAGATAAGCTTTATGCCCTCTATTCCGCTGTCTTTCAATGTCTGAGCAATCAATTGACCTCTTGAATTCATAACAGCCACTCCTCTTATGTCAGAATTTTCTCTAAAGAACCGGGTTACTTCCTCGCTCTTGCCTCCGCTTCCGGAAATCGGCACGGAAATCTTCAATACGGAATTGCTCCTGCCTATTTCGTTTGCAAATTCGAGAAGCCCTTTCTCCCTCTTCTGTGAGTTTTCGGAGTGTGCGTTGCCTGTACGCTTAATGCTGAATATAGCTATTTTGTCCTCCGGGGCTATGATGTTGAAGAGGAGTTTTCCGATAAGTTTTCCGCAGGCTTCCTGATCTATTGAAAATGTGGCGATAGGGTGGGTGTCGTCAATGGAAGCATCAACGAAAACGTAAGGAATGTTTTCTGTGTCAAGACTGTCGCACAATTCTTTGGTTTCCTCCTTGAATGTCGGTCCTATGATGACTCCGTCCGGTTTTTGTTCTATGATGTGTGAAAAAGCTTCTTTGCATGAAAACACATCGAACTGGTCATAAAAGCAGTGTTCTACGCTTATGCGGATGTCGGAGTACTCTTTAAGGGCATGGTTGAAGCCGCATTCCATAGAATGCCAATATTCTCCTTTATTGGCAACAGGGATTGTCAGGATTAGCTTAAAGCCTTTTTTTAATGAAATTGCAGATGCATGTATTTTTGAGCGGTAGTCTACCTTTTCCAATACTGCATTTACGGCATCTTGTGCCTTTTTTGAGACTTTTCCTCTATTGTGGATTACACGATCAACAGTGCCTGCCGACACTCCTGCCATTCTTGCAATTTCCTTTATGCTGACTTGTTTCCCCATTAGGTATCAAAGATTTGTTACAAAAGTCATAAATATTTCGCATAATTACAATATTCCGGTGCTGCTTCCGCAAGTCACGTTGTCATCCAGAGCCTGCGAAGCAGGCGTAGGGATCTTCGGCATCCGTTTGTGTAGATCCCTCACTTCGTTCGGGATGACAAAGGAGGCGTTCGAGACGACAGGGCAGTTGCAGCTACTAATGATGTTATGGTCTTCTTGCGACAATATTGACTATATGCTCTTTAAGAGCAGAAGCTTGAGACTCATTTACGGACAGGTACCTGTGCCTGCCTTCCTTGTTTTCTTTGAAAGTGGTCATTCCGCTATCTGAAATGCTGATTGTCCCTGCTGAAGAAACATTAAACCAGCCATCTCCCTCCACAGCATATATAAGAGCCGCAGGATCCCAGCAAGGACGGTCATACGGCATTGGCAGGTATGATTTATATGATTCGACTAACGGATGACTGTCGGTCCATGAAAAGTCTTTGTCAATACTCGTCGCAGGATAGCATACCCGGATACCAAGTTCAAAAGGAGCGAAGACAATAGAAGAAGGCCATTCATTTACAACCTTTTGTGCAGATGATATATCTTTCAATACGTTGTATTCGCTTGGAAGGCTGCCGTCAAAGCATCCTGCCATCATAATAAGAGCCTTTACCTTTTTTTCGACAAGCTGTCGTCCTGTCAGAGAAGAATACTCGTCTGCCTGAGTATCAAGCAGCCTGGCAAGATTGGTGGAGAAGCCGACAGTTACAAACGTCACCGAATTATCTTCACTTTCGGCAAGTATTTTTCTGTACAGGATATGAGCTTGTGGGAGCGTGCCATATTCCATGCCTTCCGTTCTTTTGAACAAAGGTGCATTATCTGCATTTGTAAGAAGATTTACCGCCTTTGCATAATTAACGGCATCAGTTTCACAATCCGCACCACCTGTAATGATGCCGATAGGGATATTTCTATAACCATACCAATTGTTCAGTATATCCATATATTCGGCAGGAGCCTGGCCTTCCTTACTGATACCCTCAGCCAAAATATTGATCAAGCCATCATCAGCGTACTTATATAATAAGTCCATTGCAATGGCATCATCAACATCATTTCCTATATCCGTATCAAAAATTATATTCACTATCGGCTTCCCCGGATGCATATTGGATGTGCACGAAAAAGCCAGCGTCATGCATAATAAAGCTAAAACTACATTTTTCATTATCAAGGAGGATTATTATTCAACCCGGCCTTTTGTGTCGGTGCAGGCACATATCTTATTTACATCCCCCCTGAACGGGACAGACTCTTGAGCACCGGCCTTTTGGACGGTAAGCGATGAAGCGCATGTGGCAAATCGAGCTGCCTCCAATAAATCCATTCCCTCTGAAAGTCCGACACAAACGCCGCCACAGAATGTATCTCCTGCAGCTGTAGTATCCACAGCTTTCACTTTCCTTGCCGGAACAAAATTACATTTTCCGTCATTGCATACCATGGAGCCTTTTGCTCCCATAGTCACTATCACATCCTTTACTCCTTTATTTATTAGGATATCGGCAGCCTTGGCCGCCTTGTTCTCGTCCGAAGCAGAAATGCCGGTCATTAATTTTATTTCGGTCTGATTGGGAATAATCAATGAAATATAGTTGTAGATCTCATCAGGGAGTTCTTTTGCCGGAGCCGGGTTCAGGACAACATAAGCTCCTGATTCAAATGCAATTTTCGCGGCTTTAAGCACTGCCGGCAATGGAATTTCAAGTTGCAGAAGGACTATCTCCGCAGCCTGTATCTCGGCCTTGTGGGCATATATATCTTCTTCTGTAATGTCATTGTTTGAGCCGGAAGCTACGACTATGCAGTTTTCCGCCTTGCTGTCTACTGTGATGAGGGCGACTCCTGAAGGCTTGTCCGAACTCATTACACCGGAAGTATCAAGTCCCTCCTTTTTATAATGACTTATCGCATTTTTGCCGAAAAGATCTTTGCCGACCTTGCAGATTAAAGAGACATCTCCACCAAGTCTTTTTGCAGCAATGGCCTGATTGGCTCCTTTTCCTCCCTGTCCCATAGAAAATTGTCCGCCCAACACTGTCTCGCCGGGAGCGGGCAGCCGGTCTGTCATAACTGTCATATCAGTATTGCTACTGCCTATAACTAAGATTTTACCCATTTTATGTCTTAAATATGTGATTCCTATCGATTTTTATGCAATTTATATAAAGATGTATTAATTCGCATATATTTTGCGAAAAATTCATCATTTTTTCGTTGATTTATAATGCAACTTTTAATATTTTTGTGCAAAACAACCGGAAACACAATGAAAGTGACATTAGAGACCATTGCCAAGAATACTGGATTTTCAAAATCTACCATTTCCAGAGTTTTAAATGGCAAAGCGGATTCCTGCAGAATTCCGCAGAGTACAGTTGAGACAATAATCAAAGCAGCCGAAAGTTGCGGATATGTGCCGGATCTTATTGCGAAAAAAATGCGCAAAAGCAAAAGCCAAACTATCGGTCTTCTTATCCCGTCCATTTCCAATCCTTATTTTGCTGATATTGCGAGTGTGGTTATATCTGATGCAAAGTCTCTCGGCTATACTACTATCGTTACAGACACTATGGAGGATGTAAACGCACAGAATGAATCCATTACTGCAATGATTTCCAGAAAAGTTGACGGCATCATTACTGTTCCTTGCGGAAACGATCCGGCCTTTCTCGAACAAACAAATAAAAAATATGTTCCTATTGTTTTGGTGGACAGATATTATGAAAATTCCTGTCTGCCCTATGTCGTGACCAACAACTATCGCGGCGGGTACGAGGCGACTAAGCTCCTGATACGAAACGGCCACAAAAAAATTGCCTGCATACAGGGGGCTTCCAACACTACGCCCAACAAAAGGCGAATTGACGGATATTTGAGTGCACTGCAAGAAGAAAATTTAGCGGAATATGCCCATATTGTAGGTAATAGTTTTTCCATTCTGAACGGATATCTTGAGACCAAGCTGCTACTGCTTGGGCAAGATCGCCCTACGGCCATATTTACACTGAGTAACACTATAGGGTTAGGGGCGTTGAAAGCAATTAGGGAGGCCAATCTATCCATTCCTGATGATATTTCACTGATTTCTTTTGACAACAATATTTATCTGGACTATCTTACTCCATCTATTACGCGAATAGGTCAGTTAACGGATGAAATGGGCAAAATGGCTGTAAAACTACTCTATGACAGTATTTCAAATCATCGCACCGTCCGCTCCCAAATAGAGCTCTCCCCGGAGATGATATTGAGGGAATCGGTTGCCCCCTTGATTATATAGTTATAAAAAGATGTATGCCTCTCGTTTCACAACGAAAGGCATACGCAATTCTAACCTAAAACTTAACCTATGAAAAAACTATTCGATGAAAATTATTGCAATTTCTATGCCATTAGTGGCTTTTTAATAAATAATTTATAAAAAATAGTCAATTTTTCTATTATTTTTCGACTTTGCCCTTTAATGAGTCGGCGGCAGCCACGGCAGAGGTGTCAGAAGCCTGTACAGGAAGAGTAGGTTCCGATGCTTTGTCAAGTCTGACAGATATAATTTTGACAGGACTGACAGGCAAATCCATACGGTTTGTCGTGACATCTGCAATTTTGTCAATGACATCTAAGCCGTCAATAGTTTCCCCGAACACTGTATATTCCCCGTCAAGTTGGGCGCATGTCTGAGGATTCTGCACAATATAGAACTGCGAGCCGGAAGACTCTTTCTTAGGATTGGCGGCGTCACCTCTTCTGGCAGCTGCCAAAGCCCCTTTCTTGTGCTTGTATTCCGGGACGAACTCAGCAGGAACAGTATAGGCCGGACCACCCTGGCCGTATTTTGCGACCATGGCCGTATCCCTTGTGTAAGGATCCCCGCCTTGAATCATAAAGTCCTTTATTACCCGATGAAACAACAGACCGTCATAATAGCCCGTCAACGCGAGCTTTTCAAAATTATAGCGATGTTTCGGGGTCTTGCTGTAAAGTTTTACCTTAATCGTGCCTAAATTAGTGACTATGTCGAAAACCGGCTCTTCGTCCAATAGGGCGATAGTGGCTTCCGCATTCCGGGCTTTCTCTTCCATTTCAACTTTTTCCAATGAATCCTTTATTGCTATTTCTGCGGCCTCGGCAGCTTTTTGGGCAGCCTTTTTCTTGTTGCCGCAACTGAATGCCATGACGGCTGCACCGACACAACATAATGCTCTTATTATAACTTTATTCATAATAAATGAGGAATACTATAAATATATATATGCTGTGAATTTAAGAAAATTATCTTAAATAAGCCAAATTTATTATTTTTGTTAAAATTATGGCAAATCCGTTGAAGCAGCTGGCAGGCGAGACAGCTATTTATGGACTCAGTACCATTCTTGCCAGGATAATAAATTTTGCGTTTGTACCATTCTATACAAGACTGCTTAGTCAGGCGAGTTATGGAGTGGTATCTGAATTTATGGCTTATATCGCCGTTTTGCAGGTTGTTCTCGTGTTCGGCCTGGAAACGGGCTGTTTCCGCTTTGCCAACAAAGAGGGTGTTAGCCCTAAGCAAGTGTATTCCAATGCTTTGGCAACAACTTTCGGGATTGGAGCTGCCTTTTGGGCTATTCTCATAGTTTTTGCCGGGCCATTGTCCTCCGCAATGGGTTATGGCGGCTACCAAAGCATTATAATATATGTAGGCGGAATCCTTGCTCTTGACAGCATTACTGCCATTCTCTTTGCGAAACTTCGCCAGGAGCACAAGGCGTTGAAATTCGCTATCTTCAAGACTGTCAAGATATTGACGGAGACTGCCGGGAACATTCTGCTGTTTTTCCCCTTTGCAGGATATTGCCTTTCCTCTGCGACGGCTTCGGGGAAGTCAGTTCAGGCTCTTACGGCTTCTGATGTATGGATGCTGCATTTCGTGTCTTCAGTTCCAGATTTCACATATCCGATTTTCGCAATTCTGCTAAGTTGTGTGGTCTGTGCTCTATTGTTCTTGCCGGACCTGATGAAGTTCTCGTTTGAGTTTGACGGAAAGTTGCTGAAACGGATGTTGGCATATTCCGTCCCGTTGATGATAGCATCTCTGCCAGGAGTGGTAAATGACTTTTTAGACAGAATCCTTTTCCGGTATTTCGATAAAAGTGCGGATGTCTGGCAGGCGAGCTTAGGTGTATATCAGGCATCTGTCAAATTGGCGGTCATAATGAATCTGTTTATTCAGATGTTCAGATTTGCAGCCGAACCGTTTTTCTTTCAGAGGGCGAGGGATAAAAATTCCAAAGAGCTTTATGCCATTGTAATGGAGTTCTTTACGGCGTTCTGCGGTCTTATTTTTCTTGGCGTGATATTATATATAGATATATTTTCATTGATACTTGGAAAAGATTTCAGAGGAGGTATAGGGATTGTGCCGATAATGATGCTGTCTTATATGCTTTTAGGCATGCTGTTCAATGTCTCGATGTGGTATAAGCTGTCCGAAATGACAAATATGGCGATATGGATAACCCTTGCAGGGCTCGTCGTCACCGCAGTTGTCAATATCGTCTTTATGCCAGAATATTCTTATTGGGCAGCGGCATTCGGACACCTTGCCAGTTATACGGTCATGTTTATTATCAGTGCGGTGCTTGGTGCCAAATATTATCCTATACCATATAATTGGAAGCGGATATTTATGTTTTTCGGGCTTATGGCAATAATATATGCCGCATCGCTGTTCATTGACGGTCAGTGTTTTGACGGCATATCCATATCGGAGACCAAGGGCATAATGCCTATTGTTCAATTGGGCATTCATACAATAATGCTTTTGATCTATGCCGGTCTCAGTTATATTCTCCTAAAGAGCCGGTATCGCCTGGCTATGAAAACTTCATAATTATTGTTATATTTACAAAAACTAAGTTATAATGAAAAATTCACTCCTAATCGCACTGTCGCTGCTTTTAGCCGCGACTGCCTGCTCTGCAGTTAAAACTGTAGAAATCATTCCCGCCCCTGCCGAGATGACGGTCAGAGGGGGAGTCTTCAATGTTCCCGGCTCAATTGTGAGCTATGATGCATCTATGGATGCAAAAGCCGTAAAACACGTGACTGCATTTGCCGAGAAGCTCTCTGTCGTTACAGGCAAGCAGTCAGACGTACAGGAGGGGCTAAGCGAGAACGGCATATCATTCTCTGTAAATCCTGCACTTGGACCGGAGGAATATACAATTGCCGTGTCCGGAAAGAATGTGAAGGTCAGTGCCTCCGCTTTCAACGGTTTCCTGTACGCCATTCAGAGCATCGGCCAGATGCTCCCAACCGCATATTACGGCAGTGTAGCCGCACCTGCCGAGGATTGGACCCTGCCTTGTGTGTCGATAAAGGACAAGCCGCGTTTTGCATATAGAGGCATGCACTTGGATGTGTCAAGACACTTTTTCTCCTTGGATGAAGTGAAACGCTATCTCGACATTATGTCTGTTTACAAGATGAACAGGATGCATTGGCATCTTACTGATGACCAGGGTTGGAGAGTTGAGATAAAGAAATATCCGAGGCTGACAGAAGTGGGTTCAAATCGCGAAGGCACCATTGTCGGTCATCTTAGAGACAATAAAGAGATGAAGACTGACGGCATACCTTACGGCGGATATTACACTCAGGAGCAGATTAAGGAAATCGTTGCCTATGCAGAGGATTTGGGCATTACGATTATTCCTGAAATTGATTTGCCGGGGCACATGATTGCTGCACTTGCATCATATCCTGAATTGGGTTGCACCGGTGGCCCGTATAAGGTTTGGCCAAGGTGGGGTATCGCGGAAGAAGTCCTTTGTGTCGGCAAGGAAAAGACCATGACCTTCCTCGAAGATGTTCTGGCTGAAATTATGGAACTCTTCCCATCGGAATATATACATATTGGAGGGGATGAATGCCCTAAGAAAGCATGGAAGAACTGTCCTGTATGCCAAAAGAAAATCAAGGAACTTGGGTTGAAGGATGACGAGAAGCATACGGCAGAACAATATCTGCAAAGTTATGTAACTGCAAGAATTCAAAAATATCTAAACGATCACGGCCGCAAGATTATAGGCTGGGATGAAATCCTGGAGGGCGAACTTGCAGAAGGTGCAACGGTAATGTCTTGGAGGGGTGTCAAAGGTGGCATTGAGGCCGCCAACAAAGGCTTTGATGTCGTAATGACTCCGAACAGATACATGTATTTCGATTATTATCAGTCTGATCAGAAAGATAAGGAGCCTCTTGCTATCGGTGGCTATTTGCCTATAGATACGGTTTATGTATATGAGCCGCTGGAAGGGCTTTCAGAGACTGCCGGACAGCATATCATGGGGGTTCAGGCTAATCTGTGGACAGAGTACATAGCAACGCCGGAGCATCTTGAATATATGTTGATTCCACGTTTGGCAGCCCTTAGCGAGGTGCAGTGGTGCCGTCCGGAGAACAAGAATTTTGAACGCTTCAAAACAAGTCTTGTCGGTCATCATTTTGCGATATATGATACTATGGGTTATACCTATTCAAAGGCTTTAGCCGGCGAGTATGGTCTTCCGGAGAAATAATCGAGTATTATTGATATATGTATACGGCGGTCTGAAACGGGCCGCCGTATTTTTTAAATATGTCTTCGGGTAATTGCTAATATAACAAAAGACCGAGCACTCCGCCTGCAAGAATTATTGTAATAGGTCCTACCTTGAAGAACAGTGATGCTATCATTGCCGTGCCGAAGAGAATCCAGCTTTTCCAATCGGAGAAATTCTCCTTGATGACCTCAAAATGCGGCTCTGAAATCATCGGGACTCCTGACCATGAAGTTTTGATAATCAGTATCATAGCAGCAGCTCCGATAAGACCTACGACAGCCGGTCTCAGCCAGCTCATCACCCCTTCAAAAATAACATTGTCCATGAATTTTTCATAAAACTTTGCCATAAGCAATACAATTATGAATGAGGGAATTACTAAGGCAAGGGTCGCGGTGAATGAGCCTAATACGCTGATAAAATACGAAGCTCCGGCATTGTTCAGGACCTCATAGCCGACGTATGTGGCACTATTGATCCCGATAGGACCCGGTGTCATCTGGGAAATTGCCACAATGTCAGTAAAGGTACTTTCCGAAATCCAATGACGGGCAGTAACCACCTGTGTTTGTATCAGTGAAAGAATAGCATAACCCCCACCGAAAGTGAAAATCCCGATAAGGAAGAATGTATAGAAGAGTTGCCAGAAAAGTACGATTATATCCATTATATTTTCCCTCCTTTTCGTTCTCTTATGGTTACTAATGTGAAAGACAATACTATTATTACAAGAAGTATATAAATAGGAGAAATATTCAGAAAAGACACCAGAACGAGGGTCACTGCACTGATAGTCCACGCCCACCATGATTTGTTGTTCTTTTTGGCCATTTTTATCATCGGTGCAGCGATAAGTGAAATTACGACAGGCCTTATCCCTTTGAAAATCCGTATTACGGCAGGATTGTCCTGATAACCTGTAAATAGAGCTGCTATGCATAGAATAATGAAAAATGACGGCAGGATAGTGCCAGTTGCCGCTGCTATGCTTCCTTTCAGACCTTTAAGCCTATGCCCGGTAAATATTGCAACATTGACAGTAAGGACGCCGGGAGCCGACTGGGCAAGGGCTATGATGTTCGGCAATTCCTCATCCGTTAACCATCCTCTTTTACTTAACTCATTTTGAATAATAGGAATCATGGCATAGCCTCCGCCAATAGTAAAGGTTCCTATTTTAGCAAATACGGAGAAGATATCTATCAATCCGGCCTCTTTCTCTTGACCTGTATTTTTTTCTTTTGTCATTTGTCTTTGATAAATAGAATACGAAGTTAGAAATATAATATTCTTTTATGGAAAAAATCGCACAAAAAGTTTGGGAAGAAAGAAAAAGTGCTTATCTTTGCAGCCCGTTTGAAAAGGAAATGCTTGAATATTCCTTTATTTAGGGCGGAAGTTCATTGAAAATACTGAAAGATTAGTACAAGAAGCAAGTACCGAAACAAAAAGATCGATAGAGTTGATTCCGAGAAAG
>CAMYAE010000032.1 GCA_947253655.1 uncultured Bacteroidales bacterium
CACCTTGTACAGCTATGGTGTTCGTGTGGAGTTACCTTACTAAAGGGGATGCCGCCTATACACTGGTACAAGTGGCAGTGAACGATTTAATCATATTGGTAGCGTATGCCCCTATCGTAGCTTTCTTGCTGGGAGTTGGCGGCGTATCTATCCCGTGGGACACTCTGTTGCTATCCGTAGGGCTGTTTGTCGTGATACCACTTGCTGCCGGGGTCATTACCCGAATAATGGTTATCCGCCGCAAAGGTGTGGAGTATTTCAACAACGTGTTTGTCAATAAATTTAATAACTACACGGTAGCTGGATTGCTATTAACGCTTATTATCCTGTTTTCATTTCAAGGAGAAACGATACTGAACAATCCCCTGCATATCTTATTGATTGCAGTTCCGCTTGTGTTGCAAACGGTTCTGATATTCTTCGTTGCTTACGGTTGGGCGAAATGGTGGAGATTACCCCATGATGTTGCCGCACCTGCCGGAATGATTGGGGCAAGTAATTTCTTTGAATTGTCGGTTGCTGTTGCTATTTCTCTCTTTGGTTTACAATCCGGGGCTGCATTGGCTACGGTGGTGGGCGTGTTGGTCGAAGTTCCGGTGATGTTGATGTTAGTAAGGATTGCCAATAACACACGAAGCTGGTTTCCTGCATTCTGACTTTTTTAATAGCCAGAATGAAGATATGTCTTTCGGCACTAAGACAACCGCAACAACATGAACAATGAAATTGATTTTGAAGTATTTATAAAAACATGGGCTGTACTATCTATGAAAAAGTAGATCTTGATAACTGGAGTATTTCAATAGAGGTAGTTCTCGATGTCGTAGAGTTTCTGCAACTGTCACTCGAAGATATGAGAACTAATGAATTAACAGAGGCCAATTGAAGGCGAAAAAAATATAGAACTTTGAAAAGCCCTCCGACAATGCTATAGACCCTAAGAAGATAGAGAGAATAAGCGACTTTTATAGAAGGTAGTCCAGTTAACGATTGACTGCGATTTTTTGCAACTGCCTGCGAGGATGCAGGACTCAAAGTGTGATAATATAGGTGGAGAGTCATCTCCCTTTAGGCTTAAGTCGGATTCGTTTTTGTAAGTACATGAAGTTTAATCGAACTACGTTATATTACAAACCAAAGGGTGAAAGTGAGGAAAAACTATAGATGATGCGTATTATTGATGAGTACTATGCCGAACAATACACAAGCAAGAGTATATATATCTTAATCCCGCCGATACAGTCTCAGAACTCCGGCAGGGTGTAGGAAAGTGGATTAAGTTTTACAACGATGGGCACTCTCACCAAGGCTCCGCTGTTAGACAGTTCCATTATTGTATTGTCTATCTTTATCTTCTCGTTGGATATGAACAGGTTTATAGCGTCTTTATTCTTAACGTCCAAAACCTTTTGTGCGATTTTGTCCCATTGTGAGGGGAAGACAAATACACCTAATGAAATATATGCCGTGCTGCCGTTCTTGGAGATTCCGACTTTAAGGGCATAAGTCCCGTCCACTCTTTTGTGTCTTTTATCAAGATATATCTTACTATGTATTGCCATTTTTTCTATGAGTGAAATTTGCGGTTTTTTAGGAAAAAGCGAGAGGATTTGCAGGAAATTTGCACGTTTTTTTGATGATTTGTGCCGCTTGCTTATTAATATTGACGCAATCAAATTATTTTCAAATCGGCATCTGAGCGGTGTAGAACTGCGTTTTATTTGCGGAGAGAGAGGCTCTTTCTCTCGAACCAACATAAACCATTAAATCGTATCAATCTATTGTAATATAGTCTTTTACGTAAAGTGTTAATAAAAAGAGATTTTATGGAAAATATTTTGTAGGATCAATTTTTGGGTGTAAATTTAGGTGCAGGTAATCTTCAAGAAGTTTGAAGTGGAAGAAGTCAAACCGAGAAAGTCAATACCTAACGCTTCCTACAATGTTTTCGATGAGTTTTTGAGATATTGTTGACGACAGAATGATTGGGCTGATTCTACTTACGAGAAGTTTGCTGCTATGAAAAATCATTTGATGAACTTTCGTAATGAACTTACAAATGAACTATTATCTTAAAGAATTAGCTGAACTGACAGGACACAGCTATTACAAGGCTATGAAACCTGCAGACGATATTAAGGCAAATGCCATGAGTAAATCCAATCAATTATAATACCGAAACAATATGAGCCAAGAAATAAATAAAACAGATCACCAAGATTTAGATCCCGTTGTACGAGCCATCGGTACTGACCTTGAGCATACCCAAGTACACTTAATGGCTTCAGCAAACGCAGACATGCTTTTCCACTATTGGAAAGTAGGGCATTTTATTCTCTACCTCCAAAAGAAAGAAGGTTGGGGAAGCAAAGTGATTGACAACCTATCCAAGGCGATACGCTCAAAATATCCAGATAAGAAAGGGTATTCTCGAAGAAATATCTTCTATATGTGCCAGTTTGCCAGTGCTTATCCTTTGGAAGTACTGAAAGAGTTGGTCAGAATAGATAGCTTGCTCACAACTCCTACTGTAGAGAAGGTTTTAAGTCTGACAAACGAACTCGATCAAATAGTGCAACAACCTGTTGCACTAATTCAAGCCGCAGAAAAACAATCGAATACAATTATGCAACAGCCTGTTGCACAATTAGAAGAAGTCACTGAAACATTGTCAGCAATATATCACTGTGACATCAGTCAGATAGAGGAAATCTTCAGGCATTCTGCCATAGTTCGCACCAACTGGGCGAGCCATGTAATTCTGCTTAATAGCAAGCTACCTTTGGGTGAACGCTATTGGTACATCACGCAGGCAGTTGCTAATGGGTGGAGTCGCAATGTCCTTCAAGTGCAGATTGAGACCAATCTTTTCGCCCGACAGATTACGGAAAAGAAAGTAAGTAACTTCACTGCACGATTACCCAAACCGCAAAGCGATCTCGCCAACTATCTGATGAAGGACCCTTATATCTTTGATATGATGGGGCAAACAGATAAAATGGCAGAACGAGATGTTGAACGGCAATTGGTTTCTCATATCACCAAGTATCTTTTGGAAATGGGTAGTGGCTTTGCTTTCGTGGCACGGCAGAAGCATTTTGAAGTAGGCGACTCTGATTTCTATGCCGACCTCATCCCCTATAACATCCAACTGCATGCATACGTGGTTATCGAACTAAAAGCTACACCTTTTAAACCAGAATATATGGGGCAACTGAACTTCTATATCAATGTAGTGGACGATACCCTCAGTGGCGAACACGACAATAAGACTATCGGCTTGCTCCTCTGTAATGGTGGTGATAAGGTGGTGGCTCAATATGCTCTCTCTGGCTATGACCAGCCTATCGGTGTCAGTGATTATCAACTGACAAAGGCTATACCTGATGATTTGAAGTCGGCTCTGCCTACGGTGGAAGAAGTCGAGGAAGAATTGTCGAAGATAGTAGAGCAAGATAGCGAAAGATGAAGTATCTATATTCGTCAGCAATTAATCAAAAAAGAGGATTAAAGGTTTATTTTTTTACTTAGTAGTAAACTATTAGTTTACCTACAAGCATAAAAAACAACTACTAAACGAAGACACTCCAAGAAACTGTACTAAACAATTTCTTGGAGTGTTTGCTATTTTCTTAACTGCCTATTAAGTTTCCTTTGTTCCTGTTTGATACATTCTTGTTGCTGCAACAACTCAGCTTGCCGTTGAAGGGCTTGCTCGTAATCAATGGCCTTCTGCTTCAACTGCTGAATGGCTATGGAATCACGTTGCACAGCAAAGAGGCTCGTCGTGTTGCTACCAAACCTTTTAATCCAATAAAATCGATTGAGTGTATTCCTATCAACCTTGCAAGTCTTTGCGGAGAGAGGTTTGTGAACTAAACTCTATAACGCTCGTATCAAAAACTTTGTGGGATTTTGATGCGAGAAATGGAAATCAATGGTCGTCTGCTGTTTCTGCGGGAAGATATTGATGATATGCTGTGAAAACAAGATAATTGGCAGTGATTGTTCATTTTACCGAACTTGTTCAGTTTTAATGAACACTTGGCAAATATTGAACAAAATATTTTGTGATTTGAATTTTGTTCAGTATCTTTAATGCGTTCAATTCTATCGAACAAGCATAATATATTGAACAAGATATGGACGGGATACAGATTATAGATCAGGTGGTCAGTGCTGTGAGCAATCAGTGGGAGGATTTTCAAGGGTTCATAACTCATTCCTTTCATCCAGAAACACCTTCGATGGAAGGATATATCAGAATCATGGGTGTAGAGTTCCTATGCCTTGTTGAGAATGAGGTGAATGGAACAAACCTCCTGAGAATTGAGGAAATAGCAAAAAGTCGTATGGTTACTTGCAAGGTCCCTATCATATTGGTCGCAAGATATGTACAGCCATCTGTCTATGAAACCTTGCGTAATATGGAACTTAATTTTGCCGATACGGCAGGTAACTATAATATACGATATGTCAAGGGGAAGAAGATGATTTTCCATCTTTCTCACACAGGAGAAAAGGCTCCTGTGAATAAGAAGAACTACCCTGTATTCCAAGAAGCCGGCTTGAAGGTAATCTTTTATCTCTTGCAAGCTCCTGAGAATGTGAGCAAACCGTTTCGAGAAATAATGGAGCATAGTGGCGTTTCCATAGGTACCGTCAAAAATGTGATTGATGAGTTAGAAAATCGTAAGTTTATTCTCACTACCCGGAAAAAAAGAGTTCTGAAAGAACGTCGTCTTTTGCTTGATTTGTGGTCTGAAAACTATAATCGGGTATTAAAGCCCAAACTACTATTGAAGAAACTTGATTTCCGCACACCAGAGCAAAAGGAAAAATGGAAAGAGATAGCATTGCCCGAAGGTATGCTATGGGGTGGAGAGTGTGCATCTAATTTATTGAATGGTTACCTTACTCCGGAATTCTTTGAACTCTATACGGTGATCCCTTTCTCCAATCTGATGAAGACAGGAGCGATCCGTACTACCGAAGGAGTTATTAATGTATATCAGAAGTTTTGGAAAGGCAGTACGATGCCTTACGTTTTGATATATGCTGATTTAGTAAGCAAAGGGGACGGTCGTTGCATCGAAGCTGCAAATAAATTATTAAAAGATGAACTTTCAGATTTCGAGTGATAAGATAGGCAATCCTTTATTGGTTGACTTGCTTAGAAAAGTTAGTCGTTGTTTTGCAGAAATAGGGCAGGATTTCTTTGTTATAGGAGCTACAGCCAGAGA
This sequence comes from uncultured Bacteroidales bacterium, assembly GCA_947253655.1. Classification (GTDB taxonomy): domain Bacteria; phylum Bacteroidota; class Bacteroidia; order Bacteroidales; family UBA932; genus Cryptobacteroides. The sequence goes on from CAMYAE010000032.1 coordinate 5,244, forward strand.
CATTTTAATTCGGCAGTTGGTGGGTATTAGTTCCGGAAGAAAGACTCGGGATTTAGATCTTGCCATAGCCATCCCCAATTGGAACACATTCGAAGATGTCAAGCAGACTTTATTGGCATATGGATTTCAAAAGGACAAACAAATGTACCAGCGGTTCTATGATGGTGACTACGAAATGGATATTGTCCCTTACGGAGATATAGAAAGAGATGGTTACATATATTGGCCTCCAGAGGAGGATATTGCCATGTCTGTCAAAGGTTTTGCCGATGTACTGAGTGATGCCATCACCGTAACTATTGACAATGAATTCGATATAAAGATTGCATCGTTGCATGGCTTGTTTTTATTGAAGTTCAATGCTTGGTTGGAGCGGAATATCCAAACGAATAAGGATGCTGTGGACATGGCTTTCATCCTTGAAAACTACTTCATCGCTAATTTGAACAGGAATTTGCATCCCGAGGTGTATGATTGGAATGACTTTGACGAGGTCGTTGTTGGAGCTTATTGGCTTGCTTATGACATTGCCGGGTTACTGTCTAAAGAGTTTCTCTGCCACTATAAGCAATGTCTGCAGTGTGAGATTGAGAAAGAAGAAAACAGTAGGCTCATACAACAGATTATAGATAGTAACAGCTCTTTTACATATGAAAAGACACTTCTTGCATTACAAAAGATGATTATCGTTTTTGATAAAGTTTTGCGTGATGAAAATACAAATTGAAAGCTTGAGTGTACCGGTAGGCAAAGAAAATGGAGATTACATTCTACATCAAGAATTGCCCAATGGTGCGACACTAATTCTACTTGCTGACGGGATGGGTGGTTTGTCGTTGCCAGAGATGGCTTCAAAAATTGTTTGCGAAGCTATTTCTGAATATTTTATAAATGCAGCTATAATTGATAGCTCAGAACATATTCGCAGGAGCATAAAGTATGCTGATGATTGCTTGGCAGAACTTTGCAAAGAGAAGAAATGCAAAATGGGAGTGGCATTAACTCTTGTGTATATCAGTAACCTTATGCTCTTCTATACATCGTTTGGGGATGTACGTCTATACCATAAAAACAAACACGGAGAAGTTGTACAACTAACCGACGATGATGTCGTTTTTCAAGGAGAAGATGCTTACTTGACTACTTGCATTAAAGGAGGAGGTTTCAGAAATCCCATTAAAGTTCAACGCTTGTTATTAAACATAGGTGATTCTCTGTTGCTTTGTAGTGATGGCTATTACAAGCTTCATGACATCTCCGACAGTTTTAAATATAAAGACATGACTACTTCAAAATTGGCAGATGACGACAGTTCGGTTGTTAGAATCGAGGTTATCTACTACTGAATCTATCTCTTTCTGAAGGATAGCTTCCTGTCTCTCCACAGCCTGTGGAATCAGGCCGAATTGCTCTTGCGTAAGTATTATGCAGTCCCAGTCGTTGTTCTTGATGTCGTTGAATATACGTTGTCTGTTCTGCTTGCTGATATCATTCTTACCCGCACCCTCCTCCTTTCACTTGTTTATGTCGGGAATGGTATTGCACTTCGTTTTGGAACAGTATCACGAAATCATTTATGACAGAGTAGACAGAGACAAGCCCTAGAAGAGCGTCCTATGCACATGACCAATTGAATAACAGCTCTCGGCAACCAAATCATAGCTCTACAACGCAAACTATTGGAAGGAAAGGAAAGCGTATCGCACAAGGAAGCTATAGAAAAAGCGGAACGAGAATTCGAAATCTACCGCCAAAGATAAAGGGCTCAACTCTAAAGCGATTTCGACAAAATGGTGAAACTACTTCCCAAAGGAGGAAAAAAACACCTAAACACTAATAAAGGAATCATAATGCTATGCTTCACAGCCTGTACTTCCCTTACTGAGCCTACACAGGTGTTACTTTAGCAATATGAATTTTGGGTCACAAAGGTTGTAAATCACGCAACTCGATGATTAACACGCTTGCTTGTGGATAGAGGGGTGAGTGAAATTTGCGGTTTTTTAGGAAAAAGCGGGAGGATTTGCAGGAAATTTGCACGTTTTTTTGATGATTTGTGCCGCTTGCTTATTAATATTGACGCAATCAAATTATTTTCAAATCGGCATCTGAGCGGTGTAGAACTGCGTTTTATTTGCGGAGAGAGAGGGATTCGAACCCTCGAGACCCTTTAGGAGTCTACACGCTTTCCAGGCGTGCCTCTTAAGCCACTCGAGCATCTCTCCTGTTGATAACCTATAACCTCAAAGCACCTGTGCTGTAATAACATATAATTGCTACGCAAAACATGGCGCTAAAGTCATATAAACAGATTTTGTACTTCTACAAAGCCGTTCAGAACCACAAATATAGCAAATAATAAATAAAAGTAAAATTTTTTCTACTTATAATTTATAATTAAAATCACCCTATTACTTACACTTTGAATTAAACTTTTTGATATGTATATAAAATGATATCTACTAAAACGATTAAAAGTCGCTAAAACGTCGTTTTTGCCGGTTAAAAATTGTTTTTGAAAATGAAAAAAATTGTTTTTCTTTGTAGAAAGCAATCCAATAATTTGGAACGTAATACTTATTCAATTTATATTAAATTCTTGCTTATGGAAAAAATCAGACTTTTTTTCACGGCGTTAATTGTATTGGTTGCGACTAATGTTGCATTCGCTCAAAGCGGAGATGTAACCGGTGTTGTGACCGATGCAGGAACAGGCGAGGCCGTTCCGTTTGCCGCACTCAGGGTTAAAGGCACAACAAACGGTGTCTTGGCGGATGCGAACGGTGCTTATCGAATTAAAGTTGCGGACAGAGCTTCCGCAGTATTGGTGTTCAGTTCTTTGAACTACATGACCAAAGAAATCGCAGTAGCCGGGAAGAGCGTAATAGACGTTGCTCTTGAAGTAGACGCCACTGCCCTGGAAGATGTGATTGTCGTGGCTTACGGCACACAGAAGAAAGAGGCCGTAACCGGCTCCGTATCTTCCGTGAAAGGCGAGGGGCTTGCTGCTGTGCCTGTAACTTCAGTGGACAAGATTCTTTCGGGAAAGCTCGCCGGTGTATCTATCTCCACAGCATCCGGCCAGCCTGGAGCCATATCACAGATTCGAATCAGAGGTGTCAGCTCAATCAACGCTACCAATTCCCCGCTATGGGTGGTTGACGGTATCCCTGTTCTCTCAGGCGACAACTCCCTGTTCACCAATAGTGCATCTGCATTGACCATGATTAATCCTAATGATATAGAGTCAATCACAGTCTTGAAAGATGCCGCATCTGCCGCAGCTTACGGTTCCCGTGCAGCCAACGGTGTAATTATGGTGACTACCAAAAGCGGTAAAGAGGGTTCTTCCCAATTCTCGGCATCTGCAAAAATAGGTGTATCATGGCTGCAGAGCGATAGCGGCTTCAGAATGATGAACGCAGAAGAGATACTTGCCTATCAGAGAGACGCCATATATAATGCTGGTCTTGATCCTGACGACCCTCTTGGGTCATACTATCGTCCGCTTTCCTTGTTAAGCGGTAAACTTTACAATCCGCTTGCAGTCTTCACAAGGCTCGGACGGCTTCAGGAATACGAAGTTTCTGCAAGAGGAGGTAATGCAAAAGCCAAATATTACTCATCCGTTTCTTATCAGAAATCGGACGGTGTCTTCTATGGCGTGGATTATTCAAAGATTCAAGGCCGTGTGAATGCCAGCTACAAGCTCCTGAAGAATTTAGAAACGGGGGTAAGGATGAACATTGGCTACACCGAGCAGAATGATGTGCCTATGCAGAGTCTCTACTACGCCAATCCTATATGGGCAGGGGAGACAATGCTGCCTTGGGTGCAGCTCAAGAATCCTGACGGTTCATGGAACACCAAGATCCCTTCCAATTCGAATCAGAATCCTCGTGCCACTGCCTTGTATGATGACCAGTGGGACAAAAACTACAAGTTCAACGGTACTGTGAATCTGAAATGGACCCCGGTCAAGAATTTGGACCTGGAGACAAAGAACTCCGCTGAACTTCTATTCGGTAACGGACGCCGTTACTGGAGTCCTCTTTCAGAAGGAGTTCCGTCGGATCCTACACTTCAGACCACGATAAGGCAGCAGGTACAGTTGACAACCTCAAATACGGCAACCTATGCCAACGTATTTGGCGGCTACCATTCGTTGAGAGTTGTCTTGGGACAGGAGGCCATGACGTTCAAACACGATCTTGAGTATGTGAAAGCTCCGAAAGTCAATCCTAATATCCCCTATGCACCTACTGCCGACCAGAAAGCGACAGAGGTCAAGCTTGAGATGCAGAAAGAAGCGATGCTCTCGTTCTTTGGTATCGCCGATTATAATTATGACAACAGGTATTTTGCCCAGGCAACAGTCAGGACTGACGGCTCGTCACTTTTCGGCGAGGAAAATAAATGGGGTCTTTTCTGGTCTCTGTCCGGCTCCTGGAACATTTCCAATGAGAGGTTCATGGGCGACATTAAGGATATTGTTTCGTTGTTGAAGCTCAGAGCAAGCTATGGAGTTAACGGTAATAACGGTATAGAGCCTTATAAGGCTTACGGGCTTTATGGGACTATGTCTTATTCCGGTTTTGTCGGCTTCTTCCCTTCTCAGATTGAGAACAAAAAGCTCTCTTGGGAGAAGAACCTTACATGGAATGCCGGTTTGGACTTCGGCTTCCTTAACAATCGGATTACCGGTAGCTTGGATGTGTACAGCCGTAAAACAGCAGATATGCTTCTTGATAAGCAGGTCCCTCAGACTTCCGGATTCAGTACAGTCTTTACCAATGTCGGTTCCATGAGAAACAACGGAGTCGAATTCCAGTTGAACGGCGACATAATTTCCACAGGAGACATTCTTTGGAGTGCAGGATTCAACATCGCATTCAATAAGACAAAGGTCCTCGACCTTGGCGGTGTGGATTTTCTCGGAACTTTTAGAAGGACGGTTGTCGGCAAGAGTATGTACGAATATTATTTGTATGACTATTACGGAGTTGATCCTTCCACCGGAGATGCTCTCTGGGTAACCGAAGACGGCCGTCTTACAAATGATCAATCTTCAGCCCGCAAACATTATTGCGGCAGCCCTGAGCCAAAGGCAGTCGGCGGCTTCAACACGACCTTTGCATGGAAAGGGCTTTCACTATCCGCCTTTTTCGAGTTCAAGGCCGGTCAGAAGATTCTGCTCCCCAACGAGGGACATTATCTTAACTCAGATGGAGCACAAATGGAAATGAACCAGAAAGCTTCTGCAAATGCTTATTGGAAGAAGCCGGGCGATGTCGGCGTAAATCCTAAGCCGGTTGCAGGTAACAGCTCTAACTCTGCAGAGTTTGACTCTGACAGGTGGCTTGAAGACGCAAGCTATCTAAGGGTAAAGGACATTACTTTGTCGTACAATCTTCCTAAAGCCTGGACCGAAAAAATACATTTCAAGGGTATAAGGCTTTATGTCAGCGGCTTGAATCTGTATTGCTTCAACGATGTCGATTTCTGGGATCCGGAGCAGAGTGTTACCGGCACGACTGCCGGAGGCTATCCTTTAACGAAATCTTTCGTAGGTGGAATTGAACTGTCATTCTAAACACGACTCTATTATGAAAAAAAATATATTATTAGCATTTGCGGTTTTAACCGTCTTTGCCGGCTGCGGGAAAGATTTCCTCAATGAAGCTCCGAAGCTTTCTCAGGACAATGACAAGACGCTTTCAAGTGTAAGCGACTTGGATCTTGCAACCGCAGGTAATTACGGCGTTCTGGTGCATACCGGCTGGTATGGTGAGGATTTTATTCTCCTCAATGAGATGACTACTGCCAACGGCAAGAGGTGGATAGGCAAGCATGATTCGGGACGTCTGAAAGATATTTACGCTTTGAATATAAGAACAGGCTCTACGGATGAATCAATTCTATGGAGAGTCGCCTATGGAGAGATACTTGGCGCGAACAACGTGCTTAACAGACTTGAGGCCGTTGAGGGCGATGAGACGCTGAAAAACAATCTCAAGGCAGAAAACCTTTTCCTGAGGGCTCTTGCTTACTTTGACCTTGTACGTACCTACGCCAGGCCGTACGATTATACAGCCGATGCCTCTCATCTTGGAGTGCCTATTGTTTATGACGGTGATTATACGAACAAGCCTCATCGATCACCGGTATCAGAAGTCTATAAGCTTATTGTTTCCGACCTTACAACGGCTGAAAGCCTTATAGGGGACAACTACATACGTGCTGGCTTTGCAGATCCAAGGGCTTCGGCTTCAAAGCCTGCAATACAGGCACTTTTAAGCAGGGTTTACCTATATATGGGAAATTATGACAAATGTATAGAGTACTCCACAAAGGTTATCAACAACAAAGCCTTTTCAATGTGGACGGTAAAGGATGTCAAGGACGCCGCCTGCTTCAAGGCTGATGTTTCCGACCCTAAGAACAAGGGTGAGGTGATATTTGAGGTGTACGGTCTCAAGACCAACACCAATGACGGTTTCCATGACAGTTTGTGGAGCATGACTGCACCTGACGGAGAGTACGGTGACGCAGGGGCTTCAACGGACGTCCTCACACGTTATGAAGATGGTGACATACGCAAGACTTGGTTCTCTCCTGATAAAAACGGTGAATGCCTATTCACCTTGAAGTATTCAGGCAAAGGACTGTCTACTCCTGACGTTACGAATACGATTGTCCTGAGGCTTTCGGAAATGTACCTAAATCGTGCAGAAGCTGCCATTAAGGGAGGGAAAGGAGGCAATCCTACTTCCGACCTTAAAGTCTTGGCTGATAACAGGGGTGCAACCCCTCAGCCGGCCACAAGAGAGGGTGTATTTGCCGAAAGAGAAAAAGAGTTGGTTTGGGAAGGCCATTTGTGGTTTGACCTTGCAAGATACAAGCTTCCTATGGTCAGAGTGGATGTGGCTGACGGAATTGCCACAAAGCTTGAGGTGGATGACCATAGGTGGGTGGCCCCTATAGCAATAAGAGAATTGAACACTAACGGGAACCTTGTGCAGAACCCCGGTTATGCTAAAGAATAAGGAGGAGTTGAAATGAATACAATCAATAAAATATTTTTCGGAGTTGCGCTGCTTGCCCTTATTGTGTCATGCAACCCTAACAAGCTGCCGCAATTCACAGAATCCGACAATTTTGTCGCTTTCGTCAATTCTAAAATTATGGTCAAGGAGGATGCCGGCACATTGCAAATACCTGTAAGGCTATCGTCAATCAATCCGGTTCAGACCAATGTGACCTATTCCGTAGTTCCGCGCGATGGTGACGCTATTGCCAAGGAAGGAGTGAACTTCAGCCTGCAGGACAAATCCGCGGTGTTGGCTTTTGACGGAAAGACCCGTGAAAACTTCATTTCTGTAAATATATTAGATGTCGAAGGATATACAGGAGACGTCTCCTTTATGCTTAGACTCGGCAACGGTGGGAAATTGGGCTTGGGAGCCTGCGATTCCTGCGTCGTTACAATCCAGGACAAGGATCATCCTCTGATACAGCTGTTTGGAACTTATGAAGGCATTGCTGTTACATCGGATGATGGCAAGATCTCCTGGCCTATTACTATAGGTAAGGTGGAGGGCAGCATTACATCTGTGAAAATTTATAATATAAGCCCTTTTTACGGAACAAAATTCAGACCGTATCCTAAATTTGACAACAGTTTCATTGCCAATGTGGCGAAAGACGGTGACGGGAACATCACCGGTATCATGATACCTATAGGACAAGAAGCTCCGGCCGAGTGTAACTTCAAGGGTAAGTCAATCATTATAGGAGAGTATTTCCCGGATACTGATGATGCCAACTTTGACGGTGGAAATATAATTGCTGAATATGATAAGGACAGCAAAAAGTTCACGATCAATCAGGGGATGATAATTTATGTATCCGACACCGCTCCTGCGGATTTGATATTGCCGAATACGACCACCTGGACTAAGAAGAAAGAATAAGCAGTTACCTTATAACTATAAATTCAAATGAGTATGAAAAAATTAATTAAATACTTTGCAGTGTTTGCTGCCATTGCCGGGCTTTCGGTTTCATGCCGGCTCGGGGAAGAAGAGCCGGCCCCGAAACGGGTCGTTTCTTCAGACGCCATAGACCTGAAAGTAGATAATGTGACCGACTGCGGTTGCGATATAACCTTGACCCCAAAGGCTGCCGCCAACTATTACGGGTATATGATAATGCAATCCGATAAGGTGGAGAAAATCGATTCTCTGATATTCTATAGAGGGGGATATAAGGATAAGGCCGTGTCTTTTGAACTTTTTAAGTATGAGAACGAAAAGACAAAGAAAATCACATTTTCCAAGCTTACACCTAATGTGGACTACGTTGTCTATGCTGTGTCTTCCAGCACAACGGGTGTGCCTTCAGCCGTTGTTGCGAAGCGGATTTTGACAACAGACACTGGTCGGCCTGAGATTGTCGACCTAAATGCTGTCAGTATTGATACCCTTGTGCTAAAGCTGTCGGAGCCGGTAAGCGTTGCTCCCGGAGCAAAGGTCGAGGTGAAATATTATGCAGGACAATCCGCGGAGTTCTTGCTTGCTCCGAAAGAAGCCAAGCCGTCCATCGGGACGATTGAAATCCCTGCGGATAAAATCAAATTGGACACAACCGGCATGGTCGCCGTCATGAAATTGGATGGAATTCATCCTGGGGCACTGTACTCGGTTAAGTGTGACGAAGGAACATTCCTTGATGTTCTCAGCAACAAAAACGCCTCTGTGAAAAAAGGCTATCTACAGGCAGGCAAGGTTCCGTTCAAACTCGGAGCGTTCGAGATACCTGAGCCGCTGAAGTCTGCTTTTGATCCGATTTACTTTGATATGGGTGCAGACGGTATAGGTTTCATTCCTTATAAAGGCAGTTTGTACCCGGCCGTAGATCCGTTTGCCGAGACGGAAGAAGGCACTCCGGGTACAGTGGATTTCTTCGTGAACGAGGGTACACGTCATACTGTAGACAAAGTGGCTCTGCCGCCTTATGACGGATATAATTTCGATGAAGATGAAGCAAAGGGAGTCATAATGCTTCCGAAAATCCCGCATAACGGTGATTCCGTAATGATTACATTGCCGAAGGGCGCCTATATGGACATATACGGCAATCCGAGTGCTGCGGACACAATCTATTGCCATTACTCTTACGACGAGTCGGATTTTGTCGGCACTTATGTTGCTTCTGCACGTGACACTGTTGCTCAAAAGGATACGAATGTTTTCATTATCCTTGACAAGAGTGACAAAGAATACGTTACAGTAAAGGTTGGTGGAGCCGATGTCGTAAGGCCGGCTAACCTTATGGTGAAGTATTGGCTGACTTCAATGGTCGATCCTTCTGTGAATGTCTACGGATATTGGAATTCTGTCGATAATACTATTACATTATATTTGGGTGGAGTAGCATTCCATACCGACGGCGGTGGCAAACAGTACTTCTTCTCCAATGGGGTTGAAGACTATGTGCTCACATTGGAAGCTCCTACAAGTGGCTATATCAAGGACGCTTCTCTTCCATTGGAGCTCTATGCCGGCTCTCCTGCCGAGAAGGTTCTCGGCTTAAAGGGCGACAGTTTTGAGGCTTTCAAGGCCAGCTCTTCTGTGGAGATAGACGCTGCCAAGAATCGTCCTGCAGATTTCTGATTCTTGTGAATTTTTATATCGAGAGTGTGCCGGAACGCTGTTTTGGCACACTCTTTTTATTATTTTAGGATTTTTTATACAATCCTGTGAGGTTTTTTAATGGAAAACCTATCCTTAATGGTCAAAATTTGTTTCACTATCGAACAGATGTCTTTTTCCAGTAAGCGAAAAGGATATCTGTTCTTTTCTTTTCTCTCTGTCTTCTATGAGAGGATTGTTTCAAGCTGTCGTGTTATGAGAAAGCAGTCGTAATTTGTAGAAAATGATTACCTTTGCAAACGTTTTTCTTTTAGTGAATGAAAAACACGTAATGATACTTATTAGAATTAAATAACAATGAAAACAAAAAATTTATCAAGGTGGCTAATCCTTTTACTATGTGCGTGTGTCCTAACCTTTTATTCTTGCGACAAGTCTGATTATGATCAAAAGGATCGTAAGGAGATGAAGAAACAAGAGGAGGATAAGAAGCAGGAGGAAGAGAAGAAGAAGCAGACGCAACTTACGCTCGACCCTACTTCGATCACGTTGACGCCACTTGTGACAAAGAACGTACACATCAAGAACGGAACGGCACCATACGAAGTAAAGGGTACTAATAACAAGGTTGCCATTGTAAAGGTGTATGATAAAGAAAACTATATCGCTGTTACCGGCACAGGAGAGGGTACGATAGAGATTGTGGTGACCGACAAGAATATGAAAACAGGAAATGTGACGGTTACGACGGTCAATCATTAACCCATCAAGGTAAGCAAGGCTAACGTGACATTGTCGGTTGGCAAAAGCGAGAGTGTGAACATTCAGTCTCTGTCGTAATGTTGCACTTGCTTTTTGACTATACCAAAATTCTTAATCACCTCTATTTTTGTTTTATATAAATATTTTTTAAATTTGCACTGAAACATGTTTAA
>CAMYAE010000033.1 GCA_947253655.1 uncultured Bacteroidales bacterium
GAGACCCTGCACGCAGACGGTCATGTTTATCAACTTAAATTAATTCCGCCAACGGGTTTAAACAGATAATTTAGCCCCGAAAGTCAGGACTTTCGGGGCATTTTTTCTATGTGCCCGATAAATTGCTTAAGTTTGCATAAATATATCGAGAATAAATATGGATATAGTCAAGATTAAGCATGATTTGGAGGAAAGTCCGAATTTGGCGACCGCTTTGGGTATTGAGCTTATTTCTACGGAGGACGATAAATCCTGCGTGGCAAAGATGAAAGTGGATGAACGCACAAGGCAGCCTTTTGGCTATTTGAGCGGAGGAGCTTCCTTGGCCTTGGCAGAGACATTGGCAGGAGCCGGCTCATATTGTTTATGTCCTGACAGTATATGCGTCGGTGTGAACGTGAGCGGCACCCATATCAAGCCTGTTCCGGAGGGAGAAACGGTTACTGCCATAGCGAATATACAGCATCAGGGCAAAAAGGTGCATCATTGGCAGGTGACGGTCAGAGACGAATCCGGCGAGACGGTTTCCAATATCCAGGTAACAAATTATATTATACAAAAGCAGATGCCATGAGGAATTTTGCTTTCTACCGTTTGCCTGACGAAGAAACATATACGGAGACTGAACAATTACACGGAGAGCCGGAAGAACTGCACGACATCTGCGAGCTGAACGGGAAGGACGGATTTGTCTTAGCTCCGTTCAAGGTCTCCTATGAATATCCTATTCTGCTGATACATAAAGACAGGGAGGCCATTCACAAAGTCCGGACAACTTCTTACCGTGCCCCGGATTTCCGTAGGGAGGACGTTGAGGCTGAAAGGAAGTCGTATTCTGCTGCATTTTCGACTTTTCACCGGAAGCTTGCCGAGGGAAGTTTCGACAAGATTGTCTTGTCAAGGATGACCGTAATATCTTTGGCTTCGCCTATTGAATTAGAGGAACTCTTTTTAAAGACATGCAATATGTATCCCTCTATGTTCGTGGCACTTGTCTCTACGACAAGGAGCGGAATATGGCTTATGGCCACTCCTGAAATCCTCCTTAAGGGTAATGAGCGTTGTTGGTCTACAATGGCGTTGGCGGGTACAATGAAGAAAGGAGAAGGCCGCTGGTCGGATAAGAACAGACGCGAGCAAAAGTGCGTTGCCGACTATATCCGAGATTGTCTGCATGACTTTTCAAAAGATGTAAGGGTAACGGCTCCTTATACCTCTGGAGCCGCAGATTTGGTCCACCTGAGGAGCGATTTTACTTTTGTCCCGGATAATCCCGACAGAGTAGGAGATCTTCTCGGCGAGCTGCATCCCACGCCGGCCGTATGCGGTTTGCCCAAATATGAGGCACAAAAATTCATTGAAGGTAATGAGGCTTGCTCTCGGAAATATTATAGCGGCTTTGCAGGAGCCATGTCTCCCGAAATGGAGACAAATCTTTATGTTTCACTCAGATGTATGAGGATAGACGGGAATAAATGTGAGCTTTATGCCGGTGGAGGACTTTTGAAAGAAAGTGAAGAACATTTGGAATGGGAAGAGACGGAAGCTAAGATGCAGACAATGCTGAGACTCTTTTCAAAAGAGTTATAAAATGTATAGCGATAAGAAAAACGTAAATATATTGACCGCCTTGTTGGCGGCTTATGGTATTGAGCATATAGCCGTATGTCCCGGTTCAAGGAATGTACCCTTGGTCCATAATTTCAGCGAATGCGACAGTTTTCAATGTCATAGCATAACTGACGAAAGGTCAGCCGGCTTCTATGCCTTAGGCATGGCTCAAGAGACCGGAAAGCCGGTGGCTGTGTGTGTAACTTCCGGGACGGCATTGCTAAATCTGGCACCGGCAGTAGCGGAAGCATATTATCAGCAGCTGCCTATGATAGTCATCTCGGCGGACAGGCCCCAAGCATGGATAGGCCAGCAAGACGGGCAGACACTTGTGCAGCCGGGCGTTTTCGGAGCATTTTTACGGAAGTCTGTAAATCTGTATGAGCCGACGGATGATGTCGGATATTGGCATTGCAACAGACTTGTGAACGAGGCTCTTATGGCACTTGAGCATAATGTCGGAGGACCTGTCCATATAAATGTACAGATTGACGAGCCGTTGTTCAATTTTGTATCGCCCTCACTGCCGAAGGAGAGGATTATAACGCGGATAACAATAGATAATTCCTCTGATTATCAGCGTTTTATTAATAATTTCGTCAATTCATCCCGCCCCATGCTTGTTGTCGGGCAGGACGATGAAGACTGCAGCCCTCAACTTAAAGCATTGAGTGAGAGTGTTGTTATAATATCCGAGACCATTTCCAAAGGCAACGGTATATCCCATATCGATGAGGCCATTGCCGCAATGCCTGAAATTGATGCCTACCGACCGGATATGGTGATATATATAGGCGGAAATATCATCAGCAAGAGGTTTAAAAGATTTCTGCGCCATACGAAGTCGTCTCAGTGGATTATAAATGAGATAGGAGAGGTATGTGATACGTTCATGAATCTGACGGGGATTGTAGAGGCTTGTACCGAAAAAGTTCTGGATGATATTGTCGAAAGAACACGAAGATCGGAGCATCGTAATGACAAGGCGTGTCGCTTTGCCTCTGCATGGCGGGAGTTAGATGCGGAAGTGTGCATGAGGATAGACAAATTCCGGCCGGAATTTTCTTCCTTGGCTGCCGTAAAATTGTTTGAAGCGGCGATAGACAGAATGGAAGATGCCTGCAAGGTACATTATGCCAACAGCTCTGCAATACGCATAGCGAATATATTTTCACATCATTTTGTCAGGTGCAACAGAGGTGTAAATGGAATTGAGGGTTCGCTTTCTACTGCCGCAGGAATGTCATTGGCTTGTCGGGAAAAGGTTTTCTGCGTTATAGGAGACCTGAGCTTTTTCTATGACCAGAATGCTTTATGGAATAATGAGTTAAAAGGGAATTTGAGAATCTTGCTGTTGAATAATGGGGGCGGCGGTATATTCAGGCGGCTTCCGGGTCTTGCGGCTGCCTCCGGAACGGATTTTATAATGGGAAGTCACAAGACATCTGCAGAGGGAATTTGCAGTCAGAATGCTGTCGGATACCGAGTCACCGGAAATATCAATGAGTTGGAAAGAGGGATTGAATGGCTTGTGGCTTCCGATTCCGACCGTCCGTTGTTATTAGAGGCCAATATATCTGCGGAGGAAGACAATGCAGCCTGGAAAGCGTACGATAAAGAAATTTCAAAAATATGATTATGGATAAAAGAGTATGGAGAAAAATAGACGGCTTTGATTTTAAGGAGATCTTGTTCGAAGAGTACAACCGTATAGCCAAGATTACAATCAACAGGCCAAGGTATATGAATGCATTCACGCCTCTGACTACATTTGAAATGTCTCAGGCCCTTGCCTATTGTCGTGAGGCTCAGGGTATCAGGGTCGTAATACTTACGGGGGCAGGAGATAAGGCTTTCTGCTCCGGAGGCGATATGAATGTCAAGGGGAGGGGCGGATATGTCGGAGAAGACGGTGTGCCGCGGCTGAATATTCTGGATGTGCAGATGCAGATAAGGAGATTGCCGAAGCCTGTAATAGCTATGGTAAACGGCTACGCAATAGGGGGCGGACATGTCTTGCATGTTATGTGTGATTTGACAATAGCCTCCGAGAATGCTGTTTTCGGGCAGACAGGACCGAAGGTGGGGTCTTTCGACGCGGGCTTCGGCTCTTCATATCTTGCAAGGATGGTCGGACAGAAAAAAGCGAGGGAAATATGGTTCCTATGCAGACAGTATTCGGCCGCAGAAGCTGAAAGAATGGGTATGGTAAATAAGGTCGTGCCATTGGAAAGTCTCGAAGGCGAGTGCGTCTCTTGGGCGGAGACTATGATGGAACGTTCGCCTTTGGCATTGAGGATGATAAAGGCAGGACTGAATGCTGAACTTGACGGTCAGGCCGGCATTCAGGAGCTTGCCGGCGACGCGACTATGCTGTATTATACTATGGATGAAGCTCAGGAGGGAGGACGGGCTTTCCTTGAAAAGCGCAAGCCTGATTTTGAGAAATATCCCAAATTCCCATAAATCTATGCAATACAGATATTCGATTCAAGAAAGGCTTTTCCACTTTAAGCAGCCTGCAACCACTTCGAGAGGGGTATATAATACAAGACTTTCGTATTTCGTCAGGTTTGAATCATTGAGCAGCCCAGGGGTCTGCGGCATTGGAGAATGTGCTTTCCTTCCAGATTTGAGCTGCGATGATGTACCGGATTACCGGGACATCCTTGAAGAGGTCTGCTTTAATGTCAGTGATACGGGAGTCATTGATTATGACCGTTATAGGCAATATCCCTCAATACTGTTCGGAATAGAAACAGCCCTTGTGCAGATAGAGACGGGAGGGTCTATGGACTTTTTTGATACACCGTTCGCAAAAGGTTTGGAAGGTATTCCGATCAATGGCCTGATTTGGATGGGGACCTACGAAGAAATGATGGGACGCATTGAAGAAAAGATTGAGGCCGGTTATCGTTGCATAAAATTGAAAGTCGGAGCAATCGATTTTGATAAGGAACTCGCTCTTTTGCGTCATATACGTTCTATATCAGGCATAAACGAACTCGAAATCCGTTTGGATGCGAACGGAGGATTGTCACCGGAAAAGGCTTTAGCCTGTCTTGAGGAATTTTCCGGATATGGGATACATTCAATAGAGCAGCCGATAAAGCAAGGGCAATGGACTGCGATGCGTGAATTGTGCAAGAAGTCTCCGATACCGATAGCATTGGATGAGGAACTGATAGGTGTCAATGAAACCGACGGCAAGAAGCGGCTCCTGGATATTGTCAGACCTGCATACATTATATTGAAGCCGTCATTGCACGGTGGAATGAGAGGTGTTGAGGAATGGGTCAGGCTTGCGGAAGAAAGGCATATAGGCTCCTGGATAACCAGTGCTCTTGAAAGCAATATAGGTCTTAATGCGATAGCACAGCTCGCAGCCAAGATTTACGGACCCGGAATCAAATTGCCGCAAGGTCTTGGCACCGGTTGTCTGTTTTCCGACAATGTAAGTTCTCCATTGGAGTTGAAAAACAAGGAAATATGGCTTTCGGCAAAATGAAACTGAATGATTTTCTGACGGAATGGAGATCGGAATCTGAGACTGTGGAACTCTTTACCAGCGGATCTACCGGTGTCCCCAAACGCATAACGGCCACGAAACGGCAAATGGAGGCAAGTGCTCGAATCACTTGTGAATTTCTAAATCTCAAAGCCGGAAATTCTGCATTGTTATGTCTTCCTTTGGATTATATAGCCGGAAAAATGATGGTCGTCCGTTCCGAAGTTGCAGGTCTGAATATTATATCAGTCGAGCCGGACGGACATCCCCTTAAAAATATCGATGTGCATGTCGATTTTGCCGCAATGGTGCCGCTTCAAGTCTATAATTCATTGCTTGTCCCTGAGGAAAAGGAAAAACTTATGAATGTAAGGCAGCTTATTATAGGCGGCTCTCCGGTCAGCGATGATATGGCCCTTGAACTCAAATGTTTCCCAAACGGGGTATGGAGCACTTATGGGATGACTGAAACCTTGTCGCACATTGCCTTACGGAGATTGAGCGGGCCGCAAGCAAGCGAATGGTACTCTCCTCTTCCGGGAGTGGAGGTATATACCGATGAAATGGGGAAACTTATTATACATGCTCCGGCGGTATGCTCCAAGGTGCTGAAAACTAACGATATTGCCGAAATGTCTCCTGACGGATCCAATTTCAGGATAGTAGGTCGGGCCGACAATGTGATAAATAGTGGGGGAGTGAAAATCTATATGGAAGAAATTGAAAAGGCGATAGCTCCGCATATAGCCTGCCCGTTTGCGGTTACCAAAAAGACAGATCGGAAATTCGGTGAGATTGCGGTCCTGATAGTCGAAGCGGAGGATAGAGAGGAAATGGCCGAGATTGAAAAAACATGCAAAGACCTCCTCCCGGAGTATTCCAGACCAAAGGTCTATATTTATACCAATAACCTTCCCCTAACCGGAACTGGCAAGATAAATCGCATTGAGGCACTAAGGATTGCAGAGAATTATCATTATATTTGCGAATAGCGATTTTTTTGAAAATACATTTCGACAATGTCAAATATAGTAGGGAATATCTCGCAGATAATCGGACCTGTGATAGATGTCCATTTTGATTTGAACGACAGCAATGAAGCGGTGCAGTTGCCGCGTATTCACGATGCTCTTTCTATGCGCCGCTCCGACGGCAAGGTCTTGATAGCTGAGGTCCAGCAACATGTGGGAGAAGATGTTGTCAGAGCCGTGGCAATGGATTCTACAGACGGGCTTTGTCGTGGTATGCAGGTGCTTAACACCGGAAAACCTGTTTCTATGCCTATAGGCCCTCAAATCAGAGGACGGGTGATGAATGTTACCGGAGGTGCGATCGACGGCCTGGGCGAACTCGACAAGGCCGAAGCCCTGCCGATACACAGAGAACCCCCGAAATTTGAAGATTTGACAGCGTCCCACGAGATGTTGGTGACAGGAATTAAGGTTATAGACTTGCTTGAGCCGTATCTGAAAGGCGGCAAAATCGGGCTTTTCGGCGGAGCAGGTGTCGGCAAGACCGTTCTGATTAAGGAACTTATCAATAATATAGCAAAAAAGCATAACGGTTTCTCGATTTTTGCCGGGGTCGGAGAGCGGACGAGAGAGGGGAACGACCTGCTAAGAGAGATGATAGAATCCGGGGTAATTCATTATGGAGAATCTTTCCTGCAAAGCATGAAAGAGGGAAAATGGGATTTGTCGAAAGTGGATAAGTCTGCGTTGGAAAAGTCCCAGGTCGCCATGGTGTTCGGCCAGATGA
Source organism: uncultured Bacteroidales bacterium (assembly GCA_947253655.1). Taxonomy (GTDB): domain Bacteria; phylum Bacteroidota; class Bacteroidia; order Bacteroidales; family UBA932; genus Cryptobacteroides. The sequence continues at coordinate 6,878 of CAMYAE010000033.1, forward strand.
ACGAGCCTCCGGGAGCAAGGTCTTCGGTTGCCCTTTCCGGACTGACCCTCGCCGAATCATTCAGAGACAGCGACGCTCCCGACACCCCTAAGGACATTTTGTTCTTCATTGATAATATCTTCCGCTTCACCCAGGCAGGCTCAGAGGTGTCGGCATTGCTGGGTAGAATGCCGTCTGCCGTGGGTTATCAGCCCACACTTGCTACGGAAATGGGACAGATGCAGGAGAGAATAACCTCCACAAAGAACGGCTCAATCACTTCAGTACAAGCTGTTTACGTGCCGGCGGACGATCTCACCGATCCTGCACCTGCCACAACTTTCACCCACCTTGACGCGACTACGGTGTTGAGCCGTAAAATCACTGCTTTGGGAATATACCCGGCAGTAGACCCTCTCGAATCGACTTCGCGGATTCTGTCTCCCGACATTGTCGGTCAGAAGCACTACGAGGTCGCGCGCAGAGTAGTCCAGATTTTGCAGCATCAGAAAGAACTGCAGGATATTATAGCCATACTCGGCATGGACGAACTATCGGACGAGGACAAACTTACGGTGAATAGAGCCAGAAAGGTGCAGAGATTTCTGTCACAGCCGTTTGCGGTAGCCGAGCAGTTTACGGGCGTGCCGGGCGTGATGGTGGATATAGAGGATACAGTCAGAGGCTTCGAGATGATTCTCGACGGGGACACCGACCATTTGCCGGAGCAGGCATTCCTGAATGTCGGCACTATAGAAGATGCCATTAGAAAGGGCGAGGAAATTTTGGCGACGATGAAATGATGTACCTGGATTTGAAGATATTGTCCCCTGATGGTGTGCTGGAAGACTGCAAGGCGGAAAGCGTCCGGCTTCCAGGCACAAAAGGCAGCTTTGAGGTGCTTAGAAATCATGCTCCCATAATATCTTCATTGGAAAAAGGCGAGGTCGTCTATGTTACAAGAGGCGGCAGGAAATCCCTGAAAATCAGCTCAGGCTTCGTCAGGGTTTTGTCAAATACGGTTTCAGTCTGCGTGGAAATATGATGTACAGACATTTGTCCTTCATATCGGTTTTAGTGCCTCTCTGTCTTTTACTGACGGCAGGAGCTCCGGAGTACGATTTGAATTCCGGAAAGGCAATGCCTGAACCGGCCGCCGAGGCTGCCTCCGAAGTTGATATACCGGAGATTATTTTCAGCCATATCGGCGACTCATACGAATGGCATATCGCCAAATTCGGAAATCTTGACATCGCAATTCCTCTCCCTATCATATTGTATAGCAAAAATTCGGGAATAAATATATTTTCATCTAAGAGAATAGGGCATGGTGCCGAATATAAAGGTTTCCATATAGCCCCTGCGGGCAGTCCTTATGAGGGCAAAATCGTTGAGAACGTTGATGGCACGGAGCAAAGGCCTTTTGATATTTCCATAACGAAAAATGTAATAGCCTTAATGGCAAGCAGTCTTCTTCTTATGGTTATAGTGCTGTTGTCTGCAAGGTGGTACAGGAAGCACGATGCCCTTAAAGAGCCTCCGAAAGGAGTTGCCGCCGTTATGGAGCCTGTGATAATGATGATTCACGACATAGCCAAGGATAATATCGGCGAAGACTACAAAAGGTATTCTCCGTATCTTATTATGGCCTTTCTGTTTATATTTATAAACAACATACTCGGAATCATACCCATATTCCCATTCGGGGCAAACCTTACCGGAAATATTGCCGTTACTATGACCCTGGCTCTAATTACTTTCCTGACGGTCAATCTTACAGGCACGAGGCACTATTTCAAAGAGATATTCGCACCTGATGTCCCGGTATTCCTTAAGCCTATAATGCCGATTGTGGAGGTTTTCAGCGTGGTAATGAAGCCTTTGTCGCTGACAATAAGGCTTTTCGCCAATATGCTGGCCGGGCATATACAGATATTGAGTATAGTCTGCATTATATTTATAATATCAAAATACGGTGCGGTTATATCCGGGACGATGTCTGCGGTATCGGTGGCTTTCGGGATATTCCTGAATTTCCTTGAAATTCTGGTGGCGTTTATTCAGGCTTATGTTTTTACGATCCTTTCTGCCGTATATATAGGTCTTGCAAGGCAGAAACATTGATTTTTAATATATTAACATCTAAAGTTTTATAATTATGGTACTAACATTATTACTTCAAGCGGTTTCAGGGGCTGTTTTAGGCAAAGCAGCTGCCGTATTGGGTGCAGCCTTGGCCGCATTTGCAGCAGGATACGGTATCGGGAAAATAGGTTCGTCTTCGATGGAAGCGATTGCCAGACAGCCCGAATCTGCAGGCGATGTCCGCAACAGCATGATTATTGTCGCCGGTATGATAGAGGGGGCAGCCCTTTTTGCTATTATCGTCTGCCTATTGGCTGTTATACTTTAATCCGATACCATGAATCTCGTTACACCGGATTTCGGTCTGCTGTTCTGGATGATCCTGATTTTCGGGATAGCTTTCTTCATACTCGCCAAATTCGGATTTCCGGTAATTACCGATATGGTTGAGAAAAGAGACGCCCATATCGGTAAGTCGCTGAAACTCGCTCAGGAGGCAGAACGGAGAGTGAAGAATTTTGCACAGGAGCAGCAGTCTATTCTTGATGATACTATAGATGAACAGAATAGATTGCTCCGGGAAGCAGCCCAGACGAGAAGAATGATTATAGACCAGGCGAAAATTGAGGCCAGGTCCGAGGCGGACAGGCTGCTTGAGAAGGCGAAAATTGAGATTGCTGCTGAGAAAGAGAGCGCATTAAGGGATATCCGTAGGGAAATGGCACTTTTCTCCATTGAAATAGCGGAAAAAATTGTCAGAAAAGAATTGAATGACGACGTTTCAAGGAGACAGTATATAGATACCCTCATAAATGAGATGTCGCATAAATACAATGAGCGATCAAGCTAAAGTCTTATGACTGAATAATGAACACAGGGATAATATCGTCAAGATACGCCAAGGCACTACTCGATTACGTGGATATACGGGGCAGCGCAGATGCTGTCCTGCTTCAGGTTGTTGCCATGGAGAAAGCCTTAGCCGCTGTCGAGGAATTGCGTCAGGTGATAGACGATACCATAACCGTCTCACCGTCCACAAAATTAAAACTTTTGGACAGCGTTCTTTCGGGAGAAATGGAACCGGATCTTAAAAAGTTTCTGAAACTCGTGTTCGTCAAAGGTCGCGGCAACTGCCTCAAATTCATGCTTCGGGATTTTGTGGAAATGTATTATCGAGAACGTAAGATTATCTTTGCCAAGCTTGTTACGACTGCGGAATCGCCTGAACTTGAGGATATTCTTAAGAAAAAAGTGAAAGAGGCCACCGGATTTGACCTTAGAATTGAGACGGTCATCAATCCGGAGCTGATTGGAGGCTTTGTGTTTACGATCAAGGATATAAGGATTGATGCAAGCGTTGTCAGGCAGATAGAAACATTGAAAGAGCAGTTTATAAAGAAGAACAGAAGAATAGTTTAATCATGGCTGAACAGCCGTATATAAATTGATATGGATCAGAATCATATAAAGGCGGGAGAATTGTCGGATGTGCTGTTGAATCAGCTGAGGTCTATAGACATTACCGCGAAATACGAAGAGGTCGGAAATGTCCTTCAGGTAAGTGACGGCGTTGCTCATATTTACGGACTTCTGAAAGTGGAGGCCGGAGAATTGCTTGAGTTTGAGAACGGTGTAATGGCCGTTGCCATGAACCTTGAAGAGGATAATGTAGGGGCTGTTCTTCTTGGGCCGACAGATTTGGTGAAAGAGGGGATGGTCGCCAAAAGGACAGGAAAGATTGCCTCCATTGATGTCGGAGAGGCCTTGCTCGGAAGGGTTGTAGACCCGTTGGGTATCCCTTTGGACGGTTTGGGGGATATAGATGGCGAGACTGTAAGGATGCCGTTGGAAAGGAAAGCCCCCGGAGTGATATTCCGCCAGCCTGTACACGAACCTTTGCAGACAGGCCTTAAGGCAGTAGATGCCATGATACCTATAGGCAGAGGGCAGAGAGAGCTGATTATTGGGGACCGCCAGACCGGAAAGACCGCAATAGCTATCGATACGATAATAAACCAAAGGGCTGAATTTCTTAGAGGCAAGCCTGTATATTGTATATATGTGGCTATAGGCCAGAAAGGCTCTACTGTTGCAAATATCGTTGATATATTGCGTTCCAAAGGTGCTATGGACTATACTGTTGTGGTGGCTGCGACGGCCGCAGATCCAGCGGCAATGCAATACTATGCCCCTTTTGCAGGTGCGGCAATAGGAGAATATTTCAGAGATACCGGACGGGATGCCCTTGTAGTGTATGACGACCTGTCAAAGCAGGCGGTGGCTTATAGAGAGATTTCCTTGATTCTGCGTCGTCCTTCGGGCAGGGAGGCTTATCCGGGTGATGTTTTCTATCTTCATTCCAGACTTTTGGAGCGGGCTGCCAAAATAATAGACCAGCAGGATGTCGCCGAAAAGATGAATGACCTCCCGGTGTCGCTTGTCGGCAAAGTCAAGGCAGGCGGCTCTCTGACAGCTCTTCCGATTATTGAGACGCAGGCCGGTGATGTTTCCGCCTATATCCCTACTAATGTCATTTCCATTACTGACGGCCAGATATATTTGGAGAGTTCTCTTTTCAACCATGGCATGCGTCCGGCTGTAAATGTAGGAATTTCGGTATCCAGGGTAGGCGGAAGTGCCCAGGTAAAAAGCATGAAGAAGGTAGCGGGGACATTGAAAATAGATCAGGCACAATATAGGGAATTGGAGTCATTCGCAAAATTCTCGTCCGACATGGACAAGATAACGGCGATGGCGATTGATAAAGGACGTAAGAACAGCCAGCTGCTTATACAGCCGCAGTATTCTCCTATGCCTATAGGAGAGCAGATTGCGATTTTGTATTGCGGTACCAGGTATCTTATGAAAGACGTTCCCGTTGAATCCGTAAGGTCATTCCAGGAGGATTTCCTTAATAAGATGCGGGTCTCCCATAATGAAGACGTGCTTGTGCCGTTGTCGGAGGGCAAATTGGACGATAAAATCAGTGCGATAATTGAAAAAGAAGCGGCGGCTATAGCGGCTGTGTACAAGAAATAAGTTCTTATGGCATCACTGAAAGAAATAAAAGGCAGGATAGGCTCGGTCAATACGACGCTGAAAATTACTTCAGCGATGAAAATGGTGGCCTCAGCTAAGCTTCACAAGGCTCAGAGAGAGATTAATAAGGCTTTGCCTTATGAAGAGAGCATGCGGAGCATCTTGTCTGACCTTATATCTGCAGGTGAGGCTGTCAAAGGCGGTCTTTTTGAAGAAAGGCCTGTCGGTAAGGTCGCTTTGGTATGTTTTTCTTCTAATTCATCACTCTGCGGCTCATTCAACTCCAATATGATTAAAAAGGCCGATGAGGTTATTGCAGAATACCGGAAGGCCGGGGTAGATGATATTACAATCTTTTCAATTGGCAAGAAAATGGACGAGGCTATGGCCAAAAGGGGCTTCAGCTCTCCTGAAATATGTTCAAGCCTTTCTCTCGGCAGGACCTATAATGATTCTGTTTCGTTTGCGAAAGAATTGTCTGAATCTTTTTTGTCCGGAAAATATGATTTAATCGAACTTATATATCCGCATTTTAAGTCCATATCTTCACAACCCGTTGTGCGAGAGGTCTTTTTGCCTTTTGGGGAGCGTAAGCCTGCCGCAATAGCCACAGGCTTTCATACAGGCGGGGCGGAAGAAGGAACAGAGCTTGAATATATTCTTGAGCCTGACAAGGCTGAGCTTATGTCCCGTCTTGTGCCACAATATCTTAACCATAAGATTTATTCGGTGCTTCTCGATTCGGCCGCTGCAGAGTTTGCCGCAAGGACGGTTGCAATGCAGACTGCGACTGAAAACGGTGAGGATCTTTTGCAGGAGCTTACTTTAGAATATAATAAAGAGCGGCAGCAGAAAATTACCGACGAGATTTTGGATATTGTCGGAGGAAGTGTACGTTAGGGTTGCAGCTTTGGATTTCCGGGTTTGCGTCTTCGTTTTTGCGTTGTTGCTTCGTTGAGGTCTTTGCACTGGTGCGGCTTTGGATTTGCGTTGCGAGTAAATATCAACCGAAGCGAATCTCACGACCGGCTTCGGTTAATATATCTCACTTATTCAATTTATATTAAGAGCTTTATAAAGATTTTGAACCCTTTCATAGGGGCTTTATTTTCACTCTGTCTACTGTATTATCAAAGACCGTTCCAAACTTTCCCCTTTTTATATTTTTATCGAAAATTCCAGTCAGAACCCCTTGCGGCCTTTTGAAACTTTCACAGTATTACGGTCCTTTGCAATTTCTTGAAGCTTTCGCGGTATTCCGACCGTTTACAAGTCCTCCAATAGCTACCTCTTTACACCCTTGTACAAAAAAACTCCGTGCCTTACACAGAGTTTTAAGAGTTTGCGGAGGAACATGGTGTTGAACCCAAACATCTAACCTCGTATAGATCAGCTCTTTATTTCCAAAATTTCAAATAAGTAAGAAACAGTAACGATTTTTGCAGGGTTATTTGTCCGCTTTGTCCGCCTATCTCACGGGTTTTTAAGAGACAACACATTTTTTTAATTATGCAAAACTCTGTATATAAATGTTTCAGTTATCCGAAAAAATATGCCGTATTATTTGGCTATTCAAAATGTTGTTCGTAATTTTGCGAATTACAAAGAAGAAAGGAGAATTGGAGTGAAAGAGAAACGATACACAACAGAGCAGAAACAGATTGCTCGGTTTGCCAAAGCAATGGGACATCCGGCACGGATGGCTATTCTTGCTTTCTTGGCAAAACAAGATAGTTGCTATTTCGGTGATATTCACGAAGAACTACCTATTGCTAAAGCAACCGTTTCGCAGCATTTGAAAGAATTGAAAGAAGCTGGCTTAATTCAGGGGGAAATAGAAACGCCCAAAGTCCGGTATTGTATAAACCGGGAGAACTGGGAACTTGCCCGAAAATTGTTTGCAGCTTTTTTAGGGGACTGTAAATGTAAAGATATATCGTGCTGTGAATAGCAGTACCATTTTTTTGAAATTAATGTTCGTAGTTCGTAGAACTGCGAACAAATATATTAACTTTAAAGTAGAATGACAATGGAAATTAAAGTATTAGGAACCGGATGTTCAAGATGTAAAGCCTTGTACGAAACAACCAAACAAGCTATTTCAGAATTAGGTTGTGATGCAACCCTTATCAAAGAGGAAGATTTATTGAAAATCATTGAGTATAACATTTTAGGGCTTCCGGCTTTGGTGATTGACGGAAAAGTCGTATCAGCCGGGAAAAAGTTATCCCTTGCAGAAGTGAAAGAGTTGATAACCAAATAAAAATGAACTATGAGAAAATTATTTTATCTACTGATTGCAACGTTGGTCTTGGTTTCCTGTGGTAATGGTTCAGAGAAAAAGACCGGAGAAAACCAAGCGGAAGGAGTACAGTCTAACCGTATAGAGGTTCTTTATTTTCATGGAGCGCAACGGTGTATCACTTGCCGGGCGATAGAAACAAATACAGTTGCCCTTTTGGATAGCCTTTATTCAAAAGAAAAAGCAGACGGTAAAATTATCTATAAAGTGATAGATATTTCAAAGAAAGAGAATGAAGCGATTGCAGACAAGTACGAAGTTACATGGTCGTCTTTGTTTGTAAACGGCTGGAAAGACGGCAAAGAGAATGTAAACAATATGACCGAGTTTGGTTTTTCCAATGCGAAAAATGCACCGGACAAGTTTAAAGAGGGAATTAAAAGCAAGATTGACGAATTGTTAAAACAGTTGTAAGATGGACTTTCTTCAATCGCTATTAGACAACAGTTCTATTCCTGCTATTACAGCTTTTCTATTGGGGATCTTAACGGCGGTCAGCCCGTGTCCGTTAGCTACGAACATAACGGCGATAGGATTTATTAGTAAGGACATAGAAAACCATCACCGGATATTCATAAATGGATTGCTTTATACTTTCGGCAGAATAGTAAGTTATACGGTTCTTGGCTTTATCCTTATCCCTATTCTCCGTGAGGGAGCAAGCATGTTTATGGTTCAAAAAGCTGTAAGCAAGTACGGGGAAATGCTGATTTCTCCGGCGTTAATCATCATTGGAATATTTATGCTCGATATAATAAAACTCAATTTCCCGAAAATAGACATCGGCGGTGAGAGTTTGAAAAAGAAGACTAAAGGCGGTTGGGGGGCTATGCTGTTGGGTATTTTATTCGCCCTTGCTTTTTGTCCTACCAGTGGAGTATTTTATTTCGGTATGCTTATGCCTTTGTCAGCAGCGGAAACGGGCGGGTATCTCTTACCTGTAATTTACGCTATTGCTACTGGATTACCCGTAATCCTTGTTGCATGGATTTTAGCGTACAGTGTTGCCGAACTGGGTAAGTTTTATAGCCGGACCCAAATATTCGAGAAATGGTTTCGTAAAATAGTTGCCATCCTCTTTATTGCGGTTGGAATTTATTATGCAGTAGTCTTTTATCTATAAACAAACATGGAGTATCATTTTAAATAAAAAACAGTATGAAGAAGATAGAAATTTTCGACCCGGCAATGTGTTGCCCTACG
>CAMYAE010000034.1 GCA_947253655.1 uncultured Bacteroidales bacterium
GTTGGACATAGCGGTTGAGCAGATCCCTCACTTCGTTCGGGATGACAGTGTGACGTTCGGGATAACGCTGTCACTCAACCTTTTTACTCAAAAATTTCAATCTTAGAATATTGTTTTATACCTTTGCTTGGTTTAGTTTAGTGTTTAATATGAAAAAATTACGTGTTTTCATATATACAATAACGTCTATTCTGGTTTTAGCCTGTGCAAAGGAACGGGGCAGAAACCGTGCGTATAACGATTTCGGAGAAATAAGAATTTCGCTTGAGCAGGATCGTGCAACCACCGAAGCCCCGGTCAAAGCCGGAGCCGTACAGGAAAACCTGCCTTCTGCAGACGATTTCAATGTCGAAATTTTCAACTCAAAAGCTCAGAGAATTTATCGAAAGAAATATATAGAGGCCAAGACTGAAACAATAAAGCTCAACACCGGAGATTTCAATCTCAAGGCTTTTCACGGGGACTCGACCGGCTGTGGCTTTGACAAGCCTTTCTTTATGGCCAATCAACCGTTCACCGTGCACGGCTACATAGACAACGGCAAGACACCGGACAAAGTGGAAGCCGTCGCCAAATTGGCAAACGTAAAGATCGCTGTAAAATACGGTCCCGGCATAAGCGGAAGCTACTCCGATTTTTACACCTTGGTTAAGCATAAACGGCTCATAGACAAATCGTTGAAATTCTCAAGAAAAGAGGCGCGCTGCGGATATATACCAAGCGGAGAACTGTACATAGAAGTATATGCCCAACTCGGTGGTGCCGGGATGAAAGACTCATTAGTATATTTCAAATCCGAGCCCGCCTTATATTCGCCGAATGACTTTGTGACATTCAATATCGAAGCTCCGACAAGGACAGGCGGCCTCGACGTAAATATAACTGTAGACAACTCAGTCGAAAAAATAGAAGAAAGGACAACGATACCGCAATCGGCATTGCCCGGAGCCGCACCGTCATTCTCATATAACGGCTTGATTTCCGACAGTTTTTCATACAAATTCAATGCGGGAGCAATGACTGTCAATGATGCAGTCTTGAGCTATTCTGCCCCAAAAGGGGTGACAACAGCCACCTTGTCGGTCAATTCCGACTTCCTCAACGGCACCTTAGGACTTCCGTCCGAAATAGATCCGATAAATGCTGACGAGGCTATGATAGCTAAATTCCAGGATGCCGGCATCAAATGGATTGTAAAGACTGACAGCCGGTTAGGCTTCATAGACTTTTCCGGAGCGGTAAGGTTGCTTGGCAGCAATGCCCCTCTATCCACTACCGCTACCGTGCGTGCCGTATTTTCCATAGAGATTAAAGACAAGACCGGCAAAACCGGACATGCAACATATAATTTAGTGCAAAGACCGGCAAGCTCGACAATCAGCGTCTCTGATCACAATATCTGGGGGTGGAAATTCTCCATGCCGGAAGCCGTTTTCAAAGGAAGCGGAGATTTTCCGGCAGATACGGACGTGAAAATTCAATGCAGCGAAGACGGCCTGTCATGGAAGACGGTTGCAGCTCGGAAGATTGAAGGCAACCATGTGTATTTCAATGACATAGAGGGACTAAAACCCGGCACGGACTATAAATTAAGGACAGTATTCAACAATGATCCTGACAATGTCGGAGAGACAGCTATAATCCGTACCGAAGCTCCGGAGCAAATAGGAAACGGCGGCTTCGAGGAATTCGTAGAAAAAACTTTCATAACTAAGATCAGTTGGGGATTCGGGAGTACATATACCGTGAAATGGTGGCAGCTATATAATTCCGATAACCGCTGGTGGGCAGTAAGCAGTCCCATCACCCTCAATTCGAAGGTGACCGCAAGCACTCCTGACTATAAGACCTACCCTACGGTTGCCTTATTTACGGATGGTGCCTATTCGGGACATAGTCTTATGGTGGCTTCAATAGCCATTGATGACGTAGCTTCTGAAATATTCTACGGCAAGACACATCAGGGCGAAATCTTCATCGGCACTGCAAATGACTTGAACGAGGACAGTTGGGCAAAAACCTCGGAGGGACATTCCTTTGGCAGCAGACCGTCGGCTCTGTCATTCATGCACAGATTCGATGTGAGCGATGACACACCGTTTGACGTATCAATAGAGATATTGTCAGCTGAAGGCAACATTATCGGTGCCGGAAGCAAGTCTGACCAACACACTCCTGTATCAAAATGGACGGAGTGCCGGATTCCGCTGACATATACGATTACGGACAAAAAGGCGGCTACGATAAAACTGTCAATAAAATCTTCGGTTACAGGCTCGGAGGCTCCTATAAAAAGATCTGTGGATACGATTTCCGGAAATCATATAATCCATGCCGGAAATATCTTATATATAGACAATATAGAACTTAAATATGAATGATTATATGAAAAGAATATTCTATATTTTAGCGATTGCGGCTATAGCGGCCATAGGCTGCAAAAAGGACAATAAGGGGGACGGCATAGGCACTCTTGAAGTTAATCTCTCCTATTCGGGAGACTATATAATAGCTAAAAGCGGCAATGCCGATGTCAGCGGCTTCACTGTCTCCATATCAAGGAAAGACGGGTGGAGCAAGAATTTCGACACTTATGCCTCTATGCCGGAAATTCTCGAACTTGGAGCCGGAGAATATACAATAACCGCCTCTTCCCCGACAATAAAAGACGCCGCTTTCGACCTGCCGATATACGGGGCCTCGCAAAATTTCAAGATACGCACGGGAGAAGTGACTCCGATTTCACTTGTCTGCACACTGCAAAACATGAAAGTAAGTTTTGTCCCGTCCGAGAACTTCAAGAAAGAGCTTTCCAACTACACGGTTACGGTGACCAATGCAGCGTCATGGACGGCAACCGATGTCGGTGAAAAAACTCTTGTCTGGACAAAGGCTGACGTGGAAGCCGGAAAGGCCGGCTATTTCTCTGTCGCCCCTCTGAGCGTGAAAATCGACGGATACAGGGCAATTGACGGCTCGGAGGCCCATGCAGCAATGAACATTACCAATGTTGCCGCAAAAGACCACCATATCATAAAATTGGACGCGAAAGTGACCGGCAGCAGCAGCCTTAGCCTCATTGTCAATGATTCTTTAAACGAAAAGAACTCAGATATCAATATTCCGGGCTGGGAGGAGATTCCCATTGAAGACGAGCCTCAAAATCCCGGCGGCAACACCGACCCGCAACCAGGAACCGCCCCTACTTTGCTGTGGGAAGCAAATCCTGATTTCTCCGAAACTCCTATCAGCAGCAAGATGGACGTCAATCTTGTGGTAAAGGCTCCGGAAAAGATAAAGACGTTTACGGTGAGCGTAGATTCCTATGTTTTAAGCGATGTCATCGCACAGCTCGCAGGCAGAAGCGATTACAGTTATGCCGCCAACGGGCCTTTTGATATGGACCTTATCAATGACACCGCCCTTATAGCAGCCCTCGACGGGATGAATTTAGGCATACCTACGGCTGACAAGTTAAGCGGACAGACTTCGGTGGACTTTTCCCTGTCCAACCTTATCCCAATGATATCGGTTTATAATCCAAAGCAAGGCTCAAAACATATATTCACCCTGAAAGTCAGCGATTTGAAAGGCGGGCGATACGAAAAGGCACTGACATTCTACCAGCCATAATATCCGGAGGGGACAATGCGTAAGACGATATTAATTATAGCGGCAGTATTTGCAATAGCCGCCTGTTCCAAAAACGAGCAGGCAGAGGGCTACGGCTATCTTTCCGTGAAACTATCCTCCGATGAAATTTCCACTGTTGTGGTGAAAGGGTCTGTCCCTGACGATATGACCTTTGCCTTGCAGATAAAAAACAGCACGACCGGTGAAAAACATCTTGTGGACGACAGCCGTAATCTTGAAGGCGAGCCTCTAAAACTTGCTCCCGGCAGCTACACGATTACCGCCTCATCAGGGATATCCGAGAACGCCGTCTGGAACTCGCCTGTATATTCGGGAACAGCTACGGTAGTCATAAGGCCGGAAACGGTCAGCACCGCCTCAATAAAATGCCGGCTTGCAACTACAATGGTTACAGTAGAACTACCGGAAGACATTGACAGCTACTTTTCGGATTACCGTCTCAGCATAGACAACGGTACAGTCTCTCCATTGACATTCAGCAAATCGGCAGGAAACATTAAGGATACTGCATATTTAGCGGTTACCGGTCTGCTGAAATGGAATCTGGACCTTGTAAACAAAGACGGAACTCCTTACAGCACGGGTACAATCACCCGCGACGGGGTAAAAGCGGGACAGCATTATCATCTGATTTTCTCGCTCGGCGAGGATGAAGACAAAATGGGCGGCTCGGCCATTTCAATTGCCGTGGATGATGTTCTGAATGAAAAGTCCTATCCTATAGTCATTGATTTCGACAGTCCGGAACTTCCGACCATAACTGCTGATTTCGATTTGTCCGGGAAGTTGTCTTCTCCTATGGGAAGCCATACGGAAAGCATATTGAAATTCACGGCGGCCCGAGGCATAAAAAGCCTTACGATCATAACTTCGGACGCTGCTCTGATTGCAGCAGGCCTCCCGGCCGGAACTGAGCTGGCAGATGCATCAGTCGCTACTGTTGAGATGCTGAATGCGGCAGGAATAAGTACCGGCTCCATCGCTTTCGGCTCGACCTCTGCAAGTATTGGATTGTCGGGACTGCTGGCAAAATTGCCTATGGGACAATATGTTCTCACTGTCAATGTAATTGATATCAAGAATCACTGCAAGTCGGCAGATATAAGAATAGACATAACATCTCCTGTAGACGCCGAGGCCCTGTCTGCAATTGCCTGGGGCAAATTCGCAATACTCTCCGGCCATTGGTTTGCAGAGTCCAGGCCGGCAGGCATAAGGTTCCAATATAAGAAGAAAGCCGATACGCAGTGGATTGAATTCGCTTCAGAACTGTCCTTCGATGAGGCAAATAAGGTATTCACAGGTGAATTGTGCGGACTGGAGCCGAGCACCCAATACTTGTTCAAAGCCGTTTCCGATAGGGACACGGAGACGAGGGAAATTACTTTCGAGACAGAGGGGGCTGAAGAAGTGCCTAATCTTAGCTTTGACAATTGGTATCTGAATGAGAAATGCTGGTATCCGAACGCTTCTTCCGAAGAGACAATCTGGGATTCCGCCAATCCGGGTACAAGCCGCTTTGGGGCTGTGCCGACAACTCCGGAAGAGAATGACCTTGCCGTTGCCGGAGAGGGGAAAAAGGCTGCCAGACTTGAGAGTATGACATGTTTCGGACAATTTGCCGCAGGCAATATATATACAGGACAATTCGTGCAAGTATCAGGGCTCGGTGCCATTCTTAATTGGGGATATAGTTTCAATTCCAGGCCTTTGGCATTGAAAGGCTATTATAAATATACGCCTAAGACCATAGATAAAGCGAAAGACCCATATCTTTCATTGAAAGGCACAACCGACAACTGCAATATCCGGATTTTCATAACGGATTGGGAGGGGATGTTCCGGATTAACTCAAGCAAAATGGAATTTGTGTCGGATGATGACAAGGGAATAATAGCCCTTGGACAGCTCGTCTCTGAGGGCACGGACGGCAAGTATATCAAATTTACTGTTCCGCTTGAATACAGAAGCAAGATAAGAAAGCCGAATTTCATAGTAATCACAGGTGCGGCAAGTCGTTACGGAGATTATTCCACCGGAGCGGTCGGCAGCGTGCTGCTATTGGACGAATTTTCTCTTGTCTATGACCCTCAAGAACTTACGGAGACAGAAAAAGGACAGATAGGCTACAGATAACCTGTTATGAGAATAAGAATAAATATTATATGTTTAGTCCTTGTATTGATGCCCTCATTGGGCATGATTGCGAGAAACAAAAAGGAACATAAATACGAACCTTTTGACAGGGGGATAGAATCCCCGAATTCGCTTTTCCTGCCGAAAGGCACATTCGGCGGAGGCTTCACCTTTTCCTATAACATCTACGATGCACGCAATGCGGACGGAAAAGCAGGCTTTGCATTGCTCTCTCCTTTCATCAAAGATATAAAGGGGGAATACCGGGCAATGAGCATAGCCCCGACATTAGCGTATACATTTATGGACAACCTAAGTGTCGGATTGAGGTTTGACTACAGCAACACCTCGCTTGACCTCAACAATGCCAGCATAAATTTCAATGACGATATAGAGCTGGGGATCAAGGACTTCGGCTATAAAAAGCAAGCCTATTTAGGCTCAGTGACCCTAAGAAACTATATGCCTATTCAGCAGAGTAAAAGGTTTGCTCTGTTCATGGAGGGCAGGCTTACGGGCGGTTACGCACAGAGTAAGAATTTCAAGATGGAGGACGGACTGAAACACGGAACTTATCAGGACATATATAAAGGAAGTGTAAGCCTGGTCCCTGGGATCTGTGTATTCATCGCTAACGCCGTTTCGTTTGAAGTGCAGATCGGTGTAATGGGTATAAGCTATCAGATGACAAAGCAGGTAACCAATCAGGTCGAGGTCAGTCAGATGAGCAATAGCGAAGCCAATTTCAACATCAATCTATTTTCCATAGCTTTCGGCACGAACTTCTATATTATGGACAAATGGCACAGGGTGCCTAACGAACGCAAAAAGAAATCGTTATGAGAAGTCTCAGGTATATTGTTTGCGCATTGTTTTGTATTGCCACATCATCCTGCGTATTCACGAACGATATGGATTATCCGTCAGTGCCGGGCAACATAATCTCATTTGCAGTTGAGGGGCAGAAGGAGGTCGATATAGACAACACTGCCAGAATCGTAACAGTAAAGTTGAACGAAACTGCCGATATATCCCGATTGAAAGTTGAGGACTTTACCATTTCCCCTGAGGCCGAGGTCATTGAGCCTTTTGGAAAATATATTGACCTGAGAGCACCGTTAAAAATAATTTTGAGGACATATCAGGACTATGAATGGACAATTAAGGCTGTCCAGCCGATAGAAAGATACGTAAATTGTGAGAATCAGGTAGGAGAGGCTCTATTCAATCTCGAGGAGAAATCCGTAATAGTCAAAGTAACTGATTTCCAGCCGCTTGCATCTCTTGTCATCAATTCAATGAAACTTGAGCCGGAGGGGTCTGTCGTCCAATCAACTACAGGCTTCAAGAATGAGGGTGGGAACATTGTGGAAACCACAGTTGATTGCGATTTTCCTATGACGTTAGATTGCATTTTAGAACGCAAATTCAACGTACTGTATAAGGGAGAAGTAGTCGTCTGGAAATTCAAGGCTATACAGATTGAAACAAAGGCGGCCATTGTCTCTGTGCGTCCCTGGTGCTACCATGCAAAAGTCAGGGCGACATTCAGCGGCACGGGCAAACCCGTAATAGAATACAAAAAGGCTTCTGATAGCCAATGGATTACAGTTGAGAATATTACGGTAGCAGGCGTTGGAGTCACAGCCGATATTCAAGGTTTGTCCGAGAACTCGGAATATACGGTCAGGATAAAAGAGGGGGAGGAATACGGCACGGAATATTCATTCAGTACGGATAATCCCGTACAGCTGTACAATATGAGTTTCGATGAATGGCATTCGGAAGGCAAGACCTGGTATCCTTACCCAGACGGGGCTACTGAAGCCCAAAAGGTCTGGGATTCCGCAAACAAGGCAACCGGTACTTTTATAGGTAGTGCTACCACTCCTGAAGAGGATTTCGTTGCAGTCAAGGGAGAGGGAAAGAAAGCGGCAAAACTGAAAAGTTCATTCGCAGTTGTTAAATTCGCGGCCGGCTCTATCTTCGTCGGCGAATTTGTCGGTCTTAAAGGTTTGGGCGCCGAACTTGCCTGGGGGGTACCGTTCTCTTCAAGGCCGTCCTGTCTGAAAGGCTATTATTCCTATTCCCCTGCTGTCATTAATTATTCCGACAGCGAACATGAGGATTTGAAAGGTAAGGAGGACAATGCACACGTAATAGTAATTCTGACCGACTGGGACGCACCTTTCCATGTATTGAGTGCAGAAAAGAAGTTCGTGGATTTCAAGAATGATCCTGCTATAATAGGATACGGCAAGTTGCAATGTGAAAACACCGGAAAGGTATATAAGGATTTTTCCGTGAATATAGAGTATAGGAGCGACAGAATTCCGAAATGGGTATCGATAATAGCGTCTTCCAGCTCGCTCGGTGATTATTTCACAGGAGGCGACGGCAGCATCTTGTACCTCGACGAATTCAGTTTTGTCTACGAATAGAGACAAACACGCCGCTGCTTGAAAAAACAGCGGCGTGTTTGTCAGAATGCCTGATTGTCATTTCGAACGCCGTGAGAAATCCGGGTTCTTTTATTTTTCCTCTATAATGTTCGGAAGTTCCAGACCATAGCCCCTCTTTCTGTCTGCTGCTTTAAGGATAAATCCGATAACAAGTGCAGCAAAGCCCAAGCAGGCAAGCATAACAAGAGGAGCCGTGTAATTATAGGACACGGCAGCGACTTCCGGTGTAAGCGTCCCGTTAGCAATGCCTTCAGCAATCTGAGGGTTTGTCTTGTCCAAGACCTTGCCGATTAATAGCGGGAACAACCACAGCCCTATATTCTGAATCCAGAAAATAAGGGCGTATGCACTTCCGATAATCTTAGCGTCTACAAGTTTAGGTACGCTTGGCCATAGTGATGCCGGCACCAAAGAGAATGAGGCACCAAGCACAAGAATTGTAAGATAGGCTACAATCACTCCCCCGACAGCATTTCCTTTCAGCATAGGCAGGACAAAGGCGAATGTCAGGTGGCAGGCAATCAGAAGCACCGAGCCTAGCACCAGCATTGAAGCCGCTTTGCCCTTATGGTCTACATAATTGCCAAGAATAGGGGTTATGCCGACAGCCAGCAGAGGGAAGACGGCGAATACGGTTTCGGCGGATTGCCTCATATATCCCATATAGCAGAAGACAATGAGGCAGACAACAGACGTCAGGAGCATACCGTACTTCATTCCTTTTGTCTTGGAGAAGTTGCTGATGAATGCAGTGGCGGCCACAACTATCATTATTATATATTGGATTATCGTTACGGCATTCCCCGCCCAGAAAGAATCCGGGTCTACGGCGGTGAAAGTCAGGTTGCACTGCAGCATGTTCACTGCATATTTTTGGAAAGGGAAGATAGCCGAATAATAAAGTACACACAACAGGGCTACCAACCAGAAGCCTGTGCTTGAAAGAATCTTGCCCAGATCCTTAATCCTGAACGGATCATCCTTTTCCTCAGCCTCTCCTGTCTGCGCGTCAAGCTTCTTGTCCATAAAGAAATAGACGATAAACATTATCAGGGCTATCATCAGCAGGACCACACCGAAAGCGACCGAACGGGACACGTCAATATTGCCGCCCCACTTGGCAAATACCGGTGAGAATATCATACAAGTAGCGACTCCAAGTCGTGCCAAAGCCATTTCAGAGCCCATGGCAAGAGCCATTTCACGGCCTTTGAACCATTTTACTATACCTCTCGAAACCGTAATTCCGGCCATTTCGACCCCACAGCCGAAAATCATAAACCCGACTGCCGCAAATTTCGCGGAAGCCGGCATCCCCCTATAAAAAGGTGAAATTCCAAGCTCGTCGAAACCCGGTATATAGTTAAGGTGATTTGTAAACCATATTTCGAGGTCAGAGCCTTGGAAAGCTTCGGTGACCGCATACCAATTTATGCTTGCTCCCACCAACATCACGACTCCAGAGAGGATTGCAGTGAAGCGCACTCCCATCTTGTCGAGAATTATTCCTGCGAATATAAGGAAGAACACAAATACGTTAAGGAAAGTCTCGGAGCCTTGCATTGTGCCGAAAGCAGTTGAGTCCCAACCTCTTGTAGACTGCATCAAATCTTTTATAGGAGAGAGGATGTCCATGAAAATATATGAACAGAACATCGCGAATGCCAACAGCAACAGCACCGTCCAGCGGACTGCGGCGGAATCCCTTAGGGTCTTGGTACCTGAATCTATCATCGTAATTGATTTTATTATTTCTTATACAAATTACGAAGATAATTGTTTTGAGCGGAAAAACAATCCCATCTGCAACATAATACTCTATTCCGCTATGCAACGGATAGCATAAGCATAAGCACATCCTTCTGTAGTATGCATATAGGAACTACCATACATCTCATAACTAATTTTAAGGACTTCGCCGCATTCATTCCGATCATTACGTGTAAGTTTAGATGAGTAATAATCAGAACCACTTAGCCAAGTTCTCTTGGTATTTCCCCCCCTCGACGATATATTTCCAGTAATAGGCAAACATATTTCACTCCCATCCTCTTTATTAATAATCCTAATCGCCTTATTGCCTTGTGAATCCAGAAAAGACTCTACTTCATTGTGGCTAACACCTGCCAAACTGCGCAACTCCTTTGCCGTCGGCACACGCCATCCTGAAGGACAAGGGTCATTCTCGGTTTTAGCCGGTGCATC
Source organism: uncultured Bacteroidales bacterium (assembly GCA_947253655.1). GTDB lineage: Bacteria > Bacteroidota > Bacteroidia > Bacteroidales > UBA932 > Cryptobacteroides. The sequence continues at coordinate 10,458 of CAMYAE010000034.1, forward strand.
TTCTGTCCCACTATTCCATAACTTGGGATCCTTCCCGACAAGCCAGGTACAGCGGTCGGAGTCTCCTATGATAAATTTATCAGTGCTTTTTGCCTGCTCGAGAGAAACAGGTCCCTGCATGACTGAAGTCGCTCCAGTCGCATCCTCTCCGGCACATCCAAATCCCACCTTTCGTCCCCACTGGTAATACTTTCCGGTAATATACCCTTTTCCAGAGTTTGCCGGCTCATATCCACAATTCACAGGAGCCCACACTTTGCCGGCGAATCTTATTCCATGTCCATAATCTACACCATTTTCAATATAATCACGAAATACGGTAACTTTGCAACTGCCTGCCCTACCTCCGGAAACAGAAGTGGCTCTGATAATCGTACTTCCGGAAGAAACGCCTCTGACCTTGCCATTGGCATCAACCACAGCAACTGCATTATTATCCGATTGCCAGGATACGCTTTGGGAAACTGTCAAAGGATGCACGGTAGGCTTCAACATCGCCTCCTCGCCTACAAAAAGTACCAAAGACTCTTTGTCTAAAGTCACATGTGAAACCCTGTCTCCGGTCGGTAATTTTGTACAGGACGATGTCCCTAAAATGATACTCGTCATAACGAGAAATAATAATACTTTTTTCATATTAAGCCTGATTTATCACAAAAATATTTCATAGTAAATTTAATTAATCGTAAAAATAAAAATTAGTTATTTCATTTCAAATATTTTTTTACCCTATTTATATTATTACTGTAATATAAAAACTGGAGTGTTTGCTGTTGAAGAAAGCAATTTCATTGAAAAGTCGTATATTAGCACTTTATAGAGATTATTGGTTGATGCAATATAAATTTTTAAACAATATCGAGAGTCCGAAAGATTTCCGCGGCTTTGACAAGGAGCAGCTTACGGAACTGTGTGCAGAAGTCAGAGACTATATAATAAATTGCTGTGCGGAGAATCCGGGGCATCTCGGTTCGAGTTTGGGTGCGGTAGAATTGATTGTCGGTCTGCATTACGTATTCGACACTCCAAAAGACAAGATAGTTTTCGATGTCGGGCATCAGGCCTATGCCCATAAAATCCTTACGGGCAGAAGGGAAGAATTCAAACTGAACAGGACTCGCGAAGGCATAAGCGGCTTCCCGAAAATGGATGAAAGCCCTTATGACATCTTCGGTACCGGACATGCCTCCACTTCAATATCGGCAGCTCTGGGCCTGGCAGAGGCCGCCGCAATGAGAGGATCGGAAGAAAAGGTTATAGCCCTGATAGGAGATGGAGCCATGACGGGGGGACTTGCTATCGAGGGACTGAACAATGCAGGTGCCGGCAAAAGCGACCTTCTTATAATATTGAATGACAACAACCAATCCATTGACGGCAATATCGGAGCCGTGCACGAGTACCTACTCAAGCTCACTACCGACCCTACCTACAATAAGCTTAAAAGGCAGGTATGGAACAGGCTCGGTGAAGGGAGGTTCAGGGATTTGCTGCAAAAAATGACTAAGGACACTAAGTCCAATATGGTCAGGAAGTCAGGAGGTGCCTTGTTCGAAGCCTTGGGATTCAGATATTTCGGGCCGATCAACGGGAATGACATGGTTCAGGTCGTGGACACATTGAAAAGGCTTAGAGGGCTGAAAGGTCCGAGGATACTGCACGTACATACGGTTAAGGGCAAAGGGTACGCTCCGGCTGAAGCAGACCCGACAGTATGGCACGCCCCTGGCAAATTTAATCCTGAGACAGGAGAGCGGCTCGGCAAATACAAGAAAGACCGATATCAAGATGTTTTCGGAGAGGTGCTTCTGGATCTGATTGAAAAAGATTCCAGAGTGGTCGGGATTACCCCTGCCATGTCTACCGGCTGCGGAATGAGCATTGTCGCAAAGGAAAGACCTGACAGATTTTATGATGTGGGAATAGAAGAAGAACACGCTGTCACTTTTTCCGCAGGACTTGCCGCCGGGGGGATGAGACCATTCTGTAACATATATTCTTCTTTCTCTCAAAGAGCATACGACCAGATTATCCACGATGTGGCCTTGCAAAATTTGCCTGTTACCTTATGTTTCGACAGAAGCGGAGTCGTCGGCGAAGACGGGGCTACGCATCAAGGCAGTTTCGATCTTGCCGCATACAGGAGCATACCGAACACAATAATATCCGCCCCTAAAAACGAATTGGAGCTTAAGAACCTTATGTTCAGCAGTCTGCATTCGGATTGCGGCCCATATATTATAAGGTATCCGAGAGGGTGCGGAGAAGGTGTGGAGTGGAGGAATCGGGAATATACATTTATGGAGACCGGCAAAGGCGAAAAGCTCGTTGACGGGAAAAGGCTCGCTGTGCTTGCAATAGGACCGGTAGCCAATAGGGCAGTGGAGGCCGCTGCCATTTTCAAAGAGAGGTTCGGCTACTCCCCTGCCGTGTACAATATGATTTTCCTTAAACCCATTGATAAGGCTATCCTTAAAGATATGGCCGAAAATTATGATGCCGTGCTGACATTGGAAGACGGCTGCACCAAAGGCGGGCTTTTCGGAGAAGTGTCGGAATATCTGGCGACAATAGGTGCAAACATACGTGCAGCCTGCTCCGGCATACCGGACAGATTCATTCAACAAGACAGCCAGGACAATCAGAGAAAGGAATGCGGACTTGATACCGAGGGGATAACGGACAAGATGATTTCCATGATTGAAAAGCTTGATAAAAAAACTTGATTGAAAAGATAAAAAAGTTTTGGAGAATAAGAATTAATACCTATCTTTGCAATCCCTTTCGAATTATGTGAAAGGACACATCGCCGATGTAGCTCAGTTGGCCAGAGCACGTGATTTGTAATCTCGGGGTCGTGGGTTCGACTCCCTCCATCGGCTCAAAAGTCCCAAATAATGGGACAGACATATATAATTGGGAGGATACCAAAG
>CAMYAE010000035.1 GCA_947253655.1 uncultured Bacteroidales bacterium
TGGTGCAGGTTAACGAGACGTATGTTTGCAGTTTGATGTTTCCTTTGAGACGTTGGATGCGCCTGCAAATTGCATCATCGGGCAGGTTCTTACCCTTGCCGTCGGCATTCAGGACAGCCAAAAGAAGCGACGTAAATTCGTGACCGTTTGGTATGCCACGAAACACAACGCCGGTTTCTTCATTGTCTTTCAGTAATGAGAACTGAATGGTCATGACATCAATCTCCAAAAATTCTGCCGAAAGATGCCGGGATGTTGAGACAATGTCGTTGATGAATTCTTTTAGTTCTGCGGCTTTTTCATGTTGCGGGTACACCGTTACTTTGAAAGTATATTGATGGGTTAAGTCTTTAAAGACATCTTTAACCTGTTGTAAGATAGTCGTATCTAACATTGTGCTATAAATTGTTTATATTTGATTAATTTTTCATTATGTTTCTAACAGGAATGTAAAAGGAATAAAAAAAGGCAGATTGAGAAAGCAACGACGATACATAGTTCGCAGGTGTTTTCTCTAAGCTGCCTTTCAAGTTGGGTTATTATCCCTTCTTACAGTTTTCCTACTAAGTCGATGCTTGGTTTCAATGTCTCTTCACCCTGCTTCCACTTTGCCGGACAAACTTCACCTGGGTGAGATTCTACGAACTGTGCTGCTGACACCTTACGTACCAACTCGTCAGCATTGCGACCTATGCTGTTGTCTTGAATCTCTGCGATCTTGATCTTGCCCTCCGGGTCCACCAAAAAAGTACCGCGATAAGCTACACCTTCATCCGCTTTGTAAACGCCAAAGCCTTTTGCCAACACTGCCAATGGGTCAGCAAGCATGGTGTAGTTAATCTTCTTGATACTGTCAGATGTGTCGTACCATGCTTTGTGTACAAAGTGGGTATCGCAACTGACAGAGAACACCTCTACGCCCATTTTCTTTAATTCTTCGTACTTGCCTGCCAAGTCAACCAACTCTGTAGGACATACAAAGGTAAAGTCGGCCGGGTAGAAGAAGAAGATTGCCCATTTGCCCTTGATATCTTCGTTTGTAACTGTCTTAAACTCTCCCTTTTGGAATGCCTGAACCTTAAACTCAGGAACTTGTGCATTGATAATTGTTTCCATCTTTTAATTTAATGTTATGCAATGAATTAATAATTCGTAATTTATAATTATTACAAATATAATCATAAAAACAATAGAAACAAAAATCTTCTAACGACAACAATGCAAAGAAAAACCATATGGTTTTTCTTCGACCTTAACATATTTATAACCTGAGTTCGGGATAAGAAAGTGATGAAAAAGTTGGTAATCTCGCTATATTTTGCACCTTACCGGTTATGCACGGAAGTTTTACACCTGAATTAGGCAGCATCAACAACCAAGTGCAAGGTTACAACAAAAAAAACATGAAAAATATATTTTAATTATTAAAATAAAATTGTAAATTTACACCACATTAAATAAAAGCAACAATATCGCTTACAGTATGACGAAATATCTTATAGCGTTTCTGTTTATATTCTATCTGTTTAATTTATCGCCGGTTGCGATTTCACAAGATAAATTAGACCCACGGACAGGCCGCTCTGTATATCCCAAGCATGTGGTATTCATTCAAGAAGGTCAATCGGACACTTCGATAGTCTATGCAGAGACCGGACTTGTTCCTATTATTTTCAAGATTGACAAGCACACCTATATTCCTTCTCCACAACTTGACAGCACAGCCGCCCTCGTGGAAAAGGTGATCAATGACAAGAGAATAGACTTCCAATATCTCTGGATTGGAGGAAGCGCCTCTCCGGAGGGCCCTGTAAAGCATAACATCGACCTCGGTCGCTGGAGAAGTGAGGTGCTATATAAATTCATTATAGAAAACACTTCGGTGGATCCTGCACGGATACGAACGGCAAACCTCGCCGAAGACTGGGAGGGGTTCAGGAGGAGTCTCCTTAAAGATAAGGACCACCCCAAAAGAGACACCTTGCTTAATATTATTGAAGGCACTCCGGACTGGACTCTCAGAAAGAGGAAAATCCAAGCATTGGATAATGGAAAGACCTGGCATAATCTAATATATGGAACGTTTACTCCATACAGAAATGCCCGCATGGTTATTGTCTGTAAAGCAAATGAGCATCCCAAAATAAACAGGGTTGCGGATATACAAACACCACTACTATCTCCTCCTTCAATTAAAATACTAACACCATATACTCCGCCTCCTGTCTTCCCGACTGCAAGGGAAACAAGATTTATTGCCTTGAAGAATAATCTCTTGATAGACGGAATTCTGGCAGCGAATATCGGTTTTGAAGTCGAGTTGTGGAGAAAGACTTCCATAGATATTCCGTTTGTATACTCCCCTTACGACATCAGGGTACCTGACAGAAAAATCAGGTTGTTCGGCACCCAGCCTGAATTCAGATACTGGCTTGGGAAAAAAGCAGGAGAAGGTCATTTTATTGGTGTTCACGGCACCGTTCTCGGATTCAACATAGCACTCAACGACAGAGGTCGTTTTCAGGACCCTAATCATGCGTTGTGGAATGCCGGTATAGGCTATGGATTCAGTCTCAATTTCGGACATGACAAAAGATGGGCACTAGAGGCCAACATCGGTGCGGGTTATGCCGAATACAAGTATGACACATACCGCAACTGGTATAACGGAGCAAGATTTGAAAGCGATATGGCTGACAATTATTGGGGAATAACAAGGGCAGGAATATCGGTAATGTATAAGTGGTACGTTCCACGTAAAGGCAAAAAATAAAGTGAAAAAGATATTTATAATATTATCCTTAATATTGCTCGCGTCCTGTGACCGTACGATACATGAGTATCCGACACCGACAAAAGCAATGGTAATCCTGGAATTCAATGTTGATCGAAGACCACCCGATTACTATAAGAAAGTGGAATTTGACGAGAACTTCCACCGCACCGTTACAAAGCTTGAAGAAAAACCAGCTTTGCCATATACGCTGGAAAAGGGTTATCTTATGCGTATCACTGCGGAAGTTTTCAATGCAGCCGGCAATTTGGTGGCACGCAGAGTGATGACTCGTCCGTATGACGAATTGCCACCGCAAGATACGATCCACCTGTTCCTCCATGACGGAAAATATAGCGTTGCCGCATTTGCGGATTATGTAAAGGAAGATTCTCCGATAGACTGGCATTATCAGACCAAAACGCTGAAGGGTATCGATACCGATTTATCAACATATCCTGAGAACGCCCACCTGAGGAGCTGTGCTGCCGGAACAGAAAGTTTTATTATTGATTTCAGACTGACCCCGGAAGGCTATCCGGCACTTGCAAAAGATGCCCGACACGCTATCTATAACCGTATAATTCCTGTATTTCTTGAAAGGCCTAACGGGAGGTATAGAATAACTGCACTTGATTATGGCAATTATCTTTTAGCGGGAGGAGCCTCAGGAGACATATCCGTAAAAGTCACATACCGTCAGTTTGCATCCGTAGGATATAATGTGCTTGAACGCAAGCCAAATAAATTCATCGGACAATACAGTTTCAAAACGAGACCTCAGATATACTATTCTCCGGATCACAATGAAATTTCTCTTGCAATAGACTATATATTCACAGATTGGGAGGCGGAAAATACAGTAATGGCGGATTTTCAAATTTATGATAACGACAAGGAAATCAGCCATATAATGAACGTTGAGATTCCATTGAAAAGGAACCATGAGACGATATTGGAGGGATACTTCCTTACCAAGAGTTACGGTAAGAATGACGGTATCAAAATCGATGAGAACTTTGACGGTGAATTTATTATAAAAATTTAAATATTATAAATTTAATTATCATGAAAACTTTTAAGTATTTTTTCTTTTCCCTACTTATTACAATAATAGGGGCATCCTGCCAAAAAGAAGAAATCGCCGACAGGATTGCAAGGCCCGGTGAAGAAGGCAATGTAACTCTTAGATTTGCCCTTCCTGAGACAATAGGCGTGACAAAAGCTCCTACTGCGACCTCGTCGAGTGCCAGAGGCGGTATTACAAACGTGGATATGAGCAAATACGATATCCGCTATAAACTTGCCGTATACTCCGCAGCCGGACAACAGGTAATAGCTCCGTCCGTCAAGACGGTTGATAAATATGAGGAAATCACATACGAGATACGCCTTACCCCCAACCGGACATATAAATTTGTCGTCTGGGCAGATTTCGTAAAACAGGGTACAGATGCGGATCTGCATTACAACACCACTGATTTTACGAATGTAGTATGTACTGACCCGGCTGACAAACAGCTGAATGACGAAAGCAGAGACGCCTATTGTATAGCAACCGATATTGCCGTGGGGAATGACGAGATCAATCAGACCCTGGTACTCCACCGTCCTTTTGCCAAGTTGAGGGTGGTAACGACAGACTGGGGACTTGTTCAGGCAGACAGACCGGATTACTTTGAAATAAAATATTATGGCACGGACTGCAAGAGATTTAAATCCATAAACCTTCTTACAGGAGAATCCACCGGTGAGAGTCTGACCGAGAAAGACGATGCTCAAATAATTACATATGAAGCTACTATAAACAAGGACGAAAAAGACTATGCCCTAAGCTACGACTCCGATGAGCATAACAGGACCTTGACCGTAGACTATCTAATGACGGACAAGTCAGCCCAGACACCGTTGCATCTTTTATTCTCCGCCTATAAAAACGGGAAAGGAGGAGAACTTGTTTCCACATACGACTTTAAGACAAGCGTACCTATTCAAAGGAACTACCTTACCACCCTGCTTGGCAACCTGTTAACGACATCTACGAAGATCAAAGTGATTATTGAGGAAAACTTCATAGAAGAATACAATGCCCATGCAGCATGGTTCGCCCCTCAAGGAGCGACACCGGTCAAGCCTTCAATAACTGAGAATGACGGAGTAAAGACATATCATATAACTTCCCGTGAAGAGATTATGTGGCTTGCTGAAAACCCTAAAGAATTAGGAGCAAAGAAAATTTTCAGTCTGGAATCCGACATAGATATGAACGGTATAGACTGGTTCCCTATCGGTCATCGCGACGGAGGGTTCGGAGGACCTTCAGGCACATTTGACGGCAACGGACATACTCTTCGTAATTTCAGCGTCAGCGGCAAAGGATTGTGGACCCACTGGGGTACTAAAAGGCAAATCGGTATATTCGGTGAATGGTATGGGACAATAAAGAATGTGAATTTCGAAAATGTCACAATCAACGGGCTCGAAGGGGACGTTGTGGATACGACTGCACACAACGAAAAATCCTATTTTGCCGGCATCATCGGCTATGCAGGTGGAAACACCTTCGAAAATTTACATGCTACTAATGTATTTATCAAAGGAGCATCATATTCCCAGAATGTGGGAGCATTGGTAGGATATTCCAATCCAGAAGCTACATATAAAGACTGCTCGGTTAAACACGTAGTATTCCAGACAAAAGGTGACCAAATTGGCGGTATTGCAGGGTCTATCCACAAGAATACTACACTGACAAATTGCTCTGCCGACTATGTAAGTATAAGACCACAGAGAGGTTGGTTCGCCCAATCTTTCGGAGGTGTAGTAGGTGACATTGCAGATGCTACAAATGTTAAGTTTGTAAATTGCACCGCTCCGGAGCATATCGAGTTCCTGAAAGCGGACGGCACTCCTGACACCGAATACACTCCTAAACACCCTCTATATGGCAGCAGTAGAAAGGGAGAGCCTACAATAGAATAGAATTCGAATATTCCTATTAATAAAGAGGTCGGGTGAAATTAATCTCACCCGACCTCTTATTTTCTGCTAAAATATATTAAAAAGAAAAGATCTACCGTCCTGTAGCAACGACAGAATCAGTCTTTTCTTTTAAGATTGAAGTCCCGGCAGGTATCCGCTTCCCTAAATCATCGTCCGGTTTTGAAGTAGCGGCACCGGAAGCCACCTTGTCAAATTCGCCGTCTGCAAGCATCTTGCAGTTCCCGTCGAAATGAGCACCCAATTCCACTACGAGCTTCTTGGCATGAAGGTTTCCGTTAATAATACAGCCCTCTTTAAGGGTCAGGGTGTCCTTTACATAGAGGCTTCCTGTCATCCTTCCCCAGAAATCCAGATTATCGCAGACGATATCGCCGCTGATTACAGCCTTGTCTCCTACGACTACCCTGCCTTTCGAAGAAATCTTACCCTCGAAAGAACCGTCAATCCTTATATCATTAGGTGATGATATATCACCCTTTATCAAAGTCCCTACAGATATTCTACTTACTTCGTTTACATTCACGTTTATTTCCATTGCTTTGGCCATATTGATATAGTATTATTAGTCTGTTAAACAAGTCCTTTCCCGTGACAGTTTTTGTATTTCAATCCTGAGCCGCAAGGACAAGGGTCATTCCTACCGACTTTCTTGTCCACCCTGATAGGTGTATTCTGCTTTTGCTCACCATTGGTGCTATAATCATTGTGCTGAGCCCTCATTCTGCTCAAATCCGTTCTGTTAGGCTGAGGAGCCCTTGTCGGCTGATCCTCACGCACATTCAGCACGGCTCTCAGAAGAAATGAAAGCACATCACCGTTAAGCTCTTCCAACATAGAAGAGAATAAATTATAACTCTCAAGCTTATAGACGACAAGGGGATCTTTCTGCTCGTATGCCGCATTCTGGACAGACTGCCGCAAATCATCCATATCCCTGAGGTGCTGCTTCCAATGCTCATCAATCTGCCACAAGATGATTGTCTTGCTCAAAGTCTTTGCCAACTCCTTGCCCTCGGTCTCGTATGCCTTTTTAAGATTTACCGGCAATGTAAGCACCTTGCGGCCGTCAGTTATAGGAACTGCTATATTTTCGAACATGTCACCCTTGTCTTCATAGACTTTTTTGATAATAGGATAAGTCTTCGCAACCATGGCCTCCATTCTTCTACGATAGACCTCCTGCATATGCTCAAACAGCTTGTCGGACAATTCTTCAGGCTTGGCCGATTCATAGAACTCCTGTTCAAAACCCGGATCAATAGACAGTCCGGCCATAATAGTCTCGGAAAAGTCTTCAAATGTCATTCCTTTGGTGTTGCTGACAAGAATCGCCGCAGTGTCTATCATCATATTCATGACATCGATCTCTATCCTGTCTCCCGACAGTGCGTTGCGACGCCTTGAATAAATGGCTTCACGCTGATAGTTCATCACATCATCATACTCCAGCAGCCTCTTTCGAATTCCAAAGTTATTCTCTTCAACCTTTCTCTGCGCCTTTTCAATACTACCGGACAACATTGAACTCTCAAGAGCCTCTTCTTCCGTCATTCCAAGCCTGTCCACGACAGACGCTATTTTTTCGGAGCCGAATAGACGCATAAGCTTGTCCTCAAGGGAAACATAGAAGGTGGAAGAACCTGGGTCTCCCTGACGTCCGGCACGGCCTCTAAGCTGACGGTCAACCCTTCGGCTGTCATGGCGTTCAGTACCGATTATCGCAAGGCCTCCCGCTTTCTTCACCTCATCTGAAAGCTTTATATCGGTACCACGGCCGGCCATATTTGTCGCAATTGTCACAGTGCTTGACTGTCCTGCCCTTGCAACGACCTCTGCTTCCCTTTCGTGTTGCTTGGCATTCAGCAGTTGGGCATCTCTGATACCTGCACGCTCCATCATCCTCAGCAGCAGTTCTGATGTCTCGACATCGGTCGTACCGACAAGCACCGGCCTGCCCTTCTCCCTCAAATCCAGCACCCTATTGATTACAGCATTATATTTAGCCCTTTTTGTCTTATATATCAAATCATTCTGGTCATCTCTGATGATTGGCCTGTTGGTAGGAATTACTACTACATCCAGTTTGTATATAGACCAGAACTCGCCGGCCTCGGTTTCAGCCGTACCGGTCATGCCGGCCAACTTATGATACATTCGGAAATAGTTCTGCAAGGTTATAGTGGCGAAAGTCTGGGTTGCCGCTTCGACATTAACATTCTCCTTTGCCTCCACCGCCTGGTGCAGACCATCACTCCAGCGCCTTCCCTCCATGATTCGGCCTGTCTGCTCGTCAACAATCTTGACCTTGTTGTCCATAATGACGTAATCCACATCCTTCTGGAACATTGCATAGGCTTTCAAGAGTTGTATAACAGTGTGGACACGTTCGCTCTTCAAAGAAAAGTCCTCCAACAAGGCGTCTTTCTTTTCGTGTTTCTCTGCCAATGTTGCCTCGCTCTTCTCTATCTCAGCAATCTGGCTTCCGACATCCGGCAACACGAAGAAATTCGGGTCCTTGACGCTATTGGCCAGGACATCATGCCCCTTGTCTGTCATATCCACGGAATGCAACTGTTCGTTGATGACGAAATACAAAGGATCGGTCACGACAGGCATCTCCCGTTCGTTGTCCTGCATATAGAAATTCTCGGCTTTCTGCATCAGCTGTTTCATTCCCGTCTCGCTTAAGAACTTTATAAGCGGCTGATACTTAGGCAATCCCTTATAGCATCTATACAGCAACTTGCCTCCCTCCGCTTCATCTCCTGCGGCGATTGTCTTTTTGGCCTCATTAAGTGTCTGGGTAATCAAGGCTCGTTGCATAGAATACAGCTTCTCTACATAAGGCTTGAATTCATTGAACTGGTCATCGTCCGAATCCTTTGCCATAGGGCCGGAAATGATAAGAGGAGTCCTTGCATCATCAATCAGCACAGAGTCCACCTCATCGACAATGGCGTAATGGTGCTTCCTCTGCACGAGGTCACGCATTGTAATTGCCATATTGTCACGAAGATAATCGAAACCGAATTCATTATTCGTACCGAAAATAATGTCGCAGGCGTATGCTTTCTTTCTGGATTCACTGTTCGGCTCATGCTTGTCTATGCAGTCTACGGAAAGTCCATGGAACATATACAATGGACCCATCCATTCCGAGTCTCGTTTTGACAAGTAGTCGTTCACTGTAACCACATGCACGCCTTTGCCGGAAAGGGCGTTCAGGAAGACCGGAAGGGTAGCCACCAAAGTCTTGCCCTCTCCGGTAGCCATCTCAGCAATCTTTCCCTGATGCAGGACAATACCGCCGATAAGCTGCACGTCATAATGCACCATATCCCATTTTATTTCATTACCTCCGGCAACCCAATGGTTATACCATATAGCCTTATCACCTTCAATGCGGACAAAATCATGGTTTATGCTCAAATCCTTATCAAAATCAGTAGCCGTCACTTCCACCGTCTCATTCTGGGCAAAACGTCTCGCCGTCGATTTCATTATTGAAAATGCCTCCGGAAGAATTTCCAAGAGAACTTTTTCGATTTCTTCATCCTCGTCTTTCACGAGTTTGTCTGACTCAGTTGCAAGCTGTTCCTTTCTGCTGACAGGGATATCAGTTTCCATTTCGGCCTTGATCTCCTCTATCCTTTTCTCGAAAGGTTCCTCCCTTTCTTTCACCAATTCCTTTAAATGAAGCGTGCGGGCACGAAGCTCGTCATTAGACAATTTGTCTATTTCCTCATACGCAGCCAGCACTTTTTGCAGCATAGGCTGTATTTGTTTCATATCCCGCTCAGCCTTTGAGCCGAAGATTTTCTTGATAATGTCAACTAATGCCATATTGATTTTCTATTTCCTTTCAAAAAGATATTCTATCTTACAAATATATACATAATCCATTATTTATCAAAACAGCAACATGGCTTCCGATCATCAAATCAATACCGGAAACACTGACGTTGTATAAAGAGAAACCGGCGGCATAAATCCAAGGCTCAAGCAGCGGCAAGGTTAGGGACGGCAGAGGCAATGTGGACTGTGCAGGAGCGACGGGAGACGGCAGTGGAAATACTAAAAAAAAAGAGCCCGGTCAATACCGAACTCTTTACCAATAGACTTTGTAATATTAAACAGCCCTACTTTTTGGGATTACCTCAAACAGCCGGCCTTAATTCAATATTTGGCATATCAGAACATATATGCAACGCCAATATAAAGCCTGTTCCTGTGAAGGATTCTGTCTGAGCTGTCTTTATCGAGCAGACCCCAATCATATCCAACCTTAACTTGAACGGCATTAAGAGCCTCAAAACCGACACCAACGCCAAGCATCACATCAAAACGTTTGTAGTCGGAGTCTTTATAGTTGTCATTAGTGATTTCTGTCCCTCCTACTGTACTCTTGGATTTTGAAGACAAACCGCATGAAAATGTCGGACCGCCGAAGGCGAAAAGCCTGAGGTCGTCTGCAAGAGGATAGTTAAACCTTACATTTACAGGCACGTTCAGATAATGTTCTGTCACTTTGGACTTTAATCCCAAAAATTCTTTCTCCTTGGAAGCCAGGAACTCATACTGGATTCCCGGAGCGATGCTGACATATTGCATCAAGTCAAGATTGTACTCGCCTCCAACGTAGAAGCCGCTTAAATTTTTAGTCTGGACATCTGCATCCTTCTTAATCCGGCCTCTATGGTCCGAATTTACGTATCCTGCACCGACGCTCATCTGTGCGAAAGCATTTAAACCTACAAGCATCATTGATGCAGCAAGGATTGTAGTGAAAATCTTTTTCATTTCAAATAAAATTTTATTAAAATATTCTAACCGTCAAATCGACGATATAATAATACAAATATGCTAAAAAAAATAAAAATATCAATATATATTCAATAAGATTGAATTTTTGTAACTATTTCTTAATAATCGGCAACTCTATATATGAGCAAACATCATTGTTGCAATATATTCCGATTTCGCAGACCTTATAGTCGTCTTTAGTGGCAGTATATTGATTTTCAAGTATTTTCTGAGGATTCATAGCAACTAATGGGAACCAGCTGCTCTGAACCTGCACCATCAGCCTATGCCCCGGCTTGATTATATGGGCTATATCCGGCATTGTAAACTCTATGGTCTCTACAGCATCGTGGTTCATGGCTACGGGCTTGTCGAATCCTTTTCTGTATCTGCCCGGCATTACATCCCCCCTAATCAACATCTGATAGCCGTCAGGTCTCACATCAATCAGCTTTACAACGAAATCGGCGTCTGTACCGGTGCATGAAGCCTTAAGACTCACTTTCACCGGGCCGGACAAAACCATTTCCCGTTCTGCTTTCTTACCTGTAAATTTCAGAACATCCTTTCTGTCCTCTAAAAAGCGCTGATCGCCTGCCATATAGTCCCTTATCCGCTCAAAAGCCTCCCTGTCATGATAGTAAGGCACCGGATTTTCAGGATCGGATACATACTTGCACAAGCCGTTGCCCTCAGTAGGCTTGTCAATACTTAGCACACCGTCAGAATGCAGATAGAATTTCTCAGTTTCCATTCCGGCCGGTGGCCAACAATCGTATTTTTTCCACGATTCCCGTTTTCTGTCAGGCATAGTCTCCCCGGAGAACAGGACATCGACCTCACTTTTCGGTTTACTTCCCTTTCCTTCAAGAAAATACGCAAAGAAAGGATACTCGATTTTTTCAATGAAATGAGCAGCAGTGCCGTCCCCGAAAATCGCTCCGTCAAGACTTGAATATTTCAAATCTTTCCAAGAACCATGTGCCCAAGGGCCTATAACCATGTATATGTCTGAACCGGGCGAATTCTGCTTATATCCTCTATATGTAGCAAAGGCTCCATAACAGTCTTCGGCGTCAAAAGTGCCGGCAACAACCATTACTGCCGGTTTGACATTCTTCAAGTGCTGCAACGGATTACGTATCTTCCAGAATGAATCGTAGTCGGGATGTGCCTGAATTTCATTCCAGAATTTAAGGCTGTCTCCGTATGGTTCAAGTAGTTTTGCCATTGACCCTTTCTCCAAAAAGAAATCGTAGCTGTTCTTGTCAATCTCGACTAAGGAACGGTTAGAGCGTATTGTAGGCCTTTTTCTGGGACGGAAGAAAGATCCTCCGAAACGATACATATCGGACAGAAAAAATGCTCCGTTGTGGTGAACATCATCTCCCATATACCAATCAGTAACAGGAGCTTGCGGAGAAACGGCCTTGACTGCCGGATGTCTGCATATTGAAGCCCAAGTCGCATAAAACCCCGGATACGACGTACCCTTGACTCCGATAGAGCCATTGCAAGCCGTATTTCTGAGAATCCATTCAGCAGTATCGTAAACATCTGTGGCCTCATCTATCATAATGCTCCCCTGCCTGATAGGCCTTAGATTCTCATACTCACCTTCACTCAGAAATGTGCCTCTGACATTCTGAAACACAATAATATACTTGTGCTTCATGAACATATAAAAATATTCCCTAAGAGCCTTGGCATATCCCTTGCCGTAAGGCCGTAATGCATAAGGGCTTCGCTGGATTATCACAGGTCGCTTCATACCGTCTCCTACGGGAGAATAAATTGCCGTATATAGCGAAACGCCGTCCCGCATCGGTATCATAACCTCCGTCTTGCTGTAATTTGCAGTAATCCACTTTTCTGTAATTTCCCTTGCTTCACCGCTTCTAATCATAATGCAACAGTTAATCAGAATAATAAATATCACACGTCTCATATCAAGATATATATTAAGTAAATATAATGATAAATATTCATAAAAAAAAGAGAGTCCCGATGTCAGATGAATGACATCAGGACTCTCCGAAGGACGGCAGCCTCCTACTCTCCCGGCTGGTGGGCCAGTACCTGTCTCTTATAC
>CAMYAE010000036.1 GCA_947253655.1 uncultured Bacteroidales bacterium
CAGCCGCGGCTGAACCTGACGCAACGAATTTGGTCTTGCGGTATGTATCGACCATGGATTTAAGATGGACTTCCCAATCCTTCAAGTATTGGATTTCATCATAAAAGACGAAGAACCCGTCCACATCCTCATTGTGAAGAGATATTCGTGCATATGAGAACAATTCATCGAGAGAAACATTACTGTAAATCGGGGTGTCTATTGACATATATATGATTCTCCGGGGATCAACTCCACTATCAATCAACCGCTTGATTGAGTGATAGATCATGACTGTCTTTCCGACGCGTCTCGGTCCCATCAAAATGGCAGCCCTACGCAGTGAAAGATCTGCCACGATCGGATAGAAGAGGTCTATATAAGGTCGGCGGGGCATTGAATCATAGTCATCCGCTATCTTGCCTGTAGACCACCATGGGTTGTCAAAAACAAGCCTTTTTATAATCTGCTCTTTCTGTTGCTGGTCGTATTTGCTCATATTCGTACATATTAACTTTACAAAGTTAATAAATATCTCTTAACATAACACATGTTCACAAAATAAGAGTATAAAAACATCTTATTACTACATTATAATTAATAACACGAAAGTTTGACACTCAATTAAATTAAAACTAAATGCAAAACTGTTATAAATTGTGCAATGCGTGCGTCATTCCGTCGGGAGGGAAGATACTGTTTCAAAAAGTGTATCTTAGATGAGATAAAAAGAAAGTCTACGGATTTCTTTAGATTTATAAACACAAAACAAAAACTCTAAAAAACGTAGACTTATGTATTTCACAAAGGAACAACTTTCCGAGGTATTATGCAAGCATGCGGAAAGAGAAATGGTCTCCAGGACCTGCTGGAGAACGTGATTGCCGATGTCTTCCCGAAAACGCCGCTACAGAGGTGTACGACGCATCTTAAGCGTGCCATCATCAGTGATGTGCGTATGGGCGACAAACGCGACGTGGCCGAGGATCTGAAGCAGGTATTCCGCACGCGAGACAGGAACCATACCGTTGGAAAGGCTCGCCCCGCTTCGGCCGTTGCCGAAAATTACGAAAGAATGGAAAACTGATTATATTTGCAAATCTGAAGGCTCCGTGAGACCGGCTTCGGACACACTCTATGAAACACTACCAACAAAAAGCAGCTACGTTTGCTGCAAAATTAACATTACCTTTGACTTCATCTGACATTGATGAGATTATTGACGATTGGAATGAAGGTGGAGTTCAAGAACTTAAATTTTAGTTGAATTATGGAAGAAGAATTAGTTGACCTTTGTACTCTTGTTAGGAATCTTGAAAAGAAGATTGACTCATTTCAGAGCAAGCCGACACTTGTCTACTCAAATGCGGAGGTGGCCAAAATGTTTGGTGTCTGCACACATATGCTTACTAAATGGCGTAACGAGGGAACGCTTGGCTATAGTCGTAAGGGAGGAGTTATTTTCTATTCCCCCGATGATATCAAGGAATTTATTCAGAATACACATCACGAAGCCGTGAATGCGTCTATTGCCGGTGGCTGGATGTGATTACAGTTAGTTCTTTTTTTCTTGTTTATTAGACGCAGGAAGCCTCGGAGAAATCCGAGGCTTCCTTTATTCGTACTTGATGTTTTCAAACCGGGACGTGTCAATTTCCTGGTAGAGTTCTGTCATTTTGTTTACAGCCTTTCTTAATGTCTTGTTTAAGACTTCGGCATAGACCTTTTCTGTGGCTAACGTTGTCGAATGTCCCATCAGTTTGCTTAACATCTTAATATCCACACCATTGTTGATTGCCTTGACTGCAAAAGTGTGTCTTGCCGTATGGAAGGTCAGAGGAAACGGTAGTTTTATTTTTTCGCCGACGCTCTGCAGTGAGGTATTTACGACTCTATTGAGAGAGTTTTTTTTACGCTCCAGTATTTCTTCGTCGTTGATGTCGTCATCGAGAAAGGCGAAAACGTATTCCCCTTTGCTGTGTTTTTTCCGCCATTTCCGGAGGATTGTTACTGCCATGGGATTCAGTGGTATCACAAGCCTGTTCCTTGTCTTATAGATAGTCTTTTCAAGTTGCTTGGTCTTGAAATCTATATGTTTCCACTTGAGTGTCATTACATCAGAGAAGCGTAGTCCGCAAGCGGCGTAGGAGAAGAAGTACATATCCAGAATTTCCTTTGTGCGCATTCTGTTACAATTGTCGTATGCTTTCAGTAATTGCCTCATCTGTTCGTCATTGAGGTAACGCATTTTGCGATCTTCCGTGTCGATATGTGCTGTATTATTGGTGGGAAGGAAGTGTTTTGTGATTGGGCCGGTGATATAACGGTCTATAAGCCCGTTGTCGCAGGCGTAATCGAGTGCTTTGTAGATTGGTATCAGTGATTTGTTTATCCCCTCGTTGCTGGTGTTTTCAAGTGTCTTACGTCGGTATGCAATGAATTTGTCAATTATTTCAAGTGAGATCTCATTTAGGGATATTGAGAGCATATTCATTTCGGTCCGAAGGAACCGCTCAAAGACCTTGATGCAACTCTCTTTGTTGATATATGTCTTATAGGTATAAACTCCGGTGTCATAGAGCATCCGATTGTGTTTACGGACATATTCTACGAGGTTTGTTTTTTGGACCTTTGTCTGCCTGTCCGCCGGTTGCTGATTGAGGATGTTCCTAACGACAAGAGGGGACAGTTCTCCATTATAGGTGGCAATGCCAAGATTTACCTTGTTCTTGAATTGGCGGAGAAAGATATTCTTTTGATAGATCTCCGGAGTGTTTCCTTTAATCTGTTCTTCTTTCTCGTCCCAATCCTCTTCAAAAATCTTATATCCGATTGCTTTTTTGATATATTTCCCACGCAGGCAATAACGTAGGTATATATCTTTCCGTCCGTCCTTGTCTGCTCTTTCTCTTAAGTAGTATTTTCCTTCCGGTAGGTGTCTCATACTTACCCCAATTTTCTTCCAAGAATAAATCGAATAGTTTGGGGTCGTTTTGGGGTCGCCCCGTATTACCTTATATCACGTAGAATTGCGTCTACGGGGGGTCATTTCCCCCGATTTCTGACTTGGGGGTCAGTTGTAGTATATTGATTATCAATTACTTATATGATTAGTATTCTTCCTCGTTAAAAAAGAAATCGTCTTTGGTCGGATAGTCGGGCCAGATGTCTTCGATGCTTTCGTATATTTCACCTTCGTCTTCGAGTTCCTGAAGATTCTCGATAACCTCCTCAGGAGCACCGGAACGATTGGCATAATCTATAAGTTCATCTTTTGAGGCCGGCCACGGCGCGTCATCAAGGCTGCTAGCAAGTTCAAGTGTCCAGTACATGATATAAACCGTTTAATTATTTATATATCAACGCCATTACGACCGAATGGCGGCATCTCCCTTTATGTCGGGGCGGCAAATATAACCAAAAAATCCTTATTATGAATTATTTTTAGTCTATTTTGCAATAAAATAACAATTTTGTAATGGCATATATAAAATAAGACAGAGACGAAGAGAAAAACACATAGGAAACTTCCGGGGTTTAGGACGGTCCAAGGGAATACGCACCGGAGTAAGCCTTAACAGCAGTACATACGCAACAGTAATTAGTTGTGCTCCGATGCGTTCCAAATTGGATGGAGCATTAGCGTGAGGTGTTTTTTGTATAATGGTTATAATAAGAGGACTTTCTTATATTCTCAGATATGAAAAACAAGAAGCCAGACAAATACCTTTACCGGGCAGATTCTTTACCCATTCAGGAATTGTGCCGTGAAGACTTGCACCCTCAAAATCGAGTACTTTTATTTTGTTCTCCGGATTGTTCATAAGATCATTTAGACCTTTCCACTCGCGGATATCCATATCTATTATGTCAAATGCAAGCGTTATATTTTCAAGTTTTGTAAGGTTTCTTATGCTGTCAGGAAGTTTCGAGAAGTTATAGAAAGGGAAAATCTTAAGTTCTTTCAGTTCCGTCAGTTTGCCTATCTCCTCGGAAAGGATGCCCGTGCATTTTGGTTGACTTGCGGTGAATCCTATCTCGATGCATCTTTCAATTCCTCCTATTTCCCACCACGTGCTTCCAAACCACTTGTCTACCGGTGCGTCAGTACCCCAATTACTGTAGTAGTCCCCGAAAGCACCGTTCTCTTCCCACTCCTTCATGTTCATTGATTCGGCAATGGCGACAAGGGCATCGCGGTCGGTGTCTTTGTTCCCGTGGGTCTTATCCTGTACGATGACAAGAGTCTTCTCCAAGAGACCCTCCGAATCCCTCACGGTAATCCTTGAAGTCCTGTTTTCCCAAAGATTGTTCTCGCTGACGGTGAAACTGACCGTGTAATTTACAAGTTCTTTTTTCTTCCCCGTTATCGTTGCCGCACCTTCGGCAGTTGCCTCGATGCCGAGGCTTGTAACTACCTCTACCTGTCCGTTGAACTGCTTGTAGTCCAACTCCATATTTTCCTGTTGCAGGTCCAGATAGGCCAATTTCAATTTTACCTCTTTCTGGCTTTCACCGGCTTCGTTCTTTGCTTTCAAGGTAAATGCCTCGAAGTAACCTGCATCCTCTTTTGCCTTTACGATGATCTTCCCTGATTTCTTGCCGGGATCAAGTTCCAGGGCGGCTTCAATCCCCGATGTGGTCTGCACCGTCACCTCATCGATGTCCGTTTCACAGGCGATTGTGAAGGGCATCTCGTTGCTTCTGTTGCACTTTTTCGGGTAGATTATATCCGATTTCACACTGACTATCGGATCTGCCG
This sequence comes from uncultured Bacteroidales bacterium, assembly GCA_947253655.1. GTDB lineage: Bacteria > Bacteroidota > Bacteroidia > Bacteroidales > UBA932 > Cryptobacteroides. The sequence continues at coordinate 4,742 of CAMYAE010000036.1, forward strand.
GTACGACAGCCCACTTCCCGAACTCGAAAGTGATCGCCACTTCGCATTCCTTGCGTCCGTCAGAGAAAACGAGTGTCCCTTCAATCTCCTTTGCCTCCTTGATTGAAGTGTTGAAGGAGATGACCCCTTTTGAGGTCTCCTTGTCGTAACTGTTCGACAGTTCGAGTCCCGGTATCTCGCTCTTAAGGCTTACCTTCACGGGTCCGTCCGCATTGCTTGCGGCGTATTTGAGTTCTTCTGTCCGCCCGGCGATTATGGAAAGCCTTTCGCTGTCCGTCAGGACGGAGAAAGGGGTGCTGTCCGGGAAGAGGTCAATAGTCAGGTCTTTGGTCACGGTGTCTTTCCTGTCCTTGAAGACCAACTGTACTGTCACTGATTCCTTTTTATCCCTTAAGGATGTGAATTTCAGTGTGCCGGTACGGTTGTCAGTCCGGATATCCTCGAAAGATACTCCCTCCGGAAGCCCTTCGACGCTTATTTTCGGTGTTCCGTCCGCATCGATTAAGATGTATTCCACGGTTGCCGTCTCCTCGTATGTCAGTTCTATTTTCTGTGAAAATATCTGAACGGACATAGGCATGTCTTTCTCTTCCTCTTTTTTGCATGAGACCAACCCTACGCAGAAAAGAAGAAAGGTAATGAGAGTTAATTTTGTAATAATTATATTATTTTATAAGTCTTCCTGTTCGTAATAATATGAATAATCGATTCCTTTCATGAACATTTCCCTGTCATCGATCCTGGACGTGAGGACAGGCTCAACTAAAGACTTGATATGCCTGCTGTCCGTAACGCTCTCGCACATTGCGGTAAGATATTCGTTCTTGTCTATCTGACTCCAGTCAACGCACTTCTTGAGGCTCTTTTTCAGTATCATGTCAAGCCAGATTCGCGTGCTTCGGCCGTTGCCTTCCATAAACGGATGAGCCACGTTCATCTCGACGTACTTGTTCATTATCTCGTCAAAAGTTTTCTGTTGCATTTTCTCTATTGACTGCAGCGTTTCAGGTAAATACATGCAGTTTGCGAACGAGAATCCTCCCTTTGAGATGTTTTTTGTCCGTATCTGTCCTGCGAAGTCGTAAAGCCCGGCAAAAAGATAGGCGTGAATCTGTTGCAGGTTCTTTATCGTTCCGGGATCGGATTCTGTCAGAAGCTCGCTCCCGAAGAGTTGATAGGCTCTTTTCTTGCTTTGCCCGTCAATTGTGTTGTCGCTGTAGGTGAACCAGTCAAGAAAGACTCTGGCCTTGTCGTTTGGTATCGCTTTTGCCAGTTGTACTGTACCTTTCCCGTCCAGCATGTCTGTCAGTCTCATTTTCAGGTCCGGTGATTGCAGTTTGAACCGGTTAGTAGCACTAACCAGTTCATTTTGCTCTTTCTTGAGTTTGTTTTTGAGATACTTCCAGTAGTTACGTGTCTTCTCGTAGTCCTCCTGTCCGTTAATCGCTGCAATGATATCCAGAACGGAGAACCACCATTTGTCGTTTTCCTCATCCCATAGTGCTCGAACTTTTTTATCATTGAAGAAGCGTATTGATATCTTATGCTGATTTTCTTTCACACTCATAATCTGATTGTTCTATAGTTTTTCAAAGATACGAATTATTTGCCTTATCGTTTTCTTATTCGGTTTTCGGCATTTGTTCTTTCCCGACTTTGGTTTCACCGTGCATCGGGAACTTCCAATCTGTGCTTTCATAATAATTGGTTTTAAAAATTGTTTTTTATTATTATTCAGGCGGCAGCATGGCTCCGCCTGAACTTGTAAGAGAAAAACGCACTGCGGGGCAAAGAAAAAGGCCTCCGATGTAGGAGGCCGGGAAATCTGTAAGATTTTTTTCTTTGGAACGGAGTGCGTAATGAGGGGTTGGAGGGGTTTTATTTTGAAGCCGGGTTGTGTGTTATTTGTCCTAATAGCGACCGGAGACTGAAATCACCGGAACATCACATTCTGAAACCTCTTTTTTTCCTTTCTTTGCTCATTGACAGTTCAGGAAAAACAGTTTGCGTGTGCGTTGTTATATCGTGCAGTCTCCTTTCAACCGTTTCCCATTTGAAAGAGCCATTGATTAATTGAACAGTCTCCTTAAAATTAATGTCCTGAAAATAAGTAAGTCCTTTAAGGGGGCGGAGAGCGTTCGCATTCGGGAATTTCTTTTCATAAGTACGAATCATATCCGCCAGTGAAAGTTTAGAGGACAAATAGGCTATGTCAACAAAATCTTTTATACGTGTCCCATTATCCGCTATTGCGGATAATTTCATGGCTGTAATATCCTTTATACTATATAGCCGTATTCCCTCTTCTGACTTGAAAGGAGGCTCTATATATGGGTGATTATGTGTAATACAGTCTATCTTAACATCATTGATAGTACCCTTTAATGTTTTCTTTTCAAGATAAGAAGACTTGAAGTTATATTTGTCTATAAGATATTCTTCCAGTTTGTTGGAATCAAAATTGTCGGGAGTAAAAAGGTCTAAGACTATACTTTTCCTGTGACCTAAATATAATGCTAATGCCGTTCCTCCTGCAAGATTAAAGTTCTTAAATCTTTCATCCTGCATTAGTTTTATAAGGAGTTCAAAAGTTGTTCTCTCAACCGTTTCCTTGTGTAACATTTCAGTTCTTCTTTTTTTATGTTAAATATTTGACACACAAAACTCATGTCTTTTGGAGACAGCACCGGGAGATCTTTAATAATCTCCCGTACATTGTCAATTCCGCCATACAGTTTTATTGCAGCGTAGAAATCATCCGGCCAGCCCCTTTCTATTACACGTTGCATGACAACGGTCTTCATATTTTCCCAATCGAAGTTCGTCAAGTCATATTCCCACAGCAAACCTTTTGAGATACCTTTCTGCGTGTCTCTTTCCTTCCAGTCGTCAAATAGCATCTTACTAACTCGTTAAAATTCAACTATAAATATACAAAATATTTGCCATATTGTCTTACTCGGGTTGCTGTGTCTTTTTTCTCCTGACTTTCGTGTCACCGTGTATCGGGAACTCCCAATCCGCGACTAAATGTTTCTTTTCTTCTTTCATAATAATTGGTTTTAAAAATTGTTTTTTATTATTATTCAGGCGGGAGCATGGCTCCGCCTGGATTTGTAAAAGAAAAACGCACTGCGGGGCAAAGAAAAAGGCCTCCGATGAAGGAGGCCGGGAAATCTGGAAGATTTTTTTCTTTGGAATGCAGTGCGTACAGTGCATAATGAGGGGCAGGAGGTAGGGTTATGTTCCTTTATTGATTATAGAACTGAAGCATTTTTCTTTACGCATTCAACGCGCTTTGCGAATGTCTTATTCCGTCTGGCTGTTATCAGGTCATAATCGACTTGTGCTCTTATCCAAATATTGGCCTCAATGCCTAGAGCAGCTTCAAGCAACAAGGCGTATTCCGTTGAGACCGGGCGTTTGCAGTTCAGCACTTCATTAAGTGCTGTATATGGTATACCCGTTTTTGCCGCCAGCCTCTTCTGTGATATGCCACGACATTCAATTTCCTCCCTTATCATCTCTCCCGGATGTATAGGCATTAAAGGTTCAATATTGTTCGCTATCATTTTCGGGTCAACCCCTTTTATCTTAATCATAACTATACTATTTATAATGGTTTGATAATTCTAATATATTGCAGACATATATGACTGTATCAGTCTTTTATTTTGTGTTTGTCTCTTTCAACTTCTTCCATTTTATGACTGTCTTTTCAGTCTTCGGATCGATTTCTATGGAAGATTGTCAAGGTATTGTCCCAATTCTTCTTTTGTTTTCAGTCTGACGACATGTCCTTCCTTGCATTCCCTTTCAACTTCATCTATCCTTGCCTGCAATTCGGGAGTAATCATAAGGTCTTCCCTTCCGATTTTCACGAGTGCATAGATTTCGTTCTTGCGGCGGATGAGAATCCTTTCCCCCTTATCCGCCCTGTTGAACGTGGATGCCAAATTTTTGCGGTAGTCGCTTACTGTTAGTGCTTCCATATTCGTTTTATTTTTTATTCCATGCTTGTCCGAATATTATAGTCCGTCCGCATGCTCCAAGTTCTTTGTTCCATCCGGGAAATAACCATCACTGCAATGCAAATACTTAGTCTTTTTTGATTGTTACTGCTCCAGGTGTGTCACAGTATGCAGTTGAAAGAAGAATCCCGAAATCATCTTCGTCAATGTGATGTAGCTTTGCCTGAGGTTGTCTGTTGTATCCTTCACCGGGCGTTTCCGTTAAGGTCCCGGCAAATATCTTATTCAAATAAACCTTTCCTTGTCTCATAATTCAGTAATCTTTGCCGTCAGCTTCATACTGATGGTTATTAATACTTTCTCAAGCGTCCGGACAGTAGGGTTCCCTTCTCCTCTTTCTATCTGTGTAAGAGTATTGATATTTATGTCGGATAATTCAGCGAGCCTTCTTTGTGTAATTCCGAACTCTTTCCTTCTTTCTTTTATTATTGCCCCGATGTCTTTCATAAAAATCACATTATAATATGAATTATACTGCGAATATGAGACATTTATCCTAAATATTCAATATAAATCCTAATATAATATGAATTTAGATGAGCCGGCCCCTATCCTTATGCAAACACGATATTTTTGTATTCGATATCATATTTTGATTTGTTGCAGATGTTCAGGACCGTATCTCTCTCGACGGAATGGCTTGTCTTTCCAATCGCCTTTGAGAGCAGGTATCTGGTTCTTGTCGGATAATTTCCGGCCATCCCTATAAGTTTTCTTTGCTTTGAGTCGTCCATTCTTCCAATCATTCCCTTAAGGATGCGGAACAGTTCGCTCCCGGTCTTTCCTGACACTTTCTCTATGTTTGTCAGTGCATCAAGTAGTATAGCATCCGACAGGGTGTTCTTGTCCCGTACATATCCGACATAGGATTTCATATATCTGAAACGACAGTTTTGAATGCAGAACTCCTTGAACCGGTGCTTGCCTGCGAGAGTTACCGTTTGGGCATTCTGTTCAGTCAGACCAAGCAGATTGTAGCCATATTGGCCTGATATATGGGCATCAAGCCTCTCGGAGAAATATCTGATTATTTCCTCTTTCTCAAGCGGAAGTTCTCCCAATCCGAATAAGGAGGTTTTAGGTTTATAGAATACGCCTTTGGTCAGACATTTGATTTCTCCGGCTTTTTTAAGTTCGCAGAGTATGACTGCAACGTCCCCCCTCTTCAATCCCTCGGAGATGATAGAGTCACAGTCGAATAGGATTCCCTTCCTTAACGCTCTTATTCTTCTTAATATTTCCTGTCTCTTGCTCATACTGCAATATAATAATTATATTCTTTTTATTATAAAATTCGAGTAATTTCTATTGGTTTATCGGCTTCTTCCTTACTTTCGTTTCACCGTTTATCGGGAACTCCCAATCCGCGACTTCGGACGGCGTTGCCTCCCGCGGCCTCGTGAACGGGAGGGACCCGCGACAAAGCCGTGGGAGGGATAGTGCCGACAGACGGGAGGAGCCAGCAGCAAAGGCGTGTGAGGGATAGCACCGACAGGTGCGTACCGGCCCGAAGTCCATTGTCCGCAGGCTAAGCGGGTTTATCTACTACAAAGTCAGAAAAAATCCAAAGCCCTCAAATCGCCATTACAGCGGTCCGGGGACTTTTTATAACTCAAGTTTTTCAAGTGCGAAACACCGCTAATAGAGCCCGGTAGGGCGAAAATGCCTTATCCCTACTATGTCTTTACTTCGTCACGATTTCAATGACAGAGACGTCATTCTTTCCGGAGAGTTTGACGGCCTCTTTGCTGCCCGCCTTATAGACTGTCATAGAGGCAATGTCTTTTGGCTTTATTTTGTTCAGAGCCTCCTTGTCACATTTTTTGCCGTCAACGATATATAAAGCAGTCGGGGATAATACCGTTTCTTTTATCTTCTGTCCGTCGGTGCGGATCACGTGAGTCCTTACGACCTCTCCGGCCACATTGCTTTTGGTCACAGTCACTTTGTAATCGCTGACCGTTTTGCCGACAAGCTGGCTACCGTCGAACTTCACCACTTTCTTGTCATTGATGATGTACTTGTCAAGAGTGTCTGCCTGGGCTGTCGCTGCGGAGACATTGATTCCAAATGCGCATACCGCACATAAAAAAATTGTTAGCATAATTGTTTGATTTTTATATCGTTATCATTTCATTGCCGTAATAGAAACCGCCTCGGTGCCATTGTTGCGGCTCATTACATATGAGCATTGACTTCCGTCTTTCATCGATGCAGTAAGAATCACGCGACTGCCTTCGGGTGTGGCGATGACCGACTTGACTTCGTCGGTGTTGAGGTTCATTATCTGCTGGATTCCCTCCGCGATCTCGATCCCGTTGAACTCGCACCTGCTTTCGCTTAAGGCCAATGTCAGGAGCAATGCCAATGAGGCTGCTGCGGCCAGCATTGACCCCCAAATCAGTAGTCTGCTCCGGCGCGGTTTCGACTCCCGCACGATTCTGTCAAACTCGGCTGCGGATTCTTCGGAAAGATATGCCTTGACGAGTTCTGCCAATGTCCTTTTGTCCTGTTTCATAATCACTGCTCCTTTAAAATATCCTTCATCTTGCGTTTCGCCTTTGAGAGTAGGGCTTTTATAACGGATTTGTCCTTTCCGGTGTTTGTAGACATTTCGTCGAGCGACCAGCCGGTCTCCTCGCGCATCCTCGTATATGTCAGCTCAGAAGGTGTAAGACTGCCATACAGTTCATACTTGAGTCTTGCCGCGTCCTGCATTTCCACCCTGTCAGCGGCCGATATACTGTCGGGAAAGGCATCATGCTCAATCGGTTCCGTCTTAATGTGCCTCTTCCGGAAGTGCGAGACGCAGATGTTTTTAGTTATCTTGACGAGCAGTGCTTCGGCATTGCGTACCGGGTAACCTTTCTCCGAGAGATTCCAGAATGCGAGCAGTGCTTCCTGCACCACGTCATCCTCATCGATGGCCAAGTCCGCCGCCCTACTGAAACGCCTTGCCAGCACCTTCAGCCTGTCGCAGTGCTCCCGTGTAATATGTCTGAATTCCTGTTCTGTCATATTCATTTATAAGTGGCTCTTCATAAAGCCTTCATATGTAAGTCGCAAAAACAGGGTAAAAGTTAACAATATTCCTCTAAAGTTTGCTGAAATTGTCAAAGGTGAGAAGATAAGTGTGTCTCGTGAGAAAAAGAATTTTTTCCAAATTATTTCTGTAAAGACTTCAATTAAAATAAAAGGCAGCCTTGTTTTGTGTCTATATGAAGGCGTTTAGATGCATCGGACAGCAGCCCCCTAACTGTGAGCCTTCAGGAAAAGCAGGATGAATGTAAATAGCAGGTAGTCTTTCATGTAGATGCTTAGGAGTTTGGTGACATTACGTATGCTATGGTCGATACATACCGCAAGACCAAATTCGTTGCGTCAGGTTCAGCCGCGGCTG
>CAMYAE010000037.1 GCA_947253655.1 uncultured Bacteroidales bacterium
TCGTTCCCGAAGAACGCCTAACGGTAGAGCCGCCGCTGGTATTGCTGCCGGAGGAGCGACGCACCGTGCCGCCGGAAGACCTCTTATTGTCCTGCGGACTTGAATAACTGCCGGAAGACGAAGATGTGCCGGAGGAGCGACGCACCGTCGAGCCACTGCCGGAAGAACCGTTGTTCGTTCCCGAAGAACGCCTAACGGTAGAGCCGCCGCTGGTATTGCTGCCGGAGGAACGCCTCGTCTGTGTAGTTGTGGAATTTTCTGTCGTAGTACCGCCACTCCTGCGCACCTGCGCCACCGATACGGATGCAAACATAGCAGCTATTGATATTGTCGCGATTGCGCTGTAGATAATATGTTTCATGGCAATTCAGCTTTAAGCGGTTAATAAATATAATATTTTTCAGAAAGAGCCCTGAAAGCCTCAACATCCTTTTCCCAATAGGGCATAATGTCCGCAACCCTCATGTTCTCTCCAAATGTCAATCTAACATAATCCGTACCACAAACCTTGTCAATCATTGAATTGCGACTTCCGTCAGGCTTGAAAGGCTTACGCTCAGGATAAAGGACATGCACAGCCTGCATAACGTAAAACTGTGTCAATGAAATAATTGCCTTGTCATAATCGGTATAGAAAAACTGTACCCCATGCAAAAGTTTGCCGGCCTTGCTTCCATAAAACGGCTTGTAATGTATCTCCCTGAATGCTACGCCCTCAATATTGTATGAATCAAGTTCGGCCTTAAGTCTTGTGGCATCGATCCACTCTGCGGCAAAGGTCTCGAAAGGCAGATTATATCCTATACCGATATTGAGATAACCGTTGAACTCACCGCATATTCCCGAAGAAGGATAATTGATTGCTGATCGAGAATAAGGGATATTCGGCGACGGCAAAACCCAAGGCAGTTTGGTGTCATCATAAAGCATATCCCTGCTCCAACCCTGCATCGGCACAACCTGCAAATTGCAACGCAAATGCTCCTCATTGCCTTTCTGCCCTTTATTCATCCCTTCTTCATTAATCATTATTGCAAGTTCTCCGACCGTCAGTCCGTAAATATATGGTATTTTGAATTCACTTACAAAAGAAAAGAAGCCCGGCTCAACGTAACATCCCTCTATCTTATTACCACCCAATGGGTTAGGTCTATCCAAAACCATAACATCGATACCATTTTTAGCACAGGCCCTCATTACCAGACCGAGAGTGCTTATGAAAGTATATGACCTCACCCCAACATCTTGAATGTCATAAACCATGACGTCTATACCCTCCAGCATTTTCCGGGAAGGCTCGCGATAAGCCCCATATATCGAATATACCGGAATTCCTGTCTTTGCATCACGGGTGTCCGAAACCTTGTCCCCGGCGTATGCGTCCCCCCTAACCCCATGTTCCGGTCCGAAAAGCGCTACAAGATTGACCTCCGGAGCCTCATTCAAGATATCTATGGTAGAACGGAGATTTCTGTCCACACCGCTCGGATTGGTCACGAGCCCGACCCTCAGGCCTTTAAGATCTTCAAACCCGCTCTTCTCCAACATCTCAAGCCCTGTTTGCACGACATTTGCCTTTTCTGTGCGTTCTGCTGCTGCTTCATGCGTCGATGACAGACAAAAGACAAAAATCATCGCCGGCAGCAATATTTTCTCAATTATTTTTCTTTCCATATTCAGGGTTTATTTTAATTATACTTGTAACCGCCACGGTAAGCAGGCAGCAAATCATAACTATCCAGAAAACAGCTGTATAGCCCCCGGACCATTTCCATATATAGCCCGCAAAAAGTCCCGGAACCATCATGCTAAGAGCCATAAATCCGGTGCATATCGCATAATGAGAGGTCTTGTATTCTCCGGAGGAGAAATATATAAGATAAAGCATATATGCCTGGAAGCCGAAGCCGTAGCCAAATTGTTCAAAAGCCACGCAAGAGCTTATCACCCAAAGACTTGATGGCTGCATAATGCTCATATAGACATATACGAAACACGGCAGGGTCAATGACAAAGCCATAGGCCACAACACTTTTTTTAGCCCCCATTTTGAAGCTGCCACACCTCCTACAACACCTCCGCCCAACAATGCAACAACACCGACAGTACCATTGATAAATCCCACATTAGCCGTGGAAAGTCCCAGGCCTCCAATTCCTGTCGGATCCAACATGAAAGGGCTGACAAGTTTCAACATCAGTGCTTCCGGCAACCTGTACAATAGCATAAATGCCAGAGCTGCAAATATCTGCGATTTTCTGAAAAAACTTGCGAAGGCCTCGATAAACTCTTTTGCAATCTCTCGGCCTCCTTTCGCGCTCCTTGCTGAATCATCTGCGGGTTCAGGCAAGACAAAAAAATCATAAACCGTTATAGCGAAGAAGAGCAGGGCACATATAATCAAGGTTACCCTCCATGCCAGTGGTATATTTCCGCTACGCTCCTCTACCAGGCCGGCTATCATCACAAGAATTCCATTTCCGAAAATCGAGGACAGCCTGTAAAAAGTGCTGCGGATACCGACAAAAAATGTCTGCTGCTTTTCTTTCAGAGCCAGCATATAAAAGCCGTCTGCGGCAATATCATGGGTAGCCGAAGCGATTGCGGTAATGTAGAAAATTATTATCATTATCGCAAAAAGGCTCACAGGGGTCTGTTTTGCCTCGATCAGTGCCGGATCCGGCTGCGGCAAAGAAATGACAAGCCCCACGAAAGACAGACTCATAATTGTCTGCATAAGTATTATCCACCAACGCTTTGTCTTGATGATGTCTACGAAAGGACTCCAGAACGGCTTTATCACCCAAGGAAGATACAAAAGGCTGGTATAAAGCGACATAGTCTCATTAGGAACGCCCATTTTAGTAAACATTATAACGGAAATGTTGTTTACGATAAAATATGGAATTCCCTCGGCAAAATACAGGGCCGGTATCCACATCCAAGGAGATATTGCTTTTGTGTCCGATTTCATAAATATCTGTTTATCAGCCTCTAAGTGCTCAAATGCGTTCTATGGAAGTGCCGGGATAATAATGCTCAAGTATACTTCTATAATCATAACCCTCGCTCGCCATTACGGCGGCCCCTATCTGGCACAGTCCGACTCCATGTCCCCAGCCGTGCCCTTTAAGGAGCAGTCTCCCGTCTTGCCATTCCACCTCAAAGGCGGAACTTTTGAGATGGGACTCCGACAAGAACTTTCTTATAATCAGCTCCTTCCCGACTATCATCCTTTTCGCGGATCCGATAATTTCAAGTTTGGATATACGTCCGGATTTTCCTCGTTCAAGAGGGATAAGGTCTTGGATTATACCGAAATCAATGCCGCTGCGGCGTCTTATAAGGTCTGATATCTCTTCTACGGTATATTCCTGCCGCCATTCGAAAAAATCATTCGTCTCCAGGTCGTAATCGTTAAGGACCTGCCTGAGAATTCTTGAGTCTGAAGTGTTACAGAAAGGCTTCAAACCATTCTTATGCTCCGGAGTGTCAGGTAGTGATTTAAGATACGGCACGTCCTTATCTTCCCAACAAGTGCCGAATTCTTCCGAGACGCCCCCGCAGCATTTCGAGAAACGTGCATCGCAGATTTTGCCGTCCGCAGTCAAAACCTGACCCCAAGTTGCGTCAATGGCTTTCCTAACATTATCCCCTATCGCTATGCCTACTCCCTGATACCTCTGGCAATGGTCATCTGCACAGACATCGAACAGCTTGTGGTCCTCGTGATCGAACCATTTCACCATTTCCGTGCAGTCCGTGTCGCCGACTTCGAAGTCATTGGAGAATGCGGAGTCTATATAAGTGACAACTGCCGGCACGCTGTTGAGCTCTCCGATGCAGGCCGGACATTCACTCCTGCCTCCGGCTTCCCGTCCCGACAGGACAGACATTGCCCATGATCTTGAAATAACAGCATGAGCTTTAAGAAACTCTAATGATGCTGTTGATTTCATCTCGGAAGATATTACGCTAAGCAGATAATCTTCTACTCCGACTATATTTACAGCCGTAACCTTATTGTCACAGACTATAAACTTCAATGTACCTGCAAATTTCTGCGTCCTCTTACGTTCCCAGTGAAAATCCACGCCGATAGTAACCCCGAACAAAATGAATGTAGGCTCAGCAAATACCGTGGACATTGTCTTGGCCTCAAAAAGCAGTTCATCGTATAAGGCCCCGTTGTACTCGATCTTTCCCTCTGTAAACCGGACTTTCTGAGGTCCGGCTCCGTCAGATATTATTTCAAACTCTATCTCATTACATGACATAATCCCCACCTCAATACATTTCTGTTTTCTGGTAAGTTTCCACAAGATATCCTTTTCAACAACCTCTGATACAGACACTTCCGACAGCACTTCCTTTATCATCCGTTCGTCCGCCTTTTCAAAATCCTCAGCTTTCGGCAGAATCATCAGGCCGGCCATGTCAACGCAGCCCGGACTTAGGGTAAGGTGGTCTTCTCCGATAGAAAAATAATGATGAGACCTGTGGCTTCCTCTGAAAATCACGACAGCCCTGTATTCAAAAGGAGAGAGACCGTGGGTGTTGCCGGCCGGTCTGGTGGCTTTGCCGTTGCCGGGCGATGTTTCATTGTCACCCCGTGGCAGAATGGTTTTGTCATCCCAAAATATAGGACTGTACCAGGTCAACATATTAAACATCGGCTCATTATCCTCCTCGGCAATCGGGGCGCAATCCAAAAGCCGATAGAACATTTTTGCCATTGATTTCGATGTCCGCGACCTTAGGAAGAATATACCTCTCGTGTATTTCTTGTAATGATAGAGCTGGGCTTCCTGGACGGATGTAACATATTCAATGTCATCTTGCAGATGCTCCGGAATGTTACTTTCTTCCTCTCCGTTAGGCACGCCTCTGGACCTGAGGTCATCGGAAATCAGATACAGCAGCCTGTCGGCCTCGTTTTCAAGTGGCATCAGAGAACGCGGACATGCCTGAAAATGGAGATGGTCAGGAGCCGAAGCCCCGCATTTCGAGCCGTTGTAGAATATGGTATATTTTGTAAAATGGTGTGCCATATCCAGCATATCCACATACTTGTGCCAGATTGACTGCCCTATGTGTCGCTCTTCCGCAATCACAAGATGTGACGGGAAAATAGGATAGGGATTGGCCAGAATATGATAATGCCTGCCTTTTCGTCCCTCAAATCTTAGGCTCATCTGCTCTACGGGACGATTTTCAGCACACAAGAAACACTGTCTGGCGGCAATCGAGGCGGTGTCCACCTTTGCAGCAGAAGACTTTATCCTACCGGGATTATTCTGCAACTTGACTTTCAGGCCGTCTATTTCCATTTCGCGCACCTTGCATTCCTTTAAGGCACGAGCATTGGCAGCGGCAAGCGGCCATACAGAAAACTGGTCATTCAGGAATTTGTCTATCAGCTTGCTCTCTTTCATCTTACAATCTGCCATTAGACATTCTTGCATCAAGCTCCACCGTCCGCAAAAAATCTTTGTAATAATTATTTGCATTCTGCCTGTCTATGCTGAGGGCCGCATCGGAGTTCCCGTCCCAACGACGACAAAAATACAAAGGCTCATATATCCTTGATATACGGTATTCCCTTGAAATTCTCAATCCGACAGCATAGTCTTCTCCATAGCTGACATCAGGAAAACCGAACTTCCTCAATATCGGCACATAGAAAGCCCTTGGAGCACCCAAACCGTTAATTCTCAATGCATTGTTGCGCCCATTCCCATCTGTCCATTCCCTGTGGTCTATAAGGCCGGGTGCAATCGGCTCCATATCGAAATTCGTCATCATATATGAGCCTATCACCATTACAGACTTCTCTCTGTAAAACTTGTCCACTATTATGCCAAGAGTGTCCGCTCCGCTGTAGACATCATCGCTGTCCAGCTGTACTGCGAATTTGCCGCACCTATGGTCATTTATTGCAAGATTCCAGCATCCGCCTATATTCAGCCCCTTTTCCTGAGGAATGATATGCACCAGCCGAGGATCTTGAATGCCGTCTATCAGTTCTGTCGTCCCGTCATCTGACTTGTTGTCCACGACTATGACATTATATCCAAACGGAACCTGCTGTGAAAGTGCACTTTCTATTGCATCGCCTATGGTCCTGACCCTGTTAAAAACAGGAATAATAACTGACGCCGTAATGCCGTTATTCGGTGTGGCATCAAAATCGACTTCTTTGAATTCAGGCTTGAGATAGCCGCCTTTCCGTTTCAGATATTCGGTGCAAATCGTTTCCATTTCAATTTGGACGTCCCTGTTTCGCGGATTAACATAATCAAACTGTTTTTCCCCGGACTTTCTCAAATCATCGGGAGCAACAGAATAAAGGTATTCCGGAATGCGGACAATCTTGCCCATACGAAGCCTCAAGTCATACAGAGCTCCGTATTTATAAGCCATGTCCATTTCTCCGACAGCCTTTATCAATGATTTTGCCCTTAGGCACCATAGAGCCCCGAAATCAAAATCATCCCTGAGTGCGCCTCTCTGACATTCAATGGTGGGATGCCTTAAAATTCTTCCGTCGGAAAATATATCCGAATAGTCGGAATACAGCATGTCCGCCCCTGTATCTTGAGCAACGGAAATAAATCTTGCAATGGCATTTTCATTATAATGCAATGGCAAATTCTTGATGTTCAAAAAAATAAATTTCTCTCCAGCGATAGACGCAACTATGTCCGCAAGTGTTTTTGTACTCTGCAGACAAGTGTTTTCGATAATCATGAAATCCGACATCTCTCCAAAGAATCTAAAGGAGCGCTTCCAGAGACTTGCGAATCCGGACGAACTCTCCCTCAAAGTTAGGAGTTAAGACTGATTTCCCCAAATATTCATCAATTTCGTCGAAACTCCAATAGCGGCCGTCCTCAACTTCCTCCTGATTAGGAACAGGCGTGAAATTTCCTACGCAGGCATATACATTCACCAATTCTTTCTCTTTCTTGCTTTCATAGATATAGCTTCTGAGAAATATCGGATTATAGTCATAAAAATGGAGTTCTTCTCCGGATTCCCTATATAGGGCTTCGACTATCTGCTCGCCGTACGCAACATGGCCGCCTACTGCGGTATCCCAATAGCCCGGCAACAGGTCCTTGTTCATGGAACGCTTCTGAAGATATAGACTACCGTCCCTGTTTATTATATGCAGGTGTACGACCGGATGAAGAAGTAGAGAGCCTCCATGGACATAGGATCGCGGTGACTGGCCTACTACAATGCCGTTCGGTTCGACTATCGGCAACATCTCCGTTCCGGCCGGTATCTCGAAAGCCGGATGCAAATAGGATCTTTTAGGCAAGACCGGTGCAGGAGATGAGGGATATACCAAAATCATTGCGCAGCTTCTCCTTATCCGCCTATAATGCGAACAATATAAGCAGCTGGGCGACCAAAACTCTCATGAACATTGTCAAAGGATATACTGTGGCATAATTCACTGAAGTATAATCGCTTCCGTATGCTCCTTGGGCGAATGCCAATACCGGCGGATTGGTAGTGCCGCCGGAGACCAGACCGCAGATCTGAAAGAAATTCAGTTTGAATACAAGTCGGGAAAGCAGTATGATAATCGATACCGGAATAATGGTGATCAGGGCACCGTACAATATCCACCAATATCCGCCTCCGAGCAAAGAACTTACAAATGTCTCGCCTGCTCCGAGCCCGACGGCAGCCATGAAGAAAGATATTCCGATTTCCCTTATCATCATATTGGCGCTCAATGTCGTATATGTGGTAATCTTCAATTTCGGTCCGAAATATCCGAGCAGGATTGCAACAATAAGCGGCCCTCCGGCAAGTCCGAGCTTGACAGGCTGCGGAACTCCGGGGAAAGCAATAGGAATTGAACCGAAGATGACACCAATGGCTATTCCGAGGAAAATCGGCACTAAATTCGGATGATGAAGGGCCTCCGGTTTGTTGCCTACAAGGCCGGCTACTTGCTTGATATTCTCCTCTGTTCCTACAACTATAATGGTATCTCCCATCTGAAGTATAAGGTTAGGGCGGGCAACAAGTTCCACACCCGCTCTGAGCACCCTTGTAATTGAGACACCATATACCGCTCTGATGTTCAAGTCCTTAATGCTTTTGCCCGTCAGGGAAGACTTGGTAATCGACAATCTTTTTGCCACTACGTGGGTGTCGAGCTTTTCCCAATCCTGGACATGCATCGGAATCTCCTCGCCAAACAATATCCTTATCGGATCTACGTAATTCCGGCTTGTAACTATAAGCAGCTTGTCCCCGTGCTGAAGTATTGTACTTTCATTAGGTATGGTAATGACACCGTCACGCATGACCCTTGAGACGACAAAATCCCCGCCTGCACTTTTAACGACATCTTTCAGAGGCTTTCCGAAAATGGCCGGATTCTCCACCATACAGTGCATTCTTCTTGCGCTGTTTCCGGAATCTTCTGCCTCCTCGATAGCCTTCCTTTCCTTTTCAGGGTCTATCCTGAAAATACCTTTGAAAATTATAATAAGCATGATGACGCCGAGCACACCGATAGGATATGCCACGGCATAGGCCGATGCGAGCTCGGAAGCCGCTGCGGCTGCTGCCTTATAACTGCCGCCGGATGCCATAACAGCATCAGATAAAGTCTGCTGTGCAGCGCCAAGTCCGGGGGTATTGGTAACGGCTGCCGACATGACACCCGTCATTATCTTCAAATCTTCGCCTGTAACTATATGAATGGCATAAGTAGTTGCAACTGCAAGAAGCACAAGGGCTACGGCAAGCAGATTCATTGTCACTCCTCCCTTCTTGAACGACTGGAAGAATCCTGGCCCCACCTGAAGACCGATTGAGAAGACAAACAGTATAAGACCGAAATCTTTCATGAATGTCAATACGGTCGGATCAGAGAGAAAGCCGAAATGGCTGACGATAATTCCCACGAAAAGAATCCATGTTGAACCTATGGATATGCCTTTTACCTTGAATTTCCCAAGCCATAGACCTATGGCTATTACAAATGCAAATAGCAAAATAGAATGGGCAATACCTGTACCCACGAACAAATCAAGCATACTACTATTAATTTTCAACGCAAAAATAGCCAGAATACTTGAATTATTCAAAAAAATATAGACGGACGGCAGATTTTGTAAGAAGTCAATCCGGACACGAATGCCCATATTCATAAAAAAGGAGTTACGAAATCCGTAACTCCTTAATCATTAGGCTCCTCAAGCAGGACTTGAACCTGCGACCCCCTGATTAACAGTCAGGTGCTCTAACCAACTGAGCTATTGAGGAATTTATTCACCTTATGGTGACCCGCATCATTCGGGAATGCAAAGGTACAACAAAAAGAGTTTTATCCAAATTTTTTTAGCGTTTTTTTACTATCTTTGTCAAGTTAGCATAGAATATATATGGATATTGACCTGTTATCCAAGATGCTCAAGGAGCTTATCCTTGATAAAGACGAAGTTTCTCTCCCTGGCATCGGATCATTCGTTGCCGAGCTTGTGCCGTCCACATTCTCGGACAAAGGCTATACTATCAACCCACCATACAGGAGATTATATTTCCGTCAGAAAAAGAATGACGGAGACACTTCTCTTGCAGATTTATATGCTGAATCTAATAATATTGACAGGGCGGCGGCTTTGCAGGTGCTTACCGATTTCCTTTCTGAGATGAAGGTGGTGCTTTTGCAGAAGAAGACTATTATATTCCCCGGTTTAGGCCGGTTGAGGGCGACAAGGGAGAACAATTTTTTCTTTGTGGCTGATGAAGACTTGGATATATATCCTGCCGGTTTCGGGCTTGAACCTGTTTCGTTGAAGACTCATCAAGAGACGGAGGAAGAGGTAGCAGAGGCTCTCAGCAATTTAAAGTCGATTATTGCGTCGCCACCGACCGAGGCGGATTGTCATTCCGAACAAAGTGAGGAATCTGCACAAACGAGGACGCAGATCCTTACGCCTGCTGCACAGGCTC
>CAMYAE010000038.1 GCA_947253655.1 uncultured Bacteroidales bacterium
GATACGGTACCGTCCGCCATAGCGATTACAGCAGTATGCCGGCCGGCGTTATCGATATCGGACAGGACATTGAAGACACCTTCCACCGGCTCTATTGCCTTGTCTCCGGAATACACTATTTCAACATTATTATTGCCGTATTTTCTCCTTATCTCATCGACGCCCCCCGTCACCACAAGATGAGACTTGTTAATCAGGGCGATATTGTCACATAGCTCTTCTACGGATTCCATATTATGAGTGGACAGTATTATCGTAGCACCCTCATCCTTGAGCCTAAGGATTTCCTTGCGGATAAGTTCGGCATTTACCGGATCGAAACCGGAGAAAGGCTCATCCAATATCATCAGAGACGGCTTGTGGACAACTGTCGTGATGAACTGGAGCTTCTGTGCCATTCCCTTTGACAGCTCCTCTACCTTTTTCTTCCACCAGTCCTGAATGCCGAAACGTATGAACCACTGTTTAAGTTGCTCCTTTGCTGTGGCGGCATCCATTCCTTTTAGTCTGGCAAGATATACAGCCTGCTCCCCCACCTCCATTTTGCGGTACAGCCCTCGCTCTTCCGGGAGATAGCCTATCTTTTCCACATCACTCTGAGTAATGGGTCTACCGTTGAAAAGAACAGTTCCACTGTTGGGAATGGTAATCCGGTTTATTATCCTGATAAGGGTGGTTTTCCCGGCCCCGTTCGGTCCTAAAAGCCCGAAAACTTTTCCTTTCGGTATATCGATCGAGACCTTGTCCAAAGCCGTTTTCTCGCCGAACCGCTTCGATATATCCTTACATTGGATGATAAATTCTGACATATAAAATTCTACAAATAAGTTAATTCAATATTTTAGATACAAGTTCTATCAGCAGTTGGTCAGGTGAAGCCTCTCCAACATTTCCGCCCTTGCCTTTAAAGTCATATTCCTCTAAAAGAGACATGACGTACATACATTTATTGATCGGATAATTCGCAACGGCGGCATCATACTCCCTATAGAAATAGGGGTTCACAGCCAGCACCGAAGCCTTTTGCTCCGGAGACGGGCGGCTGCTCTGCATAAGCAGGGCCTCGTACTTGAGAATTCTGCAGAAATGCACATATAGGGCGCTTACAGCCATTGGCATAGCAAATTTAGGGCTTGAACCTATATAAGCTGCAATTTTCAAAGCTTTTGCCCTATTCTTATATGACAGCTCCTTTGTAAGCTCGAAAATGGAGAACTGACGGCTGACCCCGACATTCTTTTCGACATCTCCGATTGTAATCTCTTTAGTACCCTCCGGAAGATTTTTCAGCATCTTGTCCGTCTCGACTGCAATATTGGTAAGGCTGACGCCAACGGACTCTCCTAACAGCATGGCAGCTTCCGGAGTTATGCTTATTCCCAATGACCTGCAATATCCGTTTATCCACTTCTCTATTTCATAATCCCGGACTGCCGGAGAATCCAAGACAACTCCGTGCTTTAAGACATTCTTATACAAGGCTTTACGTTTGTCAGCAGCAGCTCCGTGCATAAGAATTACAAGTACGGTGGAATCCATTGGCTCGGAGCAATAGACGGCAAGGTCTTCAAGAGATCTCATATTCTGAGCCTCTTTCAAGACCACAAGCCTCCTTTCCGACATCATGGGATAGCTCCTCGCTTCTGATGCTACCGTCCCGGCATCCGTGTCCGGGCCGTAGAATATTGTCTGGTTGAAATCTCTTTCGGTATCGGTCAAAGCGTTGGATATGATATGGTTGCAGACCTTGTCAGGATAGTAGGGTTCATCGCCCATAAGAAGATACACCGGACTAAACACCCCGTTGGAGGTATCCATAAGTATTTTACTTGTCTGCGCTTCTATATCTACTGACCTACCTGCCATTTATCTCAATTCGAATTCAACCGACGTCCTTATATCAGCAGAAGAAGCTGCTACGTGGGCGATATATTTTCCGGCTTCCGCAACCCATTCGTGCTTTTCAGGATCAAAGAATGCGAGATCCTTGTCCTCTATTCTGAAAGTTACTTTGGCAACCTCACCGGACTCAAGGAATATCTTACGGAAACCTTTCAACTCTTTGACAGGGCGTTCCAATGAAGATTCCGGATCGGAAATGTAAAGCTGTACCACTTCCGCACCTGCCACCTTGCCGGTATTCCTAACATTCAGGCTGACCTCCACAGCCTTTCCCCTGCGCATGATGCCGGAGCTCACGGAAGCGTCCGAATATTCGAAATCAGTGTAGCTCAGCCCGTATCCGAACGGAAACTGAGGTGAAATACCTTTTGTCTCATACCACCTGTAGCCGACAAATATACCTTCGTCATAGTACTCATCCCAATAATTCGTCCCGTCTCGATGTATTCCAGGATACTGTCTGGCCGTCTTCAACGGACCGTCTTCCAAAGCTGCCGGGATTGTGAAAGGCAACTTGCCGGACGGATTGACATCTCCAGAAAGGACATCGGCAAGCGAATGCCCGGCCTCGCTGCCTATATACCAGTCCTGCAATATAGCAGGCACTTGCGAAGCCCAAGGCATGGCAACAGGGGAGCCGGAAATATTAACAACGACAAGATTTCTATTTGCTGCCGCAAGGGCAGTTATGACATCCTCCTGCTCGTAAGGCAGCTCAATCGAGAGCCTGTCCGTGCCTTCCGCGTCCTGATGGTTGCTTTTATTCAGTCCTCCGATAAAAATAACCGCATCAGCTCCTTTTGCCGCAGCAACGGCATCTGCAATAAGAGTCTCGCGGCTTCTCGAATCCCTAAGATCCTGCCCGGTAGACACTCTGTTGTAATGGCTTGTGGTATCTCCTACATAGCCTCTTTCCCATATAACTTCTGCAATCCCGTCAAACCTGCTTTTGATACCGTCTAAAGGAGATATTTCATGCTGTGCTTTCAATGAAGAGCTTCCTCCCCCTACGGTCATTTTCTTTACGGCATTCTCTCCGACTACGAGTATTTTCTTAACATCAGGCTTTATAGGGAGCAGTTCGCCCTCGTTTTTCAGCAAGACTATACCTTCCGCCCCGATTTTTCTGGCAGCGGCATAGTGTTCCGGGCTTGTAAAGCTGCCGAAGCCGCGATCCTTGTTCATTACCGTGCGGAAAGCCAACCTCAGCACCCTGCGCACCTTGTCGTCAAGTTCCTCCGTGCCGACTGCACCCTCCTTTATTTTCTTCAGATAAGGTAAAGCCATGTGATAATTGTCATAGGCATTGCTTGCACCTCCGGTGAGACCGTCAGTCCAAGTGCCGAACTCCATATCCAATCCGTTGGTTATAGGCTCATCATCATTGCGAGCACCACCCCAATCGCTGATTACAACACCGTCAAAGCCCCACTCCCCTTTCAATATGCCGTTCAGCAACCTGTCATTATGACAATTGTACTGACCGTTATAAAGATTGTAGGAGCCCATGATAGCCCATGCTCCTCCATCCATTACAGCAGCCTTGAAAGCCGGAAGATAAATCTCGTACATGGTCCGGTCATCTACTATCGAATTGGTCGTTGTCCTGCGCAGTTCCTGATTGTTTGCCGCGAAATGCTTCACACAGGCGGCAACGCCATTGGACTGAACGCCTTTAACATAAGGCACAACGAGCATTGAGGCCAGATACGGGTCTTCGCCCATATATTCGAAATTCCGGCCGTTAAGAGGAGTTCTGCATATATTCACGCCGGGGCCGAGGAGCACATCTTTCTTTCGGTAAAGCGCCTCTTCTCCGATGCTCTTGCCGTAAAGCATAGCCAAATCTGTATTCCAAGTGGCTGCAAGACATGAAAGTGCAGGGAACGCAGTGCAGGAGTCATTGGTCCAGCCGGCCTGATCCCATTTGTCCCATAAGACCTCAGGTCGGATTCCGTGAGGCCCGTCCGTGCACCAGATGTCAGGGATGCCAAGTCTTGGGACGCCTTTGGAACTGAATTTAGACTGCGCATGTATCACTCCTATCTTTTCCTCAAGTGTCATACGCGACAAGGCATCCTCCACCCTCTCTTCAATGGATTTGGAGTCATCAAGATAGACAGGAATTGCGACTTTCTCCGGTTTGGTGCCGCATGACAACAACGCGGACAACAACACTGCCAATAGTGTCAAGCTCCTAATCTTCATATTCATTTATTTAAAAGATATGCCGTCGGCAAAATCAAAGGGTGTGTCAAAACCCCGGCTTCGGCACACCCTCGAAATTTATATTTCAGCCCTTTTTTCTTTATTCCTAACAATTTTCTCTTTCATCAGGTCCACGGCCTCATTTATCGCTTCTTCAAAGGAGCGACCTGTCCTTTCAATCATCAGTGACTTTCCCGGCATACCGGCCTGCAGTTTCACATTCTTGTTCTCCGGCTTCTCCAGAAGCGACAGGACCACATCCATATAATCTATGGTCTCATCGAAGCGCTCCAACTTAGAAACCTTTTTCTGTACGAAATCCAGCAGTTTCTGGTCTGCATCAAATTTCAAGGACTTAACTCTGATCTCCATATTTCCTCCTCTTTTTGCCCGTGGGTGGGCGTTTGTATAAACCTGTTTAATCTTCTCTATGGAGTTATGGGTATATACCTGCGTGGCTGCAAGTGAAGAATGCCCGAGCATTTCTTTGATTGAATTCAGATCTGCTCCTTTGTCCAGCAAACCGGTCGCAAGAGTGTGTCTGAGAACGTGTGGGGACGTTTTCCCTATAAATCCCGCATCGTGCAATTCCTGCTTGACAATCCTCTCTACAGCCATAGGATATAGTCTTCGGCCTGTCTTTGACAATATAAGAGGATCCGTCGCCTGTATATCTCCGCCCTTCATAAGAGACGTCGCTTGTAAATATAAGGAAATTTCCTCACATAATGACGGCACTACGGGAATTTCTCGCATTTTATTTCCCTTACCTGTGACCCTAAGAATTTTGCGTCCGAAATCCATATCCTCCACATTAAGGCTTATGAGTTCGGCACGTCTGAGCCCGGTATCATATAACATCTTAATAATCAAACGTCTGACCCGTCTTTCATAATAATCTGAAGCCACCTTGTCCTTGCCTGTCAGCATGTCAAGATTTTCTTCGGAAGCATAGACGGCTGTGTCATAAAAATATTTTTCCATCATATCTTTCCTGAGAAACACAGGAAGACGTTTTTTCATTTTGGGGCGGCTTATCAGACTGACGGGATTTGCGGCTATAAGGCTGTTCCTCAAGAGATAACGGCTGAAACCACTGATTACAGACAAATGCAGATTTACCGTACCGGGGCTGAATTTTCTTTCATCTAGAAGATACACCTCATAGTTTCGCACCGGGTTCGGCTTCATGGAAGCTATCACATCATCGTCGTACCACCCTGCCCCGCCGTACGAGTACCGCATGAAATCGTTAAGGACATCATTATAAAGGGCCTGTGTCCTCTCGGAATATCTACGTTCCTTGGAGATGTAGAGCAGATATTTATCAATCAGATCCATTTCATCGTTCCACCGGTATTAAGCCAAGTTCGGCAGCCTTTGTCCTCATCAACTTGTCGGCAGCATCGAAATCATTATCTATAACTCCGTCAAGAATAGCATTCTTGACATGATCCTTCAACAGACCGATAGTGTTGCAGGGCTCGATTCCGAACAATTCCATAATATATTCTCCGGATATCGGATTCTTGAAATTCCTTATTGCGTCTTTCTCCTCAACCTCAGCAAGTTTCTTCTTGACAAGCTCAAAATTCTTTTTGAGACGGACCACCTTTGCCGGATTCTTGGATGTAATGTCGGCATTGCACAGCAGCATCAGATCGTCAATATCATTCCCGGCATCAAAAAGCAGCCTCCTGACAGCCGAATCCGTCACTTCCTCGTCTACAAGGGCAACAGGACGGTGATGCAGTCCTACGATTTTCTGGACATACTTCATCTTTTCGTTAAGCGGCATCTTCAAGCTCTGGAAGATCTGTGGTACCATCCTTGCCCCCACAACTTCGTGGCCGTGGAATGTCCAGCCTGTATCAGGGTCGTATCTCTTGCTGATCGGCTTGCCTACATCATGCAACAAAGCCGCCCAATGCAGCCATAGGTTGGGAGCCGTGCGCACCGCCTCAACAAAGCCGTTGCCGTCGGCGACCGGAATATAATCGTGAAGAAGCCCCTCAGAAATGGCTGCGGCCTCATCAGCCACAACATGATCAACCACCTGGATCGTATGATAATAATTATCCTTATGTCCTTTGCCCTCAACAGTTTCCACCCCTTTCAACCTTGCCAGCTGGGGCAGCACTTTTTCAATCAGGTCAGCTTCGTCCAAAAGTCTGAAACCTATTGACGGTGTGGATGATAGGAGTATCTTGTTCAATTCCTCGACAATCCTCTCCTTAGAGAGTATGGACATCCGGTCTTTCATCTTCCGCATTGCCTCGATAGATTCCGGAACTATCTTGAAATCAAGCCCTTGAGAAGACAGTCTCGTGGCAAAACGGATAGCCCGAAGCATTCGCAGAGGGTCATCGCTATAAGTAGTCTCCGGATCCATAGGCGTCCTTATTATGCCTGCGGCCAGATCCTTTATTCCGCCGAAAGGGTCTACCAACGCCCCGAAATCGTCTTTTTGCAGGCTGAAAGCCATGGCATTTATAGTAAAGTCCCTACGCCTCTGGTCTTCCTCCAAGGTGCCGTCCTCCACTATCGGTTTTCTGGAATCGTGACTGTAGGATTCTTTTCTCGCACCTACAAACTCTATCTCAGTTCCGTGATATTTAAGCATTGCCGTACCGAAATTCTTGAAGACCGAGACGTGACATGAGTGGTTTTCCCTGGTCCTGATCTTCTCGGCAACAGCTTCGGCCAAGGCTATTCCACTTCCCTCGGCAACTATATCTATATCGTTAGTCTTGTGTCCAAGAAAGCAGTCTCGTACATAACCGCCTATGACAAAAGCTCTTATCCCTGTCTCTTCTGCGACTTGGGATATTATTTCAAAAACCGGATTGTTCAGATAATCATTAAGAACAGTAACGGACATCTCTATTTCTCATTTATCATTTCTTCATATACAGGCGAAGCGTCCAAAAACCTGAACCTTCCTCCCTGCCTGCGGCATATATAGGACTGCGAGCCATTTGTTATAGCTATATACCTGACATTCAAGACCATATTATACTTAAGCGCCTGCTCCAGCACCTCACGGGTCAATTCTATTTCAGGCCTTTTGCATTCAACAACCATTAGCGGTGCCAGCTTTCTGTCAAAAACCACTATATCAGCGCGAAAATCCTTTTTGAGGACACCTTTTCCGTATTTGAGTCCGACTTCACTGCTCATCATGTGATAAGGGACTTTCATCTGGTCAGCTAATAGGCGGATAAACCATTGTCTGACACCTTCCTCCGGAGTCAGAGCAACCATCTTTTTCCTTAACGGATCCCATATTTGCTCCGCATTCGCCATTCTCCTGACGCCTATACCTATATATTCTGCAAATATAATCAGAATCCTGCTAATATCACCCACAGTCCGTGAGGGCAAGCCGATTTCATTTCAATTTTATGTCAATATGGCATCGGGACAAGCCAAAAAGTCATGCTTAACTGCCATAATTTCAGCGAATTACGCTTAAAAGCCAACGGCATATATCTTGCCTTTTACAAAGGCGTCTGCGATTTATATTGCAGAGAGAAATAAATATAAAACAATTAAATTATAAGGAGAACATATCATGACACCAGCAAGAAGCATTGGCCAGAATTGGTTACCAAGTATTTTCAATGACATTTTTGAGAACAACCTACCTTATCTGCAGAGTTCAAAATCACCTGCAATCAACATTATTGAGAGGGAAAACGGATACGAACTTGAATTGGCAGCCCCTGGGATGACAAAAAATGATTTCAAGCTAACCGTAGACACAGAAGGGGATCTTATAATCAAAATGGAGAAAAAGACAGAGGAGAACAGCAAGGACAAGGATGGACACTATCTGAGGCGAGAATTTTCATATTCTAAGTTCCAGCAGACAATCCTGCTCCCGGAAAATGCCGACAAGGAAAAAATTTCAGCCAAAATGGAAAACGGAGTCCTCTTCGTGAATATCCCTAAAATTATGGAGTCTCTCAAAGAGGAGAAAGAAAAACTGATTGAAATATTGTAAAACATTTGATGTTTCGGAAAATACCTGTATATTTGTAGGCTTTTCCGAAACATGGGGGTATAGCTC
>CAMYAE010000039.1 GCA_947253655.1 uncultured Bacteroidales bacterium
CGGAACTTCTGCACAAATCCACGCTTTCTGCACTTTACCTCGCAGTGCAAACCACAGAGATATCGTGCAAATTCCTCTCATTTCCATTTACTTACCCACAATCCTCTCCCTAATGCCCTTCCCCCTAATAGTTCCTACACATTTATAATCTTTAACCTTTATACTCTTTTGATTTGCCGAGGGTCTCCAAGAGCCAGACGAGGGCCAATCCGATTAGTGCCCAGACAATGGCTCCCGGCAGGTGCATCTCGACTACGGATTTCAGATTGACGCCCTGTTCAACCATGACGGTAGCGGCAGAGGCAGCGGCTTCTTCCGTAAAACCACCCAGATGCAGGAAATGAGCTTTGGCCACAGCCTGCATATCGTTCCATGGCCATACTTTCACCAATGAGCCGATAACAAAGCCTATAAGGATTAGCAGGGTCTGCCTCTCATACCTCGCAAGTAACCAATGCAGGAATTTCGCGAAAGCTAAAATTCCGACAATACAGCCCAATGCAAAGACGAGCAGCACGGGCACATTCATCGTATTCAAAGCATTGATTATATATTCGTATTTGCTGAGAATGACCAATATGAAGCTTCCGGAAATGCCCGGCAGAATCATCGTGCAAATAGCAATGGCTCCGCAAATAAATATAAACCACAGGTCATCAGGCGTCTGCGTCGGCGACATTGTGCACAGCAGGACCCCTGATATGCCTCCGACAATCAGAATCAGCACATCTTTCAGCTTCCAATCCTTGATGTCAAAAAGCAGATATACCGATGAAGCTATGATTAGACCGAAAAAGAAAGCCCAGGTTTGGACAGGATGATACACAATCACATATTCCATAAGTTTGGCGAGAGCGACCAGGCTCAGCAGGACACCTGCAAGCAGAGCAATCAGGAAGTTACCGTGAATTCTTTTCCAAAACTCTCCGGCCTCCCCGTGCAGAAGCATTTTCCAATTGGACGGGACTATAAGTTGGTTAAGGGAATCGATAATTTCTTCGTAAATGCCTGTAAGCAAAGCTATTGTGCCTCCTGAAACTCCTGGGACAATATTGGCTGCCCCCATGCCGAAGCCTTTCAAGGCCACTATAAGGTAGTTGATAAAACCTTTCATTATGCTATTTTATTGAGATATGTCTTTATGGCAAAAAAGACCTCGGCTTGGGAATATGCCCTTTCCGCAGGGTCTGTCACAACTAAATCGAAAGTTCCTCCGGGAAGCTGTTTTCTGCCTATCTTGAATTTCGCCCGGCTGCATTTCGCCATAAACTCGATAGGGAACGAATCATCGTTTATCAGGGAAATGAACAGATCGGGATTGCTTCCAAGCATCACATCGACCTTTTCCCTTGACGGCTTGCCTGTCCAGCTGAGGTCTTTTTTCAGAACAGTCGTGGTGATGCTGGTTATAAGCCTTTCCTCGTTGCTGATTTTCCGAAAATCGAAGAAGAAAATCTCTCCCCTGATATTGTTTGACCGGTAAAAATTGAGTATTGCCGCTTTGCATACATCAAAAGACGGATCCTCCACATCTATAAATGTGACCGCCGTACTTATTTTTGACAAAGGCGTGATGCCCGTCTCTACCGTGCTTGAAAATCGCTTTAAGTTTCTCTTCCTGAGGAAGTCCTTTATTATCTTGAACATCTTCTATTTTTCCAAAATGCCTCCGTGTTCGGAAATCAATCCTCTGATTTCTTTTTTGGCGGCTCTCCACCTTGGGATATCTATTTTCGTGCCAATCACTTCGACCACTTTCGCCGCAATGATAGAGCCGATCTCCCCGCAGACCCTCAACGGCATGCCGAGAGAATGAGCATAGAGGAAGCCCGCAGCGTAGGTGTCACCTGCACCGGTCGCATCTATCGTGGCGGCAGGCCAAGGCTTGATATAGTGATATTCATCGCCTTGCATTACCATAGAGCCTTCTTTCCCGACTTTTACGACAGCTATGCTGCAGTGCCTTGCGATTTCCGCAAGTGCCTCTTTCGGCTCCATTTTCGTAAATGACTTGGCCTCGGTTTCGTTTGCGAATACAATATCCACGTAATTGTCTACAAGGTTGTGTAGGAAAGCGGCATTGGATTCCACGACATTATAGGAAGCCATATCCAAAGATATAATGCAGCCGGCATCTTTTGCCATTTGCACGGCAGTGCTTATAAGATCTTGATTTTGGACAAGATACCCCTCTATATGGAAATAATCATATCCCTCGAAGTATTCCGGCTTCAGATCCTCAGGTCCCATTTCGAGGGCAGAGCCCATATAATCTGCAAATGTCCTTTCGGCATTGGCTCCGGTGATGAAAACCATGCACCTGCCTGATGATTTGGTGCCATAGAGCATTGTGGACTTCACTCCAAATTGTTCCAAAGTGCTTTTGAACAGATGCCCCAATTCATCGTTGCCTATTTTGCCGATATAGCCGGAATGCATTCCGAATATGGCCGTGCAGGTGATTGTGTTGGCAGCGGAGCCTCCGGGAACATATTTCACCCCGATTTCCTTTAATACCGACCATATTTTGTCGCCTGTCTGCATATCAACATGCTGCATGCTGCCTTTAGGAAGGTGATATTTCTTAAGCAGGGTGTCATCCGGCAGGACGGCGAGTATGTCAGTCAAGGCATTGCCTATTCCAAGTATGGATTTCATATATTGTATTTTATAATCAGGATTTATAATAAGCCGGTTGCAAATTTAGCATAAATTATTGGCATTTGCTTTAATTGAAGTAAATTAGCGGATTGAATAATCGGCTATGAACGAGAAACTGAAAAAGATATTGCAATATGCCGTGTCGGCGGTCCTTGCCGTCACGTTACTGTATTTTTCTTTTAGAAATGTGCATTGGCATGATTTCTGGCTTGGTGTGAAATCGTGCAGGTGGGGATTTGTGCTTCTGTCCATGGCTTTCGGGGTGCTTTCATTCTATTTCAGAGCCTTGCGCTGGCGTAGGTTGTTGCTCCCGATAGACCCGGCTACGAAGATAAAGGATACATTCAATGCGGTGAATATCAGCTATGTGGTCAATATGGTGCTGCCGAGGGTAGGGGAGGTGGTCAGGTGCGGATATATCACAAAACACTCTTCCGCAGATGAAGACGGGCACAAGAGGGCGACTTTCGACAAGGTGCTTGGGACAGCTATCGCTGACAGGATTTGGGATGCGGTAACTCTGTCTGTCCTGCTTGTTCTCATGGCACTTCTGCTCTGGGGGAGTTTCGGGGAATTCTTGTCCGACGACGTTATAAATCCCATATCATCCAACAGAAATCTTATATGGATAATTGCCGGCACCGTGATTTTTATTGCAGCAGCTTTCTTTCTGATTTTCAAGTTAAGGGGCAGGAACAGGCTTTGTGCCGGGATATGGAAGGTTATAGGCGGTGTGGGACAGGGACTTGCATCGAGCTTTCATCTGGAGCGCAGCTGGATTTTCCTCTCTTGGAATATACTCGTATGGTGTATGTATCTGATGACCTGCGCGACTGTGCTCTGGGCTCTTCAAGGTATGGACACATCGGCAATGAGTGCGGAAATGGCTGCCGCTTTCGGTAAGATAAATGATCTGAATATGGTGGATGCCCTCTTCCTTATGGCCGTGGGGGCTATAAGTTCTCTGGTCCCTGTGCCGGGCGGCTTCGGGGCTTTCCACTATCTTGTAAGTTTAGCTTTGACGGCAGTTTATGGCATCCCTACGGAAATAGGCATAATCTTCGCGACAATTTCCCACGAATCTCAAATGATTACACAAATAATCTGCGGAGGCCTCTCATATACATTCGAGGTGACAAGGCGGTAGCCGTCATTATTATTTTAATTCAAGCTCAACGGGACAGTGGTCCGAGCCGAAAATGTCGTTATGGATTTCCGCACCGGCAATCCTGTCCTTAAGCGATTCAGACACAAGGAAATAATCGATACGCCAGCCTGCGTTGTTCTCCCTGGCCCTGAAACGGTAAGACCACCAGGAATACTTTACGGTGTCGGGATTTAGCATACGCCAGGTGTCTATATATCCGGACTCTAAAAGTTCCGTAAACTTTCCTCTTTCTTCATCCGTAAATCCGGCATTACGGCGGTTGGACGCCGCATTCTTGATATCTATCTCTTTATGGGCGACATTAAGGTCACCGCAGACAATGACGCTTTTAGGCTTGCCGCATCCGTCTTGTCTTACGGCAAATATATCCTCCCCGAAATCGGCATCAGCCGAAAGTCCCGAAGACTCAAGTGAATGTAGATATGCCCGGAAATCGTCCTCCCACCGCATTCTGTAGTCCAATCTCTTGAGAGCGTCCTGCGAATTCGGTACATATACGCAGACGAGATAAAAATCTTCTGTCTCCAAGGTTATGATGCGGCCCTCATGGTCGTGCTCGTCGATTCCCATGCCATAGGTAACGGAAAGCGGCTGTTGGCGAGTGTATATTGCAGTCCCGGAATATCCCTTTTTGTCGGCTGAATTCCAGAACGACTTGTAGCCCTCAAACCGCAAATCCAATTGTTCCGGCTGCATTTTGGTCTCCTGAATACAGAAGAAATCGGCATTGAGGGCCTCGAAAGTCTCCTTGAAGCCTTTGCCGACAGCAGCCCTCAGCCCGTTCACATTCCACGATATTAGTTTCATAACAGGATTATTTGATTGTCCATTCGACGCCTTCCTTTGTGTCTTTTACAACTATTCCAAGTGCGTTCAAGCGGTCTCTGATAGCATCGCTCCTGGCCCAGTCCTTAGCGGCCTTTGCCTCTGCCCGTCCTTCAAGCACCATATCCATAAGGCCGGAGACAACAGCTCCGGAGCCATCTTCGGCAGTCTCGTCTTTCAGCCCCAAGACACCTGACACAATGTCGTCAAACAGTCTCAGAAGGGCGGAAACGTCAGAGTCGGAAAGGGCAATTTTCCCCTCCTTGGCGGAATTGATTATCTTTACTGCGTCAAATATGTGCGACAATGCGATAGGGGTGTTGATATCATCGCAGAGAGCCGAATACACTCCTTCGAATATGGCCTTTATGCTTTCGTTTTCAGCTTCGCAACTCTCCGGTGCAGTGTCATTTGCAAATTCGCCGTATTGCAGG
>CAMYAE010000040.1 GCA_947253655.1 uncultured Bacteroidales bacterium
TGAGAGACTATGCAAGTTTAAATGAGTTATTGGTGCTTGCAAATATGGAAAGCTACAATGCCGTTCTTATTAGCAAAGGAATGGAACAAAAAGAAAGAATGATAGAACTTAGAAATCTTGCAAAGACCCAACTCATATCTTTAGAAAAATTAAACCAATCAGATATAAAAAAACTACACAAGTAAAATTATTATAGAGTTTTTTCTCCGGTACTGGGACTGGGACGGGACTAAAAATTTGAAAACGTCCTATAACTAGGTGGATTTAGTGATACTCTAAAAAATAGAACCTAGTATTTTGAATGGTTTGGGATGAATCATACGTTTGGAAAAGAAGAATGGGAGTAAAACCCTAACTACTTGAAGTTTACAATTAATGAAGGGGAGATAGAGGAGATTTATGGAGAAAAAAACTATTGTTAAATCCGGCGAAATAAAGGATAGAATTTATACCATTAGAGGCAAACAGGTAATGCTGGATAGCGACCTCGCTGAACTATATCAAGTTGAGACCAAGGTTTTCAATCAGTCCGTAAAACGAAATATAATTAGATTTCCTGAATACTTTCGTTTTCGATTGACAGCTGAAGAATATAGAAACTTGATATCACAGATTGTGACCTCAAGTGGAGATGGTACTTACGGTGGCAGAAGATACCTGCCTTATGCTTTTACCGAACACGGAAGTCAATGTCACTATTATAACTGCCGGAAAAGTTAGATTAACCGATAAAGATATATCAAAATTCAACTCACAATACCCAAAACTTACTTTAAGAACTTCAAATAATTTCCACGACAGATTTCTAATTCTGGATAAAGAGTTAGTATATCATATCGGAGCATCCATAAAAGATGCCGGGAAAAAGAGTTTCGGTATTACAAGAATTGAAGATAAAGACCTTATAAACAGTCTATTGAGTAAAATCCTAACGGCGGCTGTTGCCGATTGAGATATAGTAGAGCAGTGTGGCTATGGAGCCGATTGCAGCGATGACATAGGTATATGCAGCCCATTTCAGAGCATCTACAGCCATAGGCTTAGTGTCGTATGAGGCCACTCCCGAACTTTCAAGCCAGCCAACGGCACGGGCACTCGCATTCACCTCTACCGGCAATGTAACCACGCTGAATAAGGTAGTCATTGCAAACAAGGCAATTCCAAGCCATATAAGACTTGGGAAGATATTTATCATGAGGACCCCTGCCAGCAGCACCCACTGGACTGCCATATTGGCAAAATTGACAACAGGTACCAAGGCTGACCTGAGACGCAGAGGACCGTACCCGACTGCATGCTGTACAGCGTGTCCGCACTCATGGGCAGCCACAGCCGCTGCTGCTATTGAATTCTGATTATACACGCCCTCACTGAGATTTACCGTCTTGTTCTGAGGGTTGTAATGGTCTGTTAACATTCCCGGCACAGAAACCACCTTGACATCATATATTCCGTTGTCTCTCAACATCTTCTCAGCCACTTGTGCCCCAGTCATGCCTGAAGAATTCCGGATGGCCGAATACTTTTTAAATCGGCTTTGAAGCTTTTGCTGCACAACAAAACTCAGCACCATAACTGCTATAAGCAGTATCCAAATCATCATATTGCTCATAATTCAATTTATTTTATATCAAAAAACGCATATTGCCAATAATCGTCTGCCGATTTAGACTGAAACATTAAATATAATTACAATTTACGGACCTTTTATCAAATTTCTGACAAGGTTACAGTTTTTTTAAGAAATACTCATATAAAATTGATATTTTTGTAAAATTTTATTTGCAAAAGGCAAAAGAAGGGATATGAGAGAAGATGATTTTTCAAGATTGGAACTAAATCTGCATAACTGCCGGAGCAATTATAGGTATTTCAGGTCAAAGCTGGACGCATCAACCAAATTGCTGGTGCTGGTCAAGGCCAATGCCTATGGTCATGGTGCCGTCGAATTTGCAGCCATGATGCAACATGCCGGAGCGGACTACCTTGCTGTGGCCTACCCCGTGGAGGGAATAGAGTTGAGGCAGTCCGGCATAAGCCTACCGATTCTCGTCCTTACTGCCGGCACGGATTTCTTTAATGAAATAATTGACAACCGATTGGAGCCGGGAATACCAAATCTCACATCCTTGAAGCTGTTTTGCGATGTTCTGGAAGAAAGGGGGATAAAAGACTATCCTATACACCTGAAACTTGATACAGGAATGCACAGACTCGGATTTATGACAAGCGAGTTGCCCGCCCTGTTTGACTTCCTCAAGAATTGCCCGTCAGTAAAAATAAAATCCTGTTATTCTCATCTCGCTGTCGCAGAAGATCCTCAGGAAGACGACTTCACCTTAGAGCAAATAAACCTGTTCCGGAAAAACGCAGAGGCACTGACATCAAGCATAGGATATAGACCAATGTATCATATACTTAACTCGGCGGGTATAGAGCGGTTTCCTCAATATCAGTTTGACATGGTCAGGCTCGGAATCGGCATATATGGAATAAGTGCATTGCAGGGAGTACGTCTCGCCCCGGTAGCATCTTTAAAATGCAAAATATTGCAGATAAAGCACTTAAAGCCGGAAGACGGCACAATAGGTTATGGCAGATATGGGCATATTGCTACAGGAGGAACCACAATAGCCACAATTCCTGTCGGATATGCTGACGGCATCGACCGTCACCTCGGCAGAGGCAAGGCATCATTCTCGGTGAACGGGCACAGAGCACCTACAATCGGCAATATCTGTATGGACATGTGCATGTTGGACATAACAGGCATTGAAGCAAAAGTCGGAGACACGGTAACCATTTTCGGAGAAGACCCGACCGTAACCGAAATCGCCGACATCTTAGGCACTATTCCTTACGAAATCATGACATCAATTCCTCGCCGAATCGAAAGAATCGTTGTGAGGAAATAAATTGACTCAGATCATCATGCCGGCACGGACCTTTTTTACAGTTTCCGGACCGGATATGTGGTTTACTATTTCAAGGCCGAAATCAATTGCACATCCTGCACCGCGTCCGGTAATTATATTACCGTCCTTAACTGCCGGCACTTTAACATATTCTGCACCCTTGGCAATCAACGGCTCTTCAAAACCGTCAAAGCAGGTCATCTTCTTGCCTGCTATATCGGGCAATTGCGAAAGGACAAGACCCGGAGCAGCGCATATTGCTGCAACGGCACCTCCGCCTGAATAATGAGACAGCATCATTTTTACGAGCTTCTTATCGGCAGCAAGAGTCTTTGAGCCCGGCATTCCGCCGGGAAACACAAGGACATCGTCAGTGCCGACATTGCCGATAACTTCATCCATAACGGTGTCGGCCAGAACAGTCAGTCCGTGAGATCCTGTGACCTTGCTCTTATTCTGTACGGAAACGGTACGGGCTTCAATGCCTCCTCTGCGTATAACATCCAATGTGGCAATGGCTTCTGTTTCTTCGAAACCGTCTGCCAAGAATATATAAACCTTACTCATAACCCAAAATTAAGTGACAATACAAACTTAATGAAAATATTTCAGAGAAAAAAGGCAAGTCACGGGCTACCGAACAGGAGGACGCAGGACGACAGGGCCTCCCGGAGAGGGAGGCGGTGGAGGGTGACGCT
>CAMYAE010000041.1 GCA_947253655.1 uncultured Bacteroidales bacterium
AAGCATCCCCTCATCCACATCAAGGCAAATATAGGCATAAATCCTCCAACCGGCTGTTTAATGTTCTTATGCTACAGCAAGCCGATATTTACGACATAATCAGTAATCAAAGTTACCCTGACATCGTCAATCGGTCTCGGTCCGGTTATGGTGATATGAATTTTGTCATTATTAAGGAACTTTTTCAGACCGGAGGCGTTAATCGTAAAATATGCTACATTGTTTTTAACCTCATTGGCCTTAGCAACAATAACTTTATTGTCATTGTCGCCAAAATACAACTTCATTCCTTTAAACACGTTCATGTCAAAACCGGCCGGACTAACCAATTCGAGCCTGCCATTCTTAAGATTTAGAGATTTAAGGTTTTTTGCTGAAAGTCCCTGCTTTTCGAGTTCGGCTGTTATATTGATATCAAGATCTCCTTCATATAACACATCTTCAGTCTCACCTGCCTTGGTTTTTGTCCCCTCTATATCGAACTGAAGTTTGACATTGTTGATAGCAATATCCTTGCTGAGCACTTTACTGCAAGAACCTGTTACCTGAAGAATCGCAACAAGAGCGATCGCCATTGTAATGATGTTGATAAATTTTTTCATAGCAAACATTTTATAAATTAATTCTGTATATTTTAACAAAAGTAGCAATTATTTTATAAATAACAAAAAACGTCCCGAATTCTATCCGGGACGTCGATAAATATTTGCAAATCAGCTATCTGAGCTTCTTGTAACCGTAGACTGCCTCGTCCTCGAGCTCCTGCTCGATCTTCATAAGACGGTTGTACTTGGCGATACGGTCAGTACGGCTGAGTGAGCCTGTCTTGATCTGGCCGGAGTTGGTAGCTACTGCGATATCAGCGATAGTCGTGTCCTCGGTCTCGCCTGAACGGTGAGAAGTAACTGTTGTGTAGCCGTGACGGTGAGCCATTTCAATGGCCTCAAGGGTCTCTGTAAGAGAGCCTATCTGATTGACCTTGATAAGAATTGAGTTAGCCGCACCCATCTTGATACCTTTCTCAAGATATTTTACGTTGGTTACGAAAAGGTCATCGCCGACAAGCTGGCATTTGTTGCCGATAGCTGCAGTCAGCTTTACCCATCCGTCCCAGTCAGCCTCGCTGAGGCCGTCCTCGATTGAATCAATAGGGTATTTTGTAATAAGCTCCTCAAGGTATTTGATCTGGCCTTCAGAGTCAAATCTCTTGCCGTTAGGATCCTTAGGCATACCGTTGGACAGCTGCTTGTAGTCATAGAAGAATTTATCGCCCTCTTTAACCGCAAACTCGGAAGCTGCACAGTCCATTGCAATAGTGACATCTTTGCCCGGCTCATATCCCGCTTTCTTGATAGCCTCCATAATACAGTCCAAAGCATCATCGATACCGTTCAGCTTCGGAGCGAAACCGCCCTCATCACCGACTGCCGTAGAAAGGCCGCGGCCTTTGAGAACTTTCTGGAGAGCGTGGAACACCTCAGCGCCCATACGAACGCTTTCGGCCTCGTTTTCAGCACCTACCGGACGAATCATAAATTCCTGGAAGGCAATAGGGGCATCGGAGTGAGCACCGCCATTGATGATATTCATCATAGGTACAGGAAGCACGTGTCCGTTTGTCCCACCGATATATCTATACAGAGGAATTCCAAGATAATTTGCAGCAGCATGAGCTACAGCCAAAGAAACGCCGAGAATGGCATTGGCTCCGAGCTTGCTCTTTGTAGGAGTTCCGTCAAGCTCGATCATAGCACTGTCAATAGCCCTCTGGTCAAGAGCCGACATGCCGATAATGGCCGGAGCTATCTTTTCATTGATATTTTCAACAGCTTTCAAAACTCCTTTTCCGCCATAACGTTTTGAGTCGCCATCACGAAGCTCCAAAGCTTCATTTTCGCCTGTTGATGCTCCTGAAGGTACAGAAGCCACACCGATAACACCTGATTCGAGGAGAACTTCTGCCTCAATTGTAGGATTGCCTCTCGAATCGAGGATCTCCCTACCTGTAACTTGAATGATTCTCATTTTTATAGAAATTAAAGTATTGTTAATATTCTTCTTTCACGCTTTGCAAATTTAATCATTTCCGAGAATAATAGCAACAATCCGTAAGCGGCCTTGCAGCTATATTTGACCTTATATGGAATCGACCCCGTTAACCTCCTCCAAATCGGATGTATTCCATTCGAAAGAATAGACCTTGTCCCCAACAGGAATATTTATTAACACCTTTTCCGCTCCGGGAATAAATTTTGCAAGAGTGTGGCCTCCAACAGATGAATTGGCGGGTATATTATAGGCTGACATAAATGCCATATATTTTTTGGTGCAGCGCATATAATCCCTGTCAAAACTATCCGCAACGGCCATAGCACCCAAAAAGGATATTTCTTGAAGGAATATCGAGGATGCACTGTGCATCAGGTCAAGCCCCGGAGAATAATAATCCGCATATCCGTCATAATAGTCACCGTTCAGTGCACGGTCCAATATCCAGCAGCCTATCATTGCCGTTGCCCCGACACCGAATGCCGCCCAGCTGTTCTGCCTGCCAACCCTTCTTAAATATCTATCATAGGTCCAGAACGGTCTGGTCTTGCCCTTCCCGGTGACGGATGCCTCTCCAAAGTCAAAAAACAAAGGCTTTGAGGAGTTGTTCTGAATGTAGAGATCTATAAGATAATATCTCCCATGATCTCGCATATATCTCGTATTCAAGAATATATACAGGCTGTCATGATAAAATGTCTTCCACTCGCAGCCATTGTTGGCAGTAGAGATATTTTCACCGGAAGGTATCAGTAGCCTTGAAGCAAATCTGTCCGATCCCGACTCCAATGTCCGGAAAGCAGGCTTGTCTTCTTCCCACAGCGGGTGCTCGATGACTACGGTAGAGTCAGGCTCCGCCGAAAATGCACTCGTAAGGTTAAAAATCAAAGTAATAAAGGTTATAGCAAGTACTCGTCCAATCTTTGTAGAATTGTTCAAAATATTCATTACAGTCAAACTATTTGTAAAATTGGCCCCCTATATTTTCGCAAAAAATATACCATAAAAAAAGAGAGTCCCGATGTCAGATGAATGACATCAGGACTCTCCAAA